>JBBDQP010000052.1:0-5936 GCA_040905965.1 Acidimicrobiia bacterium
CCGACGGCGAGGAACATGTATCCGAGCTGGGAGACCGTCGAATAGGCGAGGACCTTCTTGATGTCGGTCTGGGCGATGGCGATCGACGCCGCCCACAGCGCGGTGACGGCTCCCACGGTCGCCACCGCCATCCCGGCGGCGGGAGCCTCCTGGAAGATGGCGGCAGACCGGGCGACCACGTAGACACCGGCAGTGACCATCGTCGCCGCGTGGATGAGCGCCGAGACGGGCGTCGGCCCCTCCATCGCGTCTGGCAGCCAGACGTAGAGGGGAATCTGGGCCGACTTGCCGGCGGCGCCCACGAGGAACAGCAGTCCGATGGCCGTAGCCGTGCCGGTCGTCAGGACTTCGCCGGCCCGCTCGAAGATGCCTTCGAAGCTGAGCGTGCCGAACGTGACGAAGACGAGCATCAGCCCGATCATGAATCCGAAGTCGCCGATCCGGTTGACGATGAACGCCTTCTTTCCGGCAGCGGCGGCTGACGGTCGGGTGTACCAGAAGCTGATGAGCAGGTACGAGCAGAGACCGACGAGCTCCCAGCCGAGGAACAGCATCGCGTAGTTCCCTGCAAGCACCAGGGCCAGCATCGACGCGGCGAATAGGTTCAGATACGTGAAGAAGCGGGCGAATCGTTCGTCGCCGTGCATGTATCCGATGGCGAAGATGTGAATGAGAGTCCCGACCCCGGTGACGATCAGGGTCATCAGCGCCGAGAGCGGATCCCACTGGATCTCGAACGCCGCCCCGATGGCCGGCATCCACTCCCACAACATGATGTGCTGGGAATGTTCGCCGGTGCCTCGAATGAAGTCGATCGCCGAAACCGCCCCGAGGACGAACGACGTCCCGATCGCCGCAGTGGCGATCCAACCGGCCAACGGCTCGCCGATCCGGCGCCCGAGGAAATGCAGGAAGACCGCTCCGAGGAGGGGCGCGACAATGACGAGCGGTACGAAGATCTCGGACGTCATCCGCGCAACTCCGACAGTTCGTCGACAGACGCGCTCTCACGCCGCCGGAAGATGGCGACGATGATCGCCAATCCGACCACCACTTCGGCGGCGGCGACGACGAGCACGAAGAAGACGGAGACCTGACCTTCGAGCGATCCGAGCGCCCTACCGGCGGCGACGAAGGTGAGGTTCACCGCATTGAGCATCAGCTCGACGCACATGAACATGATGAGGGCGTTGCGCCGCACGAGAATCCCGAGCAGCCCGATCGAGAACAGGACCGCGGCGAGGCTCATGTACCAGCCGGCTGTGACCTCGATCATTCTTCCGGCTCCGAGCCATCCGGCTTGAAATAGGCCAGGGCCACCGCTCCGGCCGCGGCGATCGTCAGAAGCAGCGCGGTCACTTCGAAGGCGAGAACCCAGTCGGTGAAGAGACGACCGGCAAGGGCTTCCACCGTTCCGTTCGGCGGGGTCTCGGCCCCGGCGACGGTTGGCACCCAGTCGAAGCGCCCTCCGAGGGCGAGCGCTCCGCCGACCGCCAGGGTGATGACGGCCAGACCGCCGACCAGCGGACGGTGAAAGCGGAGCTTCTCGGTGGTGTCCTCGTCCTTGTCGACCCCGATCATCATGATGACGAAGAGGAACAGCGTGAGGACCGCACCGGCATAGACGATGACCTGAACCGCCGCGACGAGATGGGCGAGGTTCACGACGTAGAAAACACCGAGAGAGAACAGCGTTCCCAGGAGTCCAAGTGCGCCGTACACCGGATTCTTGGCGAAGATCACGGCGAGCGCTCCCCCAATGGCGGCCGCGCCCATGACGATGAAGATCACGAGTTCGATCATGCGTCGCGCGTCTCCTGATCGGGCTCAGGATCCCAGTCGGCGGGCCCGGGCGTGCCCTGCCACTGCCTGATGCCCTCGTAGGCGGCGTTCCCCGAAGGAGCGGTGGCCCGCAGCCATCCGTCGGCCACTCCGAGTTCGTCGAGATTCGCCAACTCGTCGTCTTCGAACATGTGAGGGACGGCTCCGTCACGGTCCATCAGCAACTCATGCCTCGTGTAAATGGCATCGGACCTGTTCGTGGTCGACATTTCGAAGAGGTGCGTCATGGTGATCGCCTCGGTCGGGCAGGCCTCGACACAAAGGGCGCAGAAGATGCAGCGAAGCATGTTGATCTCGTAGACGAACCCGAAGCGCTCACCAGGACTGACGGGAGCATCGACCGGGTTGTCCTGACCGCGAACGTAGATACACCTGGCAGGACAGGCTCCGGCGCACAACTCGCAGCCGATGCACTTTTCCATTCCGTCCGGATAGCGGTTGAGCACATGCCGCCCGTGGAAGCGCTGGGGCTTGTCGCGGAAGACCTTCGGGTACTCGACGGTGACGCGCGGCTGGAACATCTGGCGTCCGGTGACCCGCAGGCCTTTCACCAATTCGCTGATCACACCCATCGTCTCACCTCACGCCCACGGCAGTCCGAATCGTCGCACACCGATGACGAGCGTCGAAAGCAGCAGCCATCCGAGCGCTCCCGGGATCAGCCGCTTCCATCCGAGCGTCATCAGCTGGTCATAGCGCATCCGGGGCAGCGTGGCCCGAATCCAGATGAACATGAAGAAAATGAGATAAGTCTTGGCGAGGAACCACACAGTGGGAAGGGCGGCACCGAGAATGCCGGTCAGACCGAACGTCGGGCCGTTCCAGCCTCCGAGGAACAGCGTGGCGGCCAGCGCCGACATCGAGAAGATGTTGACGTATTCAGCCAGGAAGAACATGGCGAACCGCATTCCCGAATACTCGGTGTGGAAGCCGCCGACGAGCTCCTGTTCGGCTTCGACCAGATCGAATGGCGCGCGGTTCGTCTCGGCGACGGCGGCCATCATGAAGATCACGAAGGCGACGATCTGCGGGAACAGGTTCCAGCGCGGCAGGAACTGCGTGATGAAACCGAGTTGCGGGACCACCTCTTCGAGGGTGCCTGACTGCCTGGCAACGATCTCCGAGAGTGCCAGCGATCCACCGCCGGTGCCTCCGGCCGACGCCGACCACATGACCACGGTGACGATCGACAGGCCGAGCGCCGCCTCGTACGAGATGGCCTGAGCCGTCGCCCTCACTCCGCCGAGAAGCGGATACTTCGAACCGGAAGACCATCCGGCGAGCACCACCGCGTACACCGCCAGCGACGACATGGCGAGGATGAACAGCACTCCGATGTTCAGATCGGTGCCCTGCAGCGACACGGTCCGCTCTCCGATCTGGAACGGCGCGCCCCACGGGATCACCATGAACAGCAGGAAGGCAGGAATCACGGCAAGGAAGGGGGCGAGGATGAAGGCGCCCATTTCGGCCTTCTTCGGATTGATCTGCTCTTTGAAGAAGAGCTTCAGGCCGTCGGCGACCGTCTGCAGGATCCCGAACGGCCCTGCCCGATTCGGTCCGATCCGGTTCTGCATGTCCGAGATCACCTTGCGCTCGATCCAGACGTTCAAAACGGTGACCAGCAACAGGAGAACGAACGTCGCCAGGACGCGCCCAAGGATGATCAGGAAGTCGATGAGGTCCATCTACCCGTTGCCGTTCGTGGATCGTTTGCCGTAGGCGAGATTACGGAGCCGAACTACCCCGGCCAAAACACGTCCCGAAGTAAACCTCTCGCGGCTCTGCGGAGTGTGGATGATGTGCGAACCGAAACCTCGACGAAGCTGGGTGTGATGAACGGAACGTCCTTCGACGAGTTCTATCTGCGCGAGTTCCGACCGATGGTCGCCCTGGCGGCCGCGGTGTGCGGGAGCAGTCTCCTGGCAGAAGACATCGCCCAGGAGGCGATGACCCGGATCTACCACAGATGGGACCGCATCTCGACCTACGACAAGCCGGGCGCCTTCGCCCGCCGGATCACCATCAACCTGGCATCGTCCCGCCGCAGGCGTGACGCAGTTGCCGAACAGGGGCGCAGCCGGCTCGGGGCCCAACACGCAATGCCCCCTCCGCCCGAACTGCATGAAGAGGTTTGGGAAGCCGTGGCATCACTCCCGCCCAAGCAACGGGCGGCGATCGCCCTCCACTATCTCGAGGACCGACCCGTCGGCGAGATCGCCGACATCCTCGGATGCGCGTCTGCCACCGCCCGCGTCCACCTGCACCGGGCTCGCACCACGCTCGCCGCACTCTTGGAAGGACACGAACGATGAAGGCCGACGACCGCCTCCGCCAGGCATTCGAGGACCTGGAACAGCGCACCAACGCAGTCGATCCTCAGTTCTCGCTCCAGCGGTTGGGACGCACCGCCCCCGTTCGTCGGTGGGTGCCGGCGCTGGCCGGTGCGGCCGCGGTGCTGGCAGTAATCGGAGTGGTGGCCGTTTCCGGGCTGCTGGCCGGACCGGACACCGACAACGTCGTAGGCACCACCGTGCCGAATTCGACCACGCTCGTGCCGGACACGACCGAACCAGAGACCGAAGTGACCACCACAGTCACCGCTCCGACCGACGTCTCTCCTGATCTTCCGACGCATCGAGTGGTCGGTGTGGCCGCCGACGACGTGCTCAACGTCCGTTCGGAGCCCGGAGCCGATGCGGACCTGGTGGCGGTCCTCCCTCCGAACTACGCCGGGGTCAGAGCGATCGACAACCTCGCCAGCGTCGCGGACGGTGGAGAGTGGCGTGAGGTCGAACTTCTCGACCCCGCTCGCGTCGTCGACGGCGGCGAACTCGACGGCCGACGGCTCACGGGCTGGGTGAACACCGCATTCATCGAGGAATACGACCCGTCGCTTCCCGACCTCTCGCCTTGCGAGCACGAAATCGGCCCAATGCCGGAGCCGTCAGGATCTGGCCCCGACCACGTGTACTCGGTTCGCCAGTTCGGATTGGGCGGATGCATTCGCACCGTCGTCACATTCGGAGCGAACTTCGACGAGGGCCGCTGGCCGATCGACGGGATCACCACCGACATGAAGCCCGCAGGCATCCCGTCGATGGTGCGTCATCAGGTGAACGGAGCGACGGTGTTCGTGCTCGAAGGCGTGCCATACGCATGGGCGACACAGTCCGGCACCCATCAGTCGAGCGCGGCGCTCATCGGACGGTGGACCGACGGATCATTGGCCATCTTCGTGGCGATACCTGGGACCACCTCGGTCCGGGTGGCGGATACCGGAGAACTCGTCATCGACGTCACGCCATACGGAGTCGAACTCCTCGCCGGCAACGGCTTCCACATCCTGGGTGAGCCCATCGCCGGACCCGGCGGAACGGTCGAAGTGTGGGGCCTCGCCAGGCCCTTCGAGGCGAACATCGGCACCACGCTGCTGGACTCCACCGGCAATCCGCCCGAAGTCGACGCTCCTCCGTTCGTCATGACGACCGACTGGACCGAGGCGTGGGGCCTGTTCCAGTACCGGGCTGACGGGCTGGAACCTGGGGAATACCTGCTGTCACTGGTGCAAGAGGGCGGGGAGGAAGCTATCGAGTACTCGGTGCCGTTCACCATCCCGGATCGGGAGGCAGCCGACACGGTCACCGACGCCGACCTGGCGATCCTCGACGCCATCCGCGCCGAAGCGCGCGGCGAGGCACCGGGCCTTCCGTTCGCGGACGAAGTCACGATCTCCCTGGGCACCGATCACGAAGCATCGCTGTCCGACCCCGTCACCGGGGCAGGCTGGACGATCGATGTCGAAGAGTGGAACGGATACGGCGGCCCGTTCGACGTCCTCGGCCCGCTGCGCGGAGAGTCGGGAATCACGATCGCTACCGTCGGCCCGGTCCCGCACTGCGCATCAGGGCCGCTCGACCTCCCATGGGATTCCACCCGCCAGCTCACCCTCCGGCCCGCAGGAATCACGTCATGCCTGGAGTGGTACGCCATCTCGGTGTTCCTCAACGACGCCGGCGAGATCAACCGAGTCATGCTCGACCTCTACGCCCCGTGATTCTCCCCCCGCGACCGAGCCGCCAGGCGAGGGAGTG
>JBBDQP010000053.1:0-33254 GCA_040905965.1 Acidimicrobiia bacterium
GGGGAGTGGCCGAGCCTGCGAGGCCGAGGGGGGCCGTCCGCACAGCAAGGGTCTGGATGGCTGGGGTATGTCGTGTTGAAGATTCGAGCCGACTCCACAGACCGCTGCGGGACTTCATCGTTGGACGAATCTTCAATGCCGTGGCGAACCCGAACTGACGGCCATTGCTGGGTGGCAGTCAGCCGCCCGGGGTGAGTGGTAGGTCGTTCGGGACACCGAGTTCTTCCAGGTCAAGGCGTTTTCCAATGGGTGGAGCGACCAACTGTTCGTCGCCGGCCAGGGGGGTGAAATCGACGTCGATCTCGCGGAGGAGCGAAGCATCCACTGTGACCGTCGGCGGGTTCGGGAACCATGTCGGCGGAGCCATCACGTCCGTGCTGTTGGGCAGTCCTTCGACTCGCATCGAAAAGTGGACACGACCCGAACTGCTGTCAGACGATCGCAGATGGGATCGGAAGAGACCTTCGGCGACCGCCTCGCGTCAAGGCATCCACCGCACACATGCACTGAGCTTTCAGTGTCCGTGCGCTTCGTGGTCTACCGCGGCAGTCGCCGGGGCGGCTGGGTCGTCGGCGGTGAGGAGCGGGCCGAGCACGAACGTGGAGAGGGCGAACGCCCCACCGAAGACTCCCAACGCCAGGCCCGGGGCCAGCCAGTTGTCGAATCGTCGATGCAGCCGACGCAACGTCGGCACGGGCGACCAGGCCGACTGCGAAGAAGGCGAGTTGTCCACTGGCGCCTGCGAGGAGGGCGGCACCGGCCAGCGGTCCGACATGATGCAGGACGTGGGGAGCGATCCCGGTGACCGCTCCCCAACCGGCTGCCAGCAGGCTCCGGACTCCGCCGCCGGTCTTGACGGCGGGTTCGGTCATCGACGGGGAGCTTTTCGGTCCGGGTCGAGGACCTGGCGGCGTTCTTCGAACTCTTCTCGGTCGATCTCGCCCAGGGCATATCGCCGTTTCAGGACTTCGAGCGCGTCGTCATGAGGAGTGGAGTCTTGGCGGGTGCGGAATCCCCACACCACGGCGTAGATCACCAGACCCCAGAACAGCACCATCATCGACCAGCCGAACCAGCCCATTGAATGCCAACCGTCGTTCCATTGCCACATGTGCATCATCACCTCTCTTCAACCCAACCTACCCCACCCCGGGTGGGGTCAGATAGGGTCGAACGTCCCGGTCTCATCGTCCCGCCTCCTGCCAGGTGTTCTGCCACTGGTAAATGCGTTCGGACTCGCCCCACTCCGACTTGAGGTACTCCAGGATTGCCATGACGTCTTCCTCGGTCAGCCGTCCGGCGAAGGTGGGCATGCGGCTCTGTTCGAACTCCGACCCGTTGAGGATCAGTTCGATCAGTGTGCGGTCGGAGTGATGCCAGGTGTGACCGGAACTGTCGTGCGGTGGCGGCGGATAGGAGCCGTCGTCGTTTGGTGTCTTCCAGTTCGGCGCTCCTCGCAAATCGACACCGTGACAGGCTCCGCAGTACTGCAAATACAGGTCCTGTCCCCTGGCTGCCAGGGCGGTGTCGATCTCGGGGGGTGGTGGTGCCCCTCCGGAAAGATCGAGAACCGTCGAGGCTGGTTGCGGGGTACTCGCGCACCCCGCAACCAGCATGGCCATCACCCCCACCGTCGCCATCCGGCGGATGGTCGGTCTCATCCTTCGACGGTCACCTCTGCCATCATTCCCGCCTCGTAGTGGCCGACCTGATGACAGCCGATCAGGAGATTGCCCGGTTCGCTGAAGTACCAGGTCAGTTCCCGGATCTCACCGGGACCGATCACCATGGCGTTCGGTTCGTCAGGCATGGCCATGCCCGCCATTTCTTCCATCTCCTCGGCGTGGGCCTGCTGGGTGGCTTCGTCGCCGAGCGTGAAATCGTGTGGGATCACCCCGGTGTTCGTGATCCGGAAGGTGATGGTCTCTCCGGCGGTGACGGTGATCTCCGCCGGGTCGAAGCGGAAGTCGTCGCTGGCGGTGATCTCGACCACCCGGTCGGCGTCGGCGGCGTCCGCCGGCTCCCCGAAGGAGAAGTCGGAATGGTCGTCTTCGACGGCCATGGCCATGGTGGTATCCGTGCTGGTCGTGGTCGATTCAGGGGTGGTGGTGGAATCTCCACCGCAAGCGGCAACCACCACCGCCACAGCGATGACGAGCAGCCCGAAACGGGTTGTGATAGATGACATTGGTTCCTCCAAGAGTTTGATGCGCGTGCCAGGTCAGGGCGCGGGTTTAGACCCGGATCACGCACCGCTCATAGGAGAACCCGTCGGGAGGACCACGCAGCACCGGCATCCGCCAGTCCATCCGGCCAGGACGACGCGAGGAGGGGGGAACAACCGACCCGAAGGAGGGCAACAACACGACGGCCATCACCGCCAATGCGGCCACGAACACACACAATCCGACCATAGACATGGTCGAAGTCGAGTCATCCGCCTCGTGGGCGGTGTGGGTTGCGAGTGGTTCGGGGCTGACAGCTTCGAACCCGTGCATCAACAGCACACCCGTGACCACCGTCAGCACGAGAAGAGACGGTGCCAGGACTGTGAAGATGCGCCGCATACCGCACCAATCTAATGGACGGCCAATGTTGTACTGCCGACGAACCCTCGGGACGTTTCATGTGGCCGGAGCTTGGGTAGAAGGGGAGAATGACTCCAGACCTCACCAACTATCGGAAACTCGGCGTCGCCATCGGAATCAACACGGTGGTGATGTTCCTTCTCACCTACGCCCTGATCGACCGCTTCGACCACTTCCTGCCCAACATCAACCGGTTCTACATGGCGGTGATGATGTCGGCGCCGATGGTGGTCGTGATGCTGGCTGTCATGTGGTCGATGTACCCGGACCGAAAACTGAACCTGGCACTGATCGGAGGATTCAGCCTGCTGTTCGTCACCGTGTTCACCATGGGACGACTCCAGACCGGTGTCGGCGACGACCAGTTCCTCCGCTCGATGATCCCCCATCACTCCAGCGCCATCGTCATGTGCGAAGAAGCAGCCCTCACCGACTCCGAGATCCTGTCCCTGTGCGACGAGATCGTCGAAACCCAGGAACGAGAGATCGCCGAGATGAACGAACTACTGGCCCGCTGAACCGGATCAGCCGGTGGGGTTCCCCACCACCTTCAAGGTCAGGTAATCGTCCGGGCCTTCCCCGTAAGGATTCTCGCGCGGGTCGGAGAGCACAGCCAGGGCCTCCTCCTCTACGCTCCTGCGGGTGCAGACACTTCCTACGACGGTCGACCGAAAGTCCGAGGAGTTCCGGGCCAACCGCGCTGCCATGCAGGCGAAGCTGGAGGAGTTCGAAGACCTGCAGGCCAAGGCCAGGCTGGGTGGGGGTCAGAAGTACGTCGACCGTCACCGCCAAAGAGGCAAGCTCCTCGCCCGCGAGCGGATCGAGTTGCTCGTCGATCGCGATGCCCCGTTCCTGGAGTTGTCCACGCTGGCGGCATGGGGATCCGAAAAGCCGCTCGGCGCCAACGCCGTGACCGGGATCGGAGTGGTCAACGGGGTCGAATGCGTCCTCTCCGCCCACGACCCGACCAGCCAGGCCGGTGCCTCGAACCGCTATTCATTGCCAAAGGCGCTGCGCGCCCAGGAGATCGCCCTCCAGAACCGACTCCCCTTGATCAACCTCGTGGAGTCAGGCGGGGCCGACCTCCCGGACCAAAGCGAAGTGTTCATCTCGGGCGGCAAGTGGTTCCGGAACATGACACACATGTCGAAAGAGGGCATTCCAACGATCGCACTCGTGTTCGGAAGTTCCACGGCTGGGGGGGCGTACATCCCCGGAATGGCCGACTACTCGGTGATGGTCAAAGAACAGGCCAAGGTCTTCCTCGGCGGTCCACCGCTGGTGAAGATGGCAACCGGCGAGGTGTCGACAGACGAGGAGTTGGGTGGGGCGGAGATGCATTCTCGCATCTCAGGACTCTCGGACTATTTCGCCCAGGACGAGATCGATGCGATCCGAATCGGCAGGGACATCATCGGCCATCTCAACTGGCGCAAACGCGGCCCCGGGCCGAGTATGCCGGCCGACGAACCGATCCACGATCCCGAAGACATGCTGGGGGTGATCCCGCATGATCTGCGGATCCCGATGGACATGCGCGAGATCCTCGGACGCATCCTCGACGGGTCCCGATTCGAGGAGTACAAGGCACTGTATGGAACGTCGATGATCACCGGGTGGGGATCGATTCACGGGTTTCCGGTCGGGATTCTCGCCAATCAGCGGGGCGTCATATTTTCCGAGGAAGCAGAGAAAGCCACCGAATTCATCCAACTGTCGAACCGCTACGACACGCCTCTGATCTTCATCCACAACACCACCGGCTACATGGTGGGAAAACAGTACGAGCAGGGTGGGATCATCAAGGACGGGGCGAAGATGATCAACGTCATCGCCAATTCGACGGTGCCCCACATCGCCCTCATGGCAGGTGTTTCCTACGGGGCCGGCAACTACGGAATGTCGGGCAGGGCCTACGACCCACGCTTCGTGTTCGGATGGCCGAATCACAAGGTGGCGGTGATGGGCCCGAAACAGTTGGCCGGTGTGATGTCGATCATCGCCAAAGACGCCGCCGAATCGAGAGGGATACCGTTTGACGAAGAGGCAGACCTCCAGCGCAAAGCACTGATCGAGGCGCAGATCGAGTACGAGGAACAGGCGTACCACTCAACTGGACGGGTCAGGGACGACGGGCTCTTCGACCCACGCGAGTCACGGACCGTGCTCGCAATTGCGCTCTCCGCGACCCACTCGAATGACGTCAATGGAACGTCCGAGTTCGGCGTCTTCCGAATGTGAAAGAAGACCGGAAAGCGTTCCACATCGTGGGACGATTTGACGGTCGCCGATGACGGGTGGTTAGGGTGAAACCCAGGTCGCATCGACTCTTTGGTCGTCCGCGCCTCATCCGATTCTCGGAGGAAGGTATTCAGATGAAGTCAAGAACATTCAGATTTAGCGTGCTGCTCGCAGTGCTCTCGCTCATAGTCGCCGCGTGCGGAAGCGGCGATGGCGACGGCGACGCAGCAGGCGGTGCAGGAGCCCTGGCGGACGTCAGCCTCGATGGAATCGACATCGCAGTCGGGTCCAAGGACTTCACCGAGCAGCTCGTGCTCGGTCAGATCATGGTCGTGGTTTTCGACGCCCTTGGCGCGAACGTCACCGACCGGGTCAACCTCGGCGGGACGAACGTCGCCCGCGAAGCGCTGCTCGCCGGTGAGATCGACACGTACATGGAGTACAACGGAACCGGCTACTCGGTCCACCTCGGCATCGAGGACGACATCCCCAACGATCCTGAGACCCTGACGTCGATCGTTCGCGAGCGGGATCTGGCCGAGAACAACATCCACTGGCTGAGCCGGTCGCCGTTCAACGACACGTATGGGTTCGCCTCGAGCCCCGACTTGACCACTGCCAACGGCGGCGCCTTCACCATGCAGACGATGGCCGACCACCTGTCCGCCAATCCTGACGCCATCCTGTGTCTCGAATCCGAATTCCCGAGCCGTCCTGACGGTCTGATCCTCTTCGAAGAGGCCACAGGCTATGACGTTCCCGAGAGCCAGATCGAGATCCTCGACACCGGCGTGATCTACACCGAGACCGCCAACAACAACTGCGAATTCGGTGAGATCTTCACGACCGACGGCCGCATCCCGGCGCTCGGACTCACCGTGGTCGAAGATCCCGGCGTGATGATCCTGTACAACGTTTCCATGGGCATCAGGGACGACAAGTACCAGGAGGCACCTGCAGCATTCGACACGATTGCCGCAGCGATCCTCGCCCCCCTCGACAACGATCTGATGCAGGAACTCAACCGCCAGGTCAACGAGGACGCCGAAGATCCGGCCGACGTCGCCCGCCGGTACCTGATCGATCAGGGCCTGATCCAGGGCTGACCATGAACCGCTACCGGGGGCCGGAAGTCCGGCCCCCGGTTTCAGAAGGGACCACATGGACGGCGTAGTCAGCTTCTTCGATTACCTCACCAACAATCTCGACGACGTGATGGAGCTCACCATCGAGCACGCCATCTACATCGTCACTGTGATGGTCGCTGCCACGGTTGTCGGTGTCGGCCTCGGAGTGTGGGTGCAGGACAAGCCGGTGCAGAAGGAAGTGGCGCTCGGCATCGCCTCCGTGTTTATCACCCTGCCGTCTCTCGCTCTGTTCACGATCTTCATCCCGATCGTGGGACTCGGGTTCTGGTCCGCATTCATCGCCCTGTTTATGTACGCACTGCTGCCGATCCTCAGGAACACCGTGACCGGTTTGGCGGAAGTCAGCCCGGCCGTTCTCGAATCTGCACGCGGCATGGGACTGACGAGCAGGGAGAGGCTGTGGAAGATCCAACTGCCGCTCGCCTGGCCGGTGATCGTCACCGGGGTCCGGGTCGCTTCGCTCCTCACTGCCGGAATCGCCGCCATCGCCACCCTCATCGCGGGTGGTGGACTCGGCGACTTCATCAAAGATGGCCTCACCAACTGGGGATTCCGTCTCGCCGCAGAGAAGATCTGGACCGGCACCCTCTTCATCATCCTCCTCGCCCTGATCTTCGACGGGATCTTCGGGCTTATCCGCAAATACACGACCTCGCCAGGTCTCCGTTGAGCCCGAAGGAGTCAGCTCAGATGACCGACAAAGCATTCATCCGACTCGAGAACGTCACCAAGGTCTATCCGGGTACCGAGGAACCGGCCGTCGCCGAACTCGACCTCGAAATCCCCAAGGGAGAGATCCTGGTCCTCGTCGGACCGTCCGGGTGCGGCAAGAGCACCACCCTGCGTCTCATCAACCGGATGATCGAACCGAGCGGAGGCCGGATCATCTTCGACGGCGAAGACGTCACCACCGTCAACGCCGATCACCTACGCCGCCGCATCGGCTACGTCATCCAACAGATCGGTCTGTTCCCCCATCGCACCATCGCAGAGAACATCGGCACCGTTCCGAGGCTGCTCGGCTGGGACTCAGCCCGAGTCGACGCCCGAGTCGACGAACTCCTGGAGATGGTCGGCATGGATCCCAAGATCTACCGCACCCGGTACCCAAAGGAACTCTCAGGTGGTCAGGCCCAACGCGTCGGCGTGGCGCGTGCGCTCGGCGCAGACCCTGAGGTGCTGCTCATGGACGAGCCGTTCGGAGCCATCGACCCCATCACCCGTGACCGGCTCCAGAACGAGTTCCTCCGCCTCCAATCGGAGCTGCAGAAGACGATCGTCTTCGTCACCCACGACATCGACGAAGCCATCAAGATGGGCGACCAGATCGCCATCCTGCGCGAACAGTCCCGTATCGCCCAGTACGACACTCCGGAGGCGATCCTCGCCCACCCAGCGAACGCCTTCGTCGAGGACTTCCTCGGTTCGGGAGCGATCCTCAAAGGTCTGAACCTCAAACGGATTGGCGACCTCGAACTGACCGAGATCCCCACCATCACCGCGCCGGTGAGTCGGGACGCGGTACTGCAGGCGATCGAGAAGTCCATCGACGGGTGGGCCCTGATGCTCGACAAGGACGGCAAGCCGACTCGCTGGCTCGACCGCACCGCCCTGGACCGCGCTGAGGGCCTCGACGAGGCAGGACAGCGGGTTCGCGTGACGGTCGAACCAGAAGACACGTTGCGGGATGCGCTCGAGAAGATGCTCCTGTCCGTGACGGGGTGCGCCGCGTGTGTCGACCCTCAGGGCCGGTACATGGGTGGTGTCCGCCTCGAACTCCTCACCGATTTCCTCCAGGAACTACAGCGGGTCGAACGGAACCGACAGGCGGCCGCCAACGCATGACTGTCGCCACCGCCCAAAAGACCGTTGTCGAGAAGACCGACGCCGAGATCGCGGCGATCCGCGACCGGATCCAGCTCGTCATCCCTCCGGCGATGTTCCTGTTCTTGTTGCTCACGGTCGGCGCGGTGTACTTCTACAGCGAGTTCGACGGGACCACGGCCGACATCCTGTCCACCGACAAGCTGATCGGTCAGTTCCGATCCCATATCAACGTGACGATGTGGTCGACCTTGCTGGTGGTCGGCACCGCCATTCCGCTCGGCATCGCCCTGACCCGCGACCAGTTCCGGAAGTTCGCACCCACCGTCGTCGGTTTCGCCAACTCGGGTCAGGCGATTCCTGCCTACGGACTGATCATCATCTTCTTCACGATCATGGGGCGCGGCACGATCACCGCCATCGTCGCCCTCACCGTGTTCGCCATCATCCCGGTCCTTCGCAACACGATGGTGGGACTGGATCAGGTGGACAAGCCGACGATCGAAGCCGCTCGCGGGATGGGGATGTCCAAACGCGAGGTGCTCCAGCGCATCGAACTGCCACTGGCCGTCCCTGTGATCCTCGCCGGCGTGCGCACCGCCCTCGTCATCAACGTCGGCATGGCCGCCCTGGTGTTTCTCATCGGCGCAGGCGGTCTCGGAGAGACGATCAACTCGGGCCTGAAACTGCAACGCAACACGGCCATCTTCGTCGGTGCCGCGCTCGTCGCCCTCCTGGCCCTGGCGATCGACTTCCTGGCGTCCCTCGCCGAGCGCTATCTCAAGCCGAAAGGCATCTGAGCGTCGGCTCCCGCTCGGGTGGTAGCTTCACCCACCGATGATCAGTTCTGTTCTCGTCGCCAATCGAGGTGAGATCGCGCGTCGAGTCTTTCGGACCTGCCGGGCGATGGGCATTCGAACTGTCGCCGTCTTCTCCGACCCCGACCGCCACGCTCCTTTCGTTTCAGAAGCCGACGACGCCGTCGCTCTCGGCGGTGCAGCCGCAGTCGACTCGTACCTGCGGGGGGATCTCGTCATCGAAGCCGCCCGGCGAACCGGAGCGGAGGCGATCCACCCCGGCTACGGATTCCTCGCCGAGAACGCAGACTTCGCCCAAGCGGTGATCGACGCCGGGTTGGTGTGGATCGGCCCATCGCCGGATGCCATCGCCCGGATGGGTTCCAAGCTCGAATCCAAGCGACTCATCACCGAGGCAGGCGTCCCCACCCTCCCGTCGACTGACCTCACCGGTCTGTCGGATCCGGACGTGCTCAAGGCGGCGTCGGCCATCGGCTACCCCGTGCTGGTAAAAGCCTCCGCTGGGGGCGGCGGGAAGGGCATGCGGATCGTCGATGACGAACCAGGGCTGATCGAGGCCGTCCGCGGGGCTGAACGGGAGGCTGCCAGTGCATTCGGTGACGGCACCGTCTTTCTGGAGAAGTACCTGATCGCTCCACGACATGTCGAGATCCAGGTGTTCGGGGACACCCATGGCAACGTCGTGTCGCTGCACGAACGCGAATGCTCCATCCAGCGCCGACACCAGAAGATCGTCGAAGAGGCCCCGTCGCCTGCAGTCGATGCCGACCTGCGCCAACGAATGGGCTCTGCCGCCGTCGCCGCCGCTCGGGCGGTCGACTACGTGGGCGCAGGCACGGTCGAGTTTCTCCTGGCAGACGAGAACTTCTTCTTCCTGGAGATGAACACCCGCCTCCAGGTGGAGCATCCGGTGACGGAGGCGATCACCGGCCTCGACCTCGTGCGCTTGCAGCTGCTCGTCGCGGCGGGAGAGCAACTGCCGGCGGCTGTCCTGGACCCGGCCCTCGACGGGCACGCCATCGAAGTGCGGCTGTATGCCGAGGACGCCACGAAAGGGTTCTTGCCGGTGACGGGTCGGCTGACGCAGTTCTCCGTCCCGGCGGGTCCGGGGATTCGCGTCGACTCCGGAGTCGAGTCGGGCTCAGAGATCCCCGTCCACTACGACCCGATGCTCGCGAAGATCATCGCCTACGCACCCAGTCGCCGAGAAGCGGCGATGGCGCTGGCCTCTGCACTGCAACGCGCCACGATCCACGGCTCGATCACCAATCGCGACCTGCTCGTGCGACTTCTCCGACACCCGGAGTTCCTGACAGGAGACACCGACACCGGGTTCCTCGAACGTCACGATCCGGCCACGCTGGGCGCCCCGCTTCCCGCAGCCGAGGACATCGCCGAGATGGCGCTCGCCGCCGCACTCTCGGGACACGCAGAGCGGCGGGCGGCATCCCCGATCCTCGCAACCGTCCCGTCGGGATGGAGGAACAACCCGACAGATCCCCAGGTGGTGGAGTTCGACGGCCCGCAAGGAACGGTCTCTGTCGGTTACCGATTCGACCGTTCCGGCTCCACCGTCACTTTTGACGACGCCGACCCTGTCCGATTCGACCACACGGCGACAGACGGAATCGTGACAATCGAGATCGAAGGAAGACGCCGTCGGTACCGGGTCGCCCGAAGCGGACAGATCGTCGATGTCGACGGACCGACCGGCCACATCCGTCTCGTCGAACACGAACGCTTCCCGTCCACCGCTCGCGTCGCCGACGCCGGCTCCCTCCACGCGCCGATGCCGGGAAGGGTGCTCACCGTCCTCGTCTCCGAGGGCGAGGCGGTTGCTGCCGGTCAGAGCCTGCTGGTGATGGAGGCGATGAAGATGGAACACACTCTGCGCGCCCCGGTGGCCGGGATCGTCGAATCTGTACACGCGGCGGAGGGAGACCAGGTCGAGGCGGAGGCCGCCTTGATCGTGATCCGGAGGGAGGACGAAACGTGAGCGCTGTCGGCTTCGTCGGAATCGGAATCATGGGCAGCGGCATGTCGCGCAATCTGATCGCCGCCGGCCACGACGTCCTCGTGTGGAATCGGACGAAGACCAAGGCCGAGGCGATCGAGGGAGCGACTGTGGCCGACTCACCGCACGCTGTCGCCTCCGCATGTGACGTGGTGCTCATCTGCGTATCGGACAGTGCGGACGTCGAGGCCGTCGTGCAGGGCGACAACGGCATTCTGGCCGGGCTTCGACCTAACGCTCTCGTCGTAGACCACAGCACCATCAGTCCCCGAGTCACCCGGGAACTGGCCGCACTGGTCGCCTCCGCCGGAGGTTCGTGGGTGGACGCTCCCGTCTCAGGCGGCTCGGAAGGTGCGGCCAACGGGACGCTCTCGATCATGGTCGGAGGCGACGCCGACGATGTCGCCAGGGCGATGCCGTACTTCGAGGCGATGGGCAAGACCATCACCCACGTGGGGCCGGTCGGTTCGGGACAGCTCGTCAAGATCGTCAATCAGATGCTCGTCGTGGTCAACCAACTGGCGGTGTCCGAATCACTGCTCTTCGCCCAGGCTGCCGGCCTCGACCTCGATGCCACCTTGAGCGCCGTCACCGGGGGTGCGGCTGGATCGTGGATGCTCGCCAACCGTGGCCCGCAGATGATCGAACGCGATTGGCGACCCGGATTCACCATCGACCTGCAACTGAAGGACATCCGACTCGTGCTCGAAGCCGCGGACGAGCTGGGAGTCCCCACGCTCGGCACCTCGATCGCCTTCCACCTCTATCGGACGCTGCAGCAGCAGGGGCTGGGGGCGGAAGGCAACCATGCGCTCGTCAAGGCGTTGGAGCAGATGACGGGAATCGAAGTCGGGCGGGGCCAATGAGCCATCCCGGATGGGAAGGCGATTCGATCCTCGACGACCTGGCCGCCGAGACCGAGTCTCTGTTGGTCGCCGTCGACGGGCTCGGGGAGGGTCCGGACGGCATCGACACGCTCACACCGTCCGAGCCGTGGACCGTGCGCGACCAGATCTCGCATCTCGCAGGCTTCGACGAGAAGGCCCGGGTCGCCGCCACCGACCCCGAGCGCTTCATGGCTGCGGTGAACGACGACTTCGCCGACGGCGGGGACGCCTTGATGGAGAGTCAGTTCGCCCAGGGCCGGGGTCTCTCGCCTGCGGGAGTGGTCGGGTGGCTGCGTGAAGAGCGGGCGGCGCTGATCGAGGCGTTCCGAGCGTCGGACCCGGAGGAGAGGATCCCCTGGTACGGCCCGCCGATGAGGACACGGTCGTCGGCAGAAGCCCGGCTCATGGAGACGTGGGCGCACGGTGTGGACGTGGTCGACGCGCTCGGCGTCGTGCGAGAGCCGACCGATCGACTCTTCCATGTGGCCACCCTGGGGGTCAAGACGTTCCGCTTCTCTTTCCAGAATCGCGGGTTGGAGGTGCCTGACGCCAGGGTGCGGGTGGAGTTGACGGGCCCGTCGGGAGACGTGCGGACATGGAACGACGAGAGTGCCGACTTGGTGCGGGGCCCGGTCGAGGACTTCTGTCTGGTCGTCGCCCAACGCCGCCACCTCTCCGATACCGCGCTGGAAGTTTCGGGTCCCATCGCCGCCTCCTGGATGACCCACGCCCAAGTCTTCGCCGGCCCCCCCGGCCCCGGCCGCCCGGCGACGGACCGAACCCAGGGTTAGATCCGTCGTATCCGACGTATCCTCGTCCTAGTTCAGAGGTGAGCGTTCAGCCACCCGATCAAGCAGCTCTGCGATCGTCTGCACTACGCGGTCCGGGTGCTCCATGACGTCCTTCCACGTAAAACGAAGGATGCGCCAGTCGTGAAGGATCACCAATCGATCCCGTTCCCGATCCGCGTCGAACGACGAAAGGGTCCCGTGATAGCGAATGGAATCCCACTCGATGGCGAGCCGAATCGATGGATATGCATCATCGAAGCGACGGTACGGAGCCCAGGGGATCGGATACTCGGAGTGCGGCAAAGGCAATCCGGCGTCAGCGATGAGCTTTCGCCCGCGCCGTTCGAGTTCGGACTCCGAGCGATCAATCCCGAGACGGCTCTGCAAGACGGTCCGCATCGTCACCGAGCCTGGCTTCCCGCGCCGCGCAACGCATCGAGCTACTGCCTCCAGGGCATCGAGATTCAGGCGCTGGGACGACACGAGGTCATCGACAATGGCACCAATGTGGCGAACCGACCTCGTCTTCGCCAGATCGACAACCGTGCGCTCGATTGTCGTGACCGGCAAACCTCCGACGACCGTTCGATGCCAGTCGAGGAGATCGTGGGCGCGATGAAACTCCACTGGTCCGAAGTCGTGCGTGGTCCGGGAGTGAGCCGTCACCACAGCCCTTCCCCAAGGAACTCTCCGAATGCGGTGGAGCTCGGCCGCAGCCTCGTGAGAAACCGTGGCCCGATCAACCACCGCGACCACCGATCGCAACCAGTCCACGCTGTCCCGCGCCGGGATCACCCGGTAGGCACCGCGACCTGTGCCCGTCCAACCATGGCGTCGGACCCGACCGTCGATCATGTTCCGCGTAAAGCCGAGTTCGGCGAGGAAGTCGGCGGTCACCACCCCGCCATGAGCGGCGGCAAACTCCAGAACCTGCTTGTTGATGTTCGATGAAGACATGGCCCGAAACGTGCCAAAGAGGTGTGACACGATCGGACTGGCCGAACCGTGGCGAGAATCCGTCGTATACGACGCAGGCAACCCTGGGTTCAGTGCGTCGCGACCCCGCTAGAGGGAGCCGATGTCTTGGACGGTCAGGTCGTGCCAGCCGCCGAAGACGTCCTGGATCAGCGCCTCGTACAGGTGCGGCTCGGTCAGGAACGAGTCGTGGCCCTTCTCCGAGTGGAGCGTGAACCGCCTCACCGGCACCCCGGCCGCCAGTAGGGCGTTGTACATCTCCGTCTGCTCTTCGGGATAGAAGCACACGTCGGAGTCGACGGTGAACACCTGCCAGCGCTGGTCGACACAGCGCGACAACACGTCTTCGATCGAGGTGCCACCCACTTCCCGCACGAGGTCGAAGTGCTGCCAGATGCGCATGACGATCAGATAGGTGTTGGCGTCGAACCGCTCCACGAACTTCTCGGAGTGATGCAGCATGTAGGACTCGAGCGGGCTCATGATCTCGTATCCGCCCAGATCCACGTTCTGGACCACCTGGCTTCGCGCCCGCTCCTTCAGCGCGGACAGCGACACGAACATCTTGTGACCGATCGTGCGCGCGATCGACAGCCCGACATTCGGATGATCGAGGTCGTAATAGTCGCCGCCCGAGAAGTTGGGATCTCGCACGATCGCCATCATCTGCTCGAAGTTCAACAGGCCCTGCAGGGTCGTGGTTCGCAGTCCGGAAGCGATCGGAATGACGACGTCGACCCGATCTGGATAGCGAGTGGCGAAGACCGCCGCCATCATCCCGCCGACGGATCCGCCGATGACCGCGTGGACCTTCTCAATTCCCAACTCGTCCAGCAGCCGCGCCTGGGACTCCACGATGTCGGTGAGCGTCACCTTCGGAAACGTCGACCCGTAACGGCGCCCGGTGGCCGGATCGATCGACGATGGGCCGGTCGACCCGTAACAACCGCCCAGATAGTTGACACACAGGACGGCGTAACGGTCGGTGTCCATCGCCCGTCCGGGACCGATGAACCCGTCCCACCATCCCCGATGGATTTCCTCGGTCCAACGGCCGTCGATTCCTTCGACACCCCTGTTGATCCCGGCGGCGTGCTGGCTGCCGGTGATGGCATGAAACACGACGACCAGGTTGTCCCGCGCCTCGTTGAGTTCGCCGTACATCTCGTAGGCGAGCGTGACCTCCTGAATCGTCTCGCCACCTTGGGTCTCGAAGGGGGTGGCGAGCGTGTGATACCGGGTGGTCACCTCGCCGACGGATCGTCCAGGGTCCGTCATGTTCAACATCGCCAACCTCTCCTTCAGCGCCCGCGGACGCGGCTGGCGAGTGTGACACCTGCCGTTCGGACGGTCAATCGCGCCCGGACCACACCTGCGCCAGCCATCTGACGACCGGCTCCGCCGCCAACTCGGGGTGGTCGTAGATCGATGCGTGCGACCCGTCTGCGACCACGAACACCTCACTGTCCGCGATCGAGTCGGCCAGCCGTTGGCCGAGTTTGGCGGGGACCATACGATCATGCTCGCTGAGGACGACGACGGTCGGGGTCTTGATCCGCTCTGCCACCTCGCCGGCGTCCCAGGCCGAGCAGGCCAGCAGATCCGTCGCCAATGATCCGGCATTCCGCTCGAGGAGACGCCGGTTCGCCCCGGCCATCCACAGCCCGGGTGAGGCGTGATGACCGAAGCGCGATCGACCGGTGTGCGTCCACCCGACGATGAGATCCGCTGCCAGCTTCTCCTGACGCTCAGCCGCATCCTGCAGGTCGGGATGAACACCCATGCGTTCGGTGGTGGCGTAGAGCGCCAGCCCGCGCGTACGCGTCGGGGCGGCAACAGCTACCTGCATGGCGATCAGGGACCCCATCGAATGCCCGACGACCGCCACCTCGGTCCCGCCCGCCGCGTCGACCACAGCCAGACACCAGTCGGCCATCTCCTCGATCGAACCCAGCGCCGGACCTTCGCTCTTGCCATGCGCGGGAAGGTCGACGGCCAGCGTCGGATAGCCGGCAGCCGCCAGCCGACGGGTGAGAAAGCGCCAGATGGTGTGGTCGTTGCCCGCGCCATGAACGAGGAGCACTGCACCCTCCGAACAGTCCGGCACGACGCCGCCGGTGTGAACGAAGACTCGACGCCCGTCGACGAAGAGTTCCACCCCTACGCCTTCCCGGCCGCTCGCAGCGCCTGGGTGAGATCACCGATCAGGTCGTCAACGTCCTCCAGCCCGACAGAAACCCGGATCAGGTCCTCGCCGATTCCGACGGCTGCCAACTGTTCACCTGTCATCTGCTGATGGGTGGTGGATCCTGGGTGAATGACCAGGGATCGGAGGTCGCCGATGTTGGCGAGATGACTGAAGACCTCGACCGACTCGATGAATCGGGCCCCGGCAGCACGGCCTCCTTCGATTCCGAACGCGAGCACCGCCCCGCTCCCGCGCGGCATCATCGCCGCGGCCAGCTCGTGATCAGGATGCGACACCAGACCGGGATAGGCCACCCACCGCACCATCTCGTGCTCTTCGAGGAAGGTCGCAATACGCATCGCGTTGGCCACATGCCGCTCCATACGCACCGGCAGCGTCTCGCACCCCTGGATGAGGTGAAACGCGGTGTCTGGACTCATCGATGCTCCGAAGTCGCGCAGCCCTTCGGCCCTCGCCCGGGCGGCAAAGGCGGACGGACCGAACTCGTCGACGAAGTCGATCCCGTGATAACCCTCGTACGGTTCGGTGAGGGTCGGGAACCGCCCGGAACCCTCCCAATCGAACGTCCCGCCGTCGACCAGCACCCCGCCGATCACCGTTCCGTGACCGCCGATGAACTTGGTGGCCGAGTGGTACACGAGGTCGGCGCCCCACTCGACGGGACGGCACAGATATGGGGAGGCGAACGTGTTGTCGATCAGGAGGGGCACCCCGTTCCGGTGGGCGGCGTCTGCCACCCCCCGGATGTCGAGCACGCTCATGATCGGGTTGCCGATGGTCTCGCCGATCACCAGCCTCGTGTCTTCGGTGATGGCGTCGGAGATGGCGGCATGGTCACGCGGGTCGACGAAGGTCGTGGTGATCCCGAAACGCGGCAGCGTGTTGACGAGCAGATTGACCGTGCCGCCGTACACCGCAGCAGAACACACGATGTGGCCACCCTGTCCCATGAGCGTGGTGATGGCGATGTGCAACGCCGCCTGACCCGATGCGGTGGCGACGGCGGCCACCCCGCCTTCGAGGGCGGCGATCCGCTGTTCGAAGACCGAGACGGTCGGATTGGAGATCCGGCTGTAGATGTGGCCGGGCACTTCGAGATTGAACAGGGAGGCGGCATGGGCGGTGTCTTCGAAGACGAACGACGCCGAGTGGTAGATCGGTGTCGTTCTCGCACCGGTCGTCGGATCCGGCCGGGCTCCGGCGTGGATCGAGAGCGTGTCGAAGCCGGTGGTGTCAGGTTTGACCATGCGGCCACGATATCTGACGGCGCAACATCATCGAGCGGCTGTCAGCTCTACCGGGATGCCGTTGAGGACCGCGTTTCCCGACAGCGGATCGAGCGGGATCGCGTCGGTGAGCACGTTGGTGTTCACGCCGGGTCGCTGGGATGCCACGGACAGGCTCGCACCTTCAGTGTCGTGCCCCCACCCGTAGGGAAGACTCACGACACCGGCCATCACCGAGTCCGTGATCTCGGCCGGAGCCGTCACCACCCCGACTCTCGACTGAACGGTCACCCGGTCGCCGGAGTCGACCCCCAGCCGCGCGGCATCGTCGGGATGAAGTTGCAGCGTGCATCGCTCCTCGCCCCGCACCAGCACCTCGACGTTGTGCAGCCAGGAGTTGTTGGAGCGCAGTTCGCGTCGTCCGATCAGCACCATCGTCCCGGACATGTGGGTTTCGACCGCCGCCTGCAGTCGGGGGAGGTCGGCGAGGATTGGCTCGGGAGCGAGCTCGACGAGGCCCGAGGGCGTGCAGACAGCTTCGTCGAGACGCGGCGTGAGAGGACCGAAGTCGATGCCGTGAGGGGCAGCGGCAAGTCGCTCGAGGGTCATCCCTTCCGGGTCGGATCCGAACCCGTCGCCCCGATGGCCGGTCCGGATCATGAGATCCAAGAACCGCTCGGGGATCGGCCACGGCGCGAGTTCTTTGAGGATCTCGTCGGGATCACGGCCGTGGATCGGCGATTCGGCGTCCGCGACCGCCGACTGAACTCGCGACACCAGCGCAGCCTCGGCGAGCGTTGCCGGATCAACCGCTGATCCCATCCCGGCCGCAATCCCGGTGAGGGCGACAATCGCATCGAACTCGGACAGACCGTCGCGCTCGAAGACCGCCTCCGAATACATGGCGTATTCGCGCAGGGACAGCGTCGTGAACGCCAGGTCGTAATGCGACTTCTCCAGCGCAGAGTCGCCCGGGAGGATGACGTCGGCGTGACGGGTGGTCTCGTTGATGTAGATGTCCACAGAGACCATCAACTCGAGGGATTCGAGTGCCTCTTCCAACCGGACGGCGTCCGGCGTGGTCAGCGCCGGATTCCCGGCGATCGTGAAGAAGGCCCTCACCTGGCCGTCGCCTTCCGTAAGGATCTCATCGGCGATCGTGGCGGCGGGCAGTTCGCCGAGCGTCTCCGGCAGGTCGCGTACCCTGCTGCGGAAGCGTCCCTGCCGAAAGGCACGCGCCTCCCGACCCGCAGACTGATGCAAAGCGATAGGGAACATCGCTCCACCCGGCCGGTCCAGGTTCCCGGTGATGACGTTGAGGACGTCGACCGCCCACGAGGCCAGAGTCCCGAACTCGACCGTGTGCGTGCCGATCCGCCCGTACACGCACGCCGTCGAAGCGCCGGCGAGGTCCCGCGCCACCTGCCGGGTGGTCTCGTCGTCGATCCCGGTGAAGGAGGCGGTGACGCCCGGATCGAAGCCGCGGACTGCCTCCCTGACCTCATCCAGGCCGTTCACGCCAGCGAGATCGTCCGAAACGAGACCTTCGTCGAACAGGGAATGCACGAGCGACAGCAACCAGGCGGCGTCCGAACCGGGCCGAATACGGATGTGGAGGTCGGCGAGTTCCGCGGTCTTGGTGCGGCGAGGGTCGACGACCACCAACCGGCTGCCGCGCTGCGTCAACGCCTGCAGACGTCCTGGCCAGTCCGGTGCCGTGGCCAGACTGCCGTTCGACTCGAGGGGGTTCGCCCCCAGCATCAGGAGGAAATCGGTGCGGTCGACGTCGGGGACCGGGATCAACCCGGCGTGTCCGAACATGTACCCCGACGACACGTGCTTCGGCATCTGATCGACGGTCGCAGCGGTGAAGATGTTGCGGCTGCCGAGAGCTTTGGCGAACGGACGGATCGCCAGGTTGTTGTGGAAACCGTGAGCGTTGGGGTTGCCGAGGTAGAGGGCAACGGCGTCCCGCCCGTGCTCGGCCACGATCGGCGTGAGCCGACGATCGATCTCGGCGAGAGCCTCGTCCCAGGTCGCCTGCACGAACACTCCATCGCGCTTGATTAGAGGAGTACGGATCCGGTCAGGATCGTCGTGTAGACGACCAAGCGTCGAGCCTTTCGGACAGATGAAACCCTGCGAGAACGGGTTTTCACGATCGCCCCTGATCACCTTCACGCGTTCGTTCTCGAGGGTGATCTCGAGGCCGCAGGTGGCCTCGCAGAGCGGACAGGTGCGGTGGGCGATGCGACTGCTCATCCAGGGTCTCCGAGGTGTGATCCATCCGAATGTACCGGTACATTGCCGGCGATGGAGATGTTGGTCACCGGAGCAACGGGCGTGCTCGGCAGGAAGGTGGCCCGCATCGCCACGGCGAATGGGCACGTCGTGCGCCGACTCAGCCGCTCTTCCCGTGGCGGTGACGGCTGGGTGGTGGGAGATGTCGGCACGGGAGACGGCCTCGACTCTGCCGTCACCGGCGTCGACGTCATCATCCACTGCGCCTCGGATCCCCGGCGGCACGCCGCCACCGACCGCGGCGGTACGAAGAATCTGGTGGAGGCCGCACAGCGGGCGGGCGGAGTCCACATCGTCTTCCCCGGCATCGTCGGCTCCGACGTGATCCCGCTCGGCTACTACAAGTCGAAGACCGCCGCCGAGGAAAGCCTCGAACAGTCCGGGAATCCACACACGATCCAGCGTTTCACCCAGTTCCACGACTTGCTGTGGTTCGCTCTCGGCAAGCTGTCGAGCTGGCCGATCGTCCCGGTCCCGAACGACACCCGCTTTCAGGTTCTCGATTCAGCAGTTGCCGCCCGATGCCTCGTGCAGGCCGCTGACGGTCAGGCGGCCGGACGACTCGGAGACCTGGGCGGACCGACCGTCTACGACGTCAGAGATCTGGCGGGGTCGGTGGCGGCAGCCCACGGTCGCCGGCGCCGGATCATCAGGATCAATGTGCCGGGACTGGTGGGTGCGGCATTCCGGGCGGGAGGCAACCTCACCGAACACCGCGACGAGACGGGCGCGACCTGGAACGACTTCGTGGCGAAACAGCTCGGCTGAGCGTTCAGGCTTCAGCCCGGTCGGCGTGTTCGGCGGCGATCTCGTCGAGGATCTCTGCGGCCCGCACCAGATGACCCTGCACCGCGAAACCGTGGGCGGCGTCGCGTGGCTGGTTCCCTTCCTTGATCCTCTTGGCGGCGGTGCGAGCGTGCGAGGCGCCCTTCTCCAATTCAGCGGCCAGCAGGCGGTACTGGTCGATCTGCTTGGCGTCGTCGCGCGACGGTTCGGGTTCCTTCACCGACTTTTTCGCAGGTTTTGCTGGCTTGGGTGTCGGCCCTTCGTCGATGACGGACTTCGCTTCGGACAGGGTGAAACGACCGTGTGTCACCTCACGTCCAACCACGATCCCTCCGAGTCGCCTGCCGCTCTCTTCGATCGAGATCAACTCTCGGAGGTCGTCGAGATGCCGCACGCCGCCTGACGCGATGACCGGTTCGTCGACGGTGCGGAGGGCGGTGGCGAGGATCGTCTTGTCCGGCGGTTCGATGAGGGCGTCGCGACCTGCTTCGGCGATCAGGAAGGACACAGCTCCCGCCGAACTCATCTCGACGAGAACCTCTTCGAGGAACCGACCCGAGTTCTTGGTCCATCCCCGAGTGGCGATCTCCTCGTTGGGTCGGACATCCAGCGAGACGACGATCTTGTCTGGATGGTCGCGGCACAGGTCCCACACCATGTTCTGATCTTCGATGGCAGCCGTCCCCATGACCACCCGCCAGGCACCGGCGTCGATCAGCCGACCGGCCTCGACATGGGAGCGAATTCCGCCTGCCACCTGGACCGGTCCGTCGACGGCCTCGATGAGCCGATCGATCAGGTCCCGGTTGCGATAGTCGCCGTTGGCGGCGGCGTCGAGATCGACGACGTGGATGGCATCGGCACCCTGCTCCCGCCAGTTCCTGGCCCGCGAGATCGGGTCGTTGTCGAGGGTGATGGCGTTGTCCAGACTTCCGCGCGGGAGCCGCACCGACTTCCCGTCGAGGATGTTCACACGGGCATAGAGGTCCACGGGTCTGTCTGAAAGCACGTCCGGAGCCTACGCGGGAGAGTCGGATCGCGTCGCATCGGCCCCGTCGATCCCGAGCCGTTCTTCGGCTCCGTCGAGGGTCTGGGGGTTGTCGAGCACGCCGGAGAAGAGGTCACCCGACCCCCGCAGCCGATCCCAGATGTTGTCGATCGTGAAGTCGCCGTTGCGAATGTCGCCGATCTCATCCCACCGGAGGGGAACCGAGACGGGTGCACCAGGCCGCGGCCGGACCGAGTAGACCGATGCGATGGTCTGGCCGAAGGCATTCCGGTTGTGATCGATGAAGACTCTGCCGCGTCGCTTCGGAATGTCCCAGGCCATCGTCACGTCGTCGGGGTTGGCCGCCGCCAGCAACTCACCGACGGCACCCACGAAACGCCTGACCCGCTCATGGCTGTGGACCGGGGCCAACGGAACGTAGATGTGCATGCCTTTCGAGCCGGACAGCTTCGGCAGTCCGACCAGTTCGAGCTGGCCGAGCACCGTTCTGATCATCCCCGCCGCGGTGATGACCTGGTCCCAGGTCGACCCTTCCGCCGGGTCGAGATCGAATATCGCCAGATCCGGATGGTCGAGATCGTCGACCCGGGAATGGAACGGGTGCATCTCGATACACCCCATGTTGGCGAACCACATGAGCGCCTGGCGACTGTCGGCCAGCAGGAAGTCGATGTCGCCGCCCATCGACTCCGAACCGACGTTTCCGGTCGCCATCCACTCCGGCTGGTGACCGGGAGCGCGTTTTTCGTAGAACGACGGGCCTCCGATCCCCTCCGGATATCGGGACATGGACAACGGTCGGCCGGCCAGATGCGGGAGAAGCAGGTCGGCGATCGAGGCGTAGTACTGGATCAGGTCGCCCTTGGTGACACCGTCGGGGAAATACGGCTTCTCGATATTGGAGAGACTGAGCGGACGCGGGGATCCGAGCACGGTCCATCGATCGCCCTGCTTCTCCACCCGCACGGCGGCGGGAGTGTCGACCAAGCGGTTCGAAACGAGTCGGCCGCGCGCTTCCGGTCTGCTGGCGAGAACCGTTCGCATCTCTTCCCAGATGGCGTCGTGACTGGCGGCATCGGGTGATTCGGAGATCACGATCATCCCCACGTCTGCCGTCCTGGCCGCCTCGATGAGGGGCGCAATCCGGAGGGTCCCTTCGCCATAGGTCGTGTGGCGGATCTCGCCGTGTGGACCAAAGATGTTGTCGCTGAACTGGCACTGGAGTGGACTGATCCGGATGGCGTCGAAGGAGTCTTTGACGAATTCGAGCACGGCGGCGAAGGCGTCGGTGCTCGTGAGGCCGCCGTCTGTCATGGCGTGAACATGGGCCCAGTCGACGATCGGCCGAACGAACGGATATTCGGCGGCGAGCATCGCGATATCACCCAGAGTGCCGAAACCGCGATCGTTGCCAGCCGTCTCCAGGCCGAGCGAGACGCCCAGACCGCCGACCTTGGTTCCGATCCAGTCGAGCCTTCGGCGGATCATGTCGAAGAGTTCGTCGGAGGTGTGTTCGCCCTTCGCTCCCGGATGGGCGCAGATGATGGTCGCACCGAGGGCGGCACCGAGCTTCATCGTGTGTTCGATGGCGGCGACAGTCTGCTTGGCACGGTCTTCGTCTGCGACCGTCAGCGATCCGAAATAGGGAGCGTGGGCGCTGAGGCGGATACCCCGTTCGGCGGCCAGCTCGCCGAATCGGGCGCAGTCCTTCTCTTTCCACGGGAACCCGCCGGTGAACCCCAACTCGAACGCGCCGTGACCCTTTTCGACTAGCCCGTCGAGAAACGCCTCATGGCTGGTGCCTTCCGGCGGCATCCCGGAGATCCCGAAGGTGAACATCGCCGCTGATTGTGGCGGATGCTGTGAACCGTGGCGGAAATCCGTCGTATGCGACGGACTCAACCCAGGGTTCGATCCGTCGGGTGTCGACTACGGGTCGGGTTGGGGTGGGGGTACGTTGCCTGCCCATGTCCGAACTTCCCGCCTCCCCTGTTGGTGTGCTCCTGCTGCAACTCGGCACTCCGGATTCGACCGAGGTCCCCGACGTCCGCAAGTACCTCCGCGAGTTCCTGTCCGACCCGAGGGTCCTCGATATGCCCGCTCCCGCCCGGTGGCTGCTGCTCAATGCCGTCATCCTCCCGTTCCGCCCGAAGAAGTCGGCGGAGGCCTATGAGAAGGTGTGGACAGAGCAGGGGTCCCCCCTCATCGTCTTCACCGAAGCACTCGCCTCCAAGTTGCAGGCCGTCCTCGGCGACGAGTACCGGGTTGCCTACGGCATGCGGTACCAGAGCCCGTCGATCGCCTCAGCCGTCGCCGAACTCGCCGAGGCGGGATGCAGACAGATCGTCCTCTTCCCCCAGTTCCCGCAGTACGCCTCCGCCAGTGGTGGATCCGCCGTGCAGAAGGCCCTCGAGGTGATCGGCTCCCGTCGGAACGTTCCGGACGTGCGCACCGTCGGGTCGTTCTACGACAACCCAGGTTTCCTCGATGCCGCCGCCGGAATCGCCCGGCCTCTCCTCGATGACTTCGCGCCCGACCACGTCCTGTTCAGCTACCACGGACTGCCCGAGAAGCAGATCAAGAAGAGCGACGCCTCGGGTGAGTGGTGCCTACAGAACTCGTGGTGCTGTGACTCGATGAACGAGAAGAACGCCTTTTGTTATCGGGCCCAGTGTTTCGCCACGACCCGCGGTCTCATGGCCCGACTCGGCCTCGACGGCGATTCGGCTTCGACCACCTTCCAATCCCGTTTGGCGGGTCAGAAGTGGATCGAGCCATACACGGACAAGGAGATCCCCAAGCTGTATGCGGCCGGAGTGCGCAAAATCGCCGTGCTCACCCCATCCTTCACCGCCGACTGTCTCGAGACGATCGAGGAGATCGGCATCCGCTTGCGCAAGCAATGGGAAGAGCTGGGAGGCGAGGCATTCCTCCTCGTCCCGTGTGTCAATGCCGACGACCGCTGGGTCGCCGCCGTCTCAGACATGGCGAGGAGTGCGTGAAGCCCTCAGCCGAGCACCCGATCGACGTCGAAACGTATGACGACCCGCCGCGGATTCTCTCGCACCGGCCGGTAGCGCCGTTCGAAGAGCCGCTCTCCTTCGGCCACGGCTTCGGGGTGGCGGAGCACCTCCGCGTCCCCTTCCAACGCCAGCCAACGACGACCGTCCACCTGGCAGACCACCGCCCGTCGCCGCTCGTCGACGTTGACCACTTTCTGGGTGCCGTCCGAGGAGATGATGGACACCGCACCCTCGTCGTAGGTGAAGGCGATAGCCACCACGTGCGGCGAGCCGTCGGCGCGCATGGTCGTGAGCGTGCCGAGGTGGCGTTCGGCCAGGAACGCCAGATCGTCAGCGGTGAGTTCGTCAGCAGTACGAGCCATCCGTTCGGAGGCTATCGACCGTGGTGAGCAGAGCAGACATCGAAGAGTTCTATCGAGGGGTCCAGGACCGATTCGCCTCCGCCATCGAGGAACTCGACGGTGAACCGTTCGTCGTCGATGCCTGGACCCGGGAGGGCGGCGGTGGCGGGGAGACGAGAATCCTCACGGGCGGGCGGCACATCGAAAAGGCGGCCGTCAACTTCTCCGCTGTCGGGGGCAAGACGCCGCCCAACCTGTCGGAGCGGGTGGCAGCGATGGGCGACGAGTTCTACGCCACCGGCGTCTCGATCATCGTGCATCCTCGCAACCCGTACGCCCCGACCTTCCACGCCAACGTCCGCTACTTCGAGTCGGGGGACGAGAAGGCCTGGTTCGGCGGAGGAGCCGACCTCACCCCGTATTACCTGTTCGACGAGGACGCCGTCCACTTCCATCGCGTGCTGGCGGACGCCTGTGACCGTCACCCGGTTGCCGACTACGAGGCGTGGAAACGGGCGTGCGACGAGTACTTCTACCTCCCTCATCGAGGCGAGGCGCGCGGAGTCGGCGGGCTGTTCTTCGATCACCTGACCGAAAACCTCGACGAGGTGTGGGCGTTCCAACAGGATCTCGCCGACCACCTGGTCGACGCCTATGTGCCGGTGCTCCAGCGACGGATCACAGCCGAGTACGGCATGCGGGAGACCGGGTGGCACCGCATTCGCCGCGGCCGGTACGTCGAGTTCAACCTCGTGTGGGACCGTGGCACCAAGTTCGGTCTCGAGACCGGTGGCCGCACCGAGTCCATCCTGGCGTCGCTTCCTCCCCATGCCGCCTGGTCCTATGACCACCAACCCGACGCAGGCTCACCCGAGGCGGAGTTGCTTAACCTCCTGTCCGGAACACCGCGACAATGGATCGGCTGATGCGTTCTTCTCGACTGGCAGTTGGAACCCCGAGAAGTAGGTTCATGGCGGCTTCATGAGCAGTTCGACCCACATCTCGTCGGCCACGTTCGCCTATCCGGCGGTGGACAGCGCCACCCGTGCCCGTCTCGCCGAGGGGCTGCGTCGGACCGACGACGACGGTTCGACCTTCGTGCTCAACACCTGCCTGCGCACCGAGGTGGTCGTCGCAGGCGACACCGAAGACCTGCAACGCAGACTCGGCGAACTCTTCGCAGGGAGCGGTGACGTCGGCATCGCCAAGATCAGACACGACGCCGATGCCGTCGAGCACCTCTACCGGGTGGCCGCCGGTCTCGAATCCCCGATCAGGGGCGAAGCAGAGATCCTCACCCAGTTCCGTCAGACCCTGGCGAAGGCGACCGAAGCGGGATCGGTGGCCGGCATCTTCGGCAAGCTGATCGAGACCGCCGTCGCCGCCGGGCGCCAAGCCCGCGAACTGATCGGCGACTCCCCGCACGATTCGATGGCGGCGGTCGCCGCCCAGGTTGTCGGCAATGCCGACCGGGTGGCGGTGCTCGGCTCGGGTGCGATGGCCACCGCGGTGGTGCGAGCACTCCAGGGTCTTCCTGCGCCACCGTTGATCACTGTCTGTGCGCGGAATCCCGAGCGGGTGAAGGCCGCACACGTCGATGTATGGCCGTTCGACCGGGCGATCGAGGCATTGGAGGAGTTCCCTGCCGTGATTTCGGCCACCTCCGCCAAGCGACGGCTCGTCGACGCCGACGAGATGTCGGCGGTGGTGACCCGCCGCTCCACCCCCCTGACGCTGGTCGACATGGCGATGCCCCCCGACTTCCCGGTCACCGGCTCCGCCACCCTGAGATACCTCGACATCGACGACCTCGCCCGGATGGCCGAGCGCCGTCCCCGCAGTGACGAGGCCGACGCCCTGGTCAGACAGGCCGCCATGCACGCCCACCGCGCATTCGTCGATCACCACCAGGTGGGTCCGGTCATCGGTGGTCTGACCAAACAGGCCGACGACGTCGTCGAATCGGTGGTCGCACGCTTCGGTTCTCGGCTCAACAGCGACGAGGACCGCGCGGTGCTCCGCCAGACAGCCCACACCGTTGCCCGAACGCTGCTCGCAGGACCGATCGCCTACATCAAGCAACCCGACCGGGCTCCGGAAGCAGTCGACGTGGTCGCCGACGCCTTCGGCGTCGATGAATGAGGCCGCTCCGCATCGCCACTCGGGCGTCCGCGCTTGCCCTCGCCCAGGCTCGCTGGGTCGGTGAGCGGCTGACGGCAGCCCATCCCGGGATCGCCGTCACACTGGTCGAGGTGACCACCACAGGCGACGCTGACCGCATCTCTGCCGTCACGACGCTGACCGAAGTGGGCGCCTTCGTCCGTTCCGTGCAGATGGCGGTCCTCACCGACGACGCCGACCTGGCCGTCCACTCCTGCAAGGACCTTCCCGTGGCCGGGCCCGAAGAACTCACGGTCTTCTTCCCTGAGCGAGAATCCCCGTGGGATGTCCTATGCGGGGGAACGCTCGACTCGCTGCCCCCAAGGGCACGGGTCGGCACAGGGAGTCCGCGCAGGACGGCCCAACTGGCAGCGCTGCGTCCCGATCTGGTCATCGACGGAATTCGCGGAAACGTCGAAACCCGGCTCGGCAAAGTGGCTTCCGGGGAGTTCGACGCCATCGTTCTCGCCGAAGCCGGGCTGAATCGGACCGACGCCCGTCACGCCATCGCCCAACGTTTCTCCGTTTCCGAGATGGTGCCGGCACCGGCCCAGGGTGCGCTCGCAGTCGAGGTCATGTCGGGCTCGCAGGCGGCAGAACTGGTGACCGCCCTCGATCACGGCCCCACCCGCAATGCCGTGGAAGCAGAACGCTCGCTTCTCGCCCGGACTGGAGCAGGATGTCGGGCAGCACTGGGGGCACTGGCCGCCGTCGACGGGGACGCGTTCACGATGCACGGTTTCGTCGAAGATGTCGGAGGCGCCCGGCGCGCCCAGGTGCGTGATTCCGACAGTGCAAAAGCGAGCCGGCTCCTGCAGGAGGCGTTGGGACTGTGAAACGTGTCGCCGTGACCACCACTGCGGACTCTGCGCCCCGACTGGCGGAGCCTCTGATCGCTCATGGGCTGATTCCGGTGATGCTCCCGTGCATCTCGATCAGCCCGGCACCCGCCGAGGTCCTCGAAGCCTTGCGAAAGCATGCCAAGAAGGCCGACCTGATCGTCCTGACGTCGGCCCGCGCCGTGCGGGTGACCTGGCCCGAAGCAGACATGCCGGCCACCCCGGTCGCAGCAGTCGGTTCGGCAACCGCAGCCGCAGTCGAAGAAGCCGGCGGAGTCGTCAAGCGTGTCGGCTCGGGCGGAGTCTCCGAACTCGTTGCAACACTCGACGTCAAGGGTCTTCGCATCGTCTTCCCCCACGCCAGAGCAGCGGACCCGTCGACGGATGCTGCCCTGGAGCACATGGGTGCGACCGTCTACGCCGCCACCGCCTACGACACGATCCCCATCTCCCCGAATGACGACAAGGTCGACGCCGCCATCTTCGGATCGCCTTCTGCCGTCGACGGTTGGCTGATGCGCCGTCACCTGGACGGGCTGGTGATCGGCGCCATGGGGGCGAGGACCGCTTCTGCCCTGCGGGTGCGGGGGGTCGAGAACCCCGTCGTGCCCAAGACTCCCGGGTTCGAAGAACTCGTCGCAGCGCTCGCAGAGAGGATCAACGCATGAGCACCTTCCCGACCGTCCGCCCGCGCAGACTCCGCCGATCGGCGGCCCTCCGTCGAATGGTGGCCGAGACCCGACTCGATCCGTCCGGGTTCGTACTCCCGCTATTCGCCGTCCCAGGACGCGACGTCGACAATCCGATCCGTTCGATGCCGGGGCACTCGCAACTGTCCGTCGACCGCCTGGTCGGCGTCGTCAAGGAAGCCGCTTCTGTCGGCGTGGGGGGCGTGATCCTCTTCGGGATTCCCGAGGCGAAGGACGAGACAGGCTCGCAAGCCTGGAATCCGCACGGCCCGGTCCCCGAAGCCATACGGGCGATCAAGGACGCGGTTCCCGACATGGTGGTGTGGGCTGATGTGTGCCTGTGCGAATACACGAGCCACGGCCACTGCGGCGTGCTGCGGGGCGAAACGGTCGACAACGACGCCACCCTCCCGCTCCTCTCGCAGGCCGCACTGGCCTACGCCGACGCCGGTGCGGACGTCGTCGCCCCGTCCGACATGATGGACGGCCGCATCGGTGCCGTCCGCACCGCACTCGACTCCGCCGGATACGACGAGTTGGCGATCTGTTCGTACTCCGCCAAGTACGCCAGCGCCTACTACGGGCCGTTCCGGGACGCCGCAGGGTCGACACCGGCGTTCGGGGACCGGCGCACCCACCAGATGGATCCGCCCAACGTGCGAGAGGCGCTCGCAGAAGTGGAACAGGACCTGGCAGAAGGTGCGGACATGGTGATGGTGAAACCTGCCGGCCCGTATCTCGACGTCATCGCGGCCGTGCGCGCCTCGGTCGACGTTCCGGTGGCGGCCTATCAGGTGTCCGGCGAATTCTCGATGATCGAGGCGGCCGCCGCCAACGACTGGATCGACGGCGAGCGCGTGATGCTGGAGTCGCTCACCGGGATCGCCCGAGCGGGGGCAGGCATCATCCTCACCTATTTCGCCACCCGTGCTGCTCGCGCCCTGGAGTCGGCATGAGTTCTCCCGTGTCGGACGCCCTCTTCGCCCGCGCCACTGCCGTCATGCCGGGCGGTGTGAACTCGCCCGCCCGCGCCTTCAAAGCCGTGGGAGGAAACCCTCCGTTCGTGGCCTCGGGCAGCGGGGCACATCTGACGACAGAGGACGGCGACCGGCTGATCGACTTCATCGCATCGTGGGGTGCGCTGCTGTTCGGCCACGCCGACCCGGAGATCGTCGCGGCAATCTCCGAAGCCGCCCGCAAGGGCACCTCGTTCGGCGTTCCGACGTCGATGGAGGTCGAGCTGGCGGAGTTGATCGTCGAGTTGGTCCCGTCGATCGAAGTGGTGCGCTTGGTCAATTCGGGCACGGAAGCGACCGCCTCGGCGATCCGGGTGGCTCGGGCCGCCACCGGCAAGTCGGGGATCGTCAAATTCGAGGGCTGTTATCACGGCCACGCCGACCCGTTCCTGGTGAAGGCAGGCTCGGGCCTCGCCACACTCGGCGAACCGGACAGTCCTGGGGTTCCTGCCTCGACCGTGGCCGACACCCGCCTCGCACGCTTCAACGATCTGGAATCCGTCGCCGCCGCCTTCAGTTCCGGCGATGTGGCTGCCGTGATCGTCGAGCCTGTCGCCGGGAACATGGGCGTCGTTCCGCCCGACGACGGGTTCCTCCAGGGGCTCCGGTCTCTGTGCGACGACAACGGTGCTCTGCTGATCTTCGACGAGGTGATGACTGGGTTCCGCGTCGCCCGGGGTGGTGCTCAGGAGCGTTACGGGGTCACTCCGGATCTCACCTGTCTGGGCAAGGTCGTCGCCGGTGGCACCCCGGCCGCCGCCTACGGGGGGCGGACGGATCTCATGCGCACGGTCGCACCGGATGGCCCCGTCTATCAGGCGGGCACGCTGGCAGGAAACCCGCTGGCGACCGCCGCCGGAATCGCCTGTCTGCGCCGATTGATCGAACGCCCCGAGATCTACGACATCCTCGAATCGGTGGGCGAGCGCATGGAGTCGGCGCTGTCGGCGGCGCTGGTGACACACGGCGTCGATGGCTGCGTGCAGCGGGTCGGGGCGATGATGACAGTGTTCTTCGGTCCATCCCAGGTCCGATCCTGGGACGATGCCGCCACCGTCGACCGCGACCGGTTCGCTCGCTTCTTCCAGGCGGCGTACGCGGGTGGAGTCCTTCTTCCCCCGTCGCAGTTCGAGGCGCTGTTCCTGATGGAATCTCATGTCGGGGTGGTCGACGAGGCGATCGACGTTCTGGTGTCCGCAGTCGGGGCCGCTCGATGAGCCGCCGCCTGGTCGACGCGCTGGCGCGCCGGCCGGTCGACCGGACGCCGGTGTGGATCATGCGGCAGGCGGGTCGCTACCTCCCCGAATATCGGGAGCTGCGAAGCCGCCACTCGTTCCAGGAAGCGGTGTCGACCCCGGCGGTGGCGGCCGAGATCACCCTGCAGCCCATCCGACGGTTCGGAATGGACGGGGCGGTCATCTTCGCCGACATCATGACGCCACTCGAGGCGATGGGCGTCGACATGACCTTCGACCCCGGGCCCAAGCTGCGGCCCCACACCCTGGCCGAGGTGATCGATCTCCCGGCACTGGATCCTGAGCGGGTGGGTTTCGTCGGTGAGACCATCCGGCGGGTGGGAGCGGAGATCGACGACGAGACTGCGGTCATCGGCTTCGCCGGCGCCCCGACGACGCTGCTCGCCTACCTGGTGGAAGGCGGCGGCTCCAAGGAGTTCATCGGACTGCGTTCGGCGATCAGGGCCGATCCTGCCGCCGCCCAGGCCGCGCTGGATTCGCTCGGGCGGGCGATGCAGTCCTATCTGGCGATGCAGGTGAATGCCGGCGCTGATGTCGTCCAACTGTTCGACACCTGGGCCGGACTGTTCGACCGAGCGACGTACCGACAGCTCTGCCTTCCCGCCGCCCAGACCGCATTGACTGACCTCGACGTCCCCACCATCTACTTCGCGCCAGGCGCCGGTCACACACTTGACCTGCAACCGGGTGTCGGAGCCGATGCCTACGGAGTGGACTGGCGGATCCCGATCGACGAGGCGTGGGACCAACTCGGTGACGTCGCCATCCAGGGCAACGTCGATCCGGCCGTCCTCCGCTCCGGCATTGCCGACATCGAGACCAGCGTGGCCGACGTCCGCGCTCGCGTGGGTGACCGACCGGGCCACGTGATGAACCTCGGCCACGGCATCGACCGCCACACCCCGGTCGAGTCGGTCGCCGCCTTCGTGGCGGCCGTCCGGTCGTGACCGTCGCCATCGTCGGCGGAGGCTTCGCCGGCCTCCTCGTTGCGGCCCGCCTGATCGCGTCGGGAGTCGACGACGTGGTGGTGCTGGAGGCTTCCGAACATCCGGGTGGTGTCGCCCGCTCGGTGAGCCGGGACGGCTACATCCTCGAACCGGGCGCCGGCAGTTTCACCCTCCCCCACCCGCACCTGTCAGCCCTGCTCGACGGCCGAGGGATCCAGCCGGCAGCCGCCACCGCCCGGATGCGCCATATCTGGACCGGTGACCGACTGATCACACCTCGTTCCGGTCCAGCCGCCGTCCTTGCTCCGTTGGTTTCGCCTCGCGCCAAGCTCCGAGGAGCCTTCGAGTTCCTGGTGGCCGAGCCCCCGGAGGAGTACGACGAATCACTCGACACGTTCCTCCGCCGGAGACTCGGCAACGACCTGGGTCGCATGGCTGCCTGGCTGGCGGCTTCGGGCGTCTTCGCCGGCGACCCGGCGCGCCTCTCGGCCCACGCCGCGTTCCCCGCCCTCACCGATCTCGTGGACTCCCACGGCTCAATCATGGCGGGGATGAGAGCCCGGTTCCGGTCACAAGGATCGAGTGCGCGGTCCGTTCACGTTCCCCTCACGACGATGTCGGATCTCGCCGGCCAGATCGCCGAATCCCTCGGAGGCCGCTTCAAGCCCGGAGTGACGGTGAACGCGGTGCGCAGAGAGGGCCATCGCTGGATCATCGACGGATCCGAACGCCGCGAAGCCGACCACGTCGTCCTCGCCACCGACCCCGAGGTCGCCGCCAACCTCGTGACAGGCCCGCTCGCCGAGGCGCTGCGAGGTTCGTCTGCCGCTCCGGTCGTCGTCGTCGGCCTGGGCGGACCTGATCTCGACGTCCCGGACGGTTTCGGCATCCTCACCGGACCGGATGCGGGCATGGCCACTCGCGGCGTGTTGCTCGAATCCTCCTATGCACCGCATCGAGCGCCCGACGGTCATGGTCTGGTCAAAGTGATCGCCTGCGCGAGCCCGCAACTTCTCGCAACCGACGATTCGACTGTTGTCGATCACGTCGGGGCCGAGGTCGCCCGCATTTTCGGAGCCGATCTCGACGTGACGTTCACCGAGGTTGTGCGACACCGCCGGGGGATTCCCCAGTACGAAGTGGGTCATCGACGCTGGCTGGCGTCCGTGGACGAGGCCACCCCCGAATCGCTGCATTTGGCCGGCTGGGGATACCGTGGCGTCGGAATCGCCCACCTGGCAACTGACGCCTTCCGTATCGCCGCCCACATCACTGCATGACCACACGCCAACCCATTCCCAAAGGCTTCTGGCCTGTCTGGACCGCCGTCGCAGTCGACCTGCTCGGTTTCGGCATCATCATCCCGCTCCTCCCGCTGTACGCAGAGCGCTTCGGGGCGAGCCCCACCACCATCGGGTTGCTGTTCGCCAGCTACTCGCTGGCCCAGTTCGTGTTCTCCCCGATCTGGGGTCGCATCTCGGACCGGGTGGGGCGCCGACCGATCCTGCTCGTCACCATCGCCGGGTCGGCGATCGGCAGCCTCATTCTCGGACTCGCAGGTTCGCTGCCGATGCTGTTCATCGGACGCATCCTCGACGGGGCGTCTGGGGCGAGCGTGGCCGTTGCCAGGGCGACGGTTTCAGACGTCGCCGGGCCCGATCAGCGTGCACGCCTCATGGGACTCCTGGGTGCCGCCTTTGGTCTCGGTTTCGTCATCGGTCCCTCGCTCGGTGCCCTCGCCTCGCTCGGGTCGCCATCCCTGCCGTTCTTCGTGGCCGCCGGGATCTCTCTGCTGAACCTGGTGGCAGGCATCATCCGGATTCCCGAGACACGACGGGTGTCGACATCAGCGATGCACGGTGTCGGGTTCCGCTCGCTTCCGACTCCGGTCCTGCGACTCGTCATCCTCACCTTCGTCGGCGTCACCGCCTTCAGCGCCTTCGAAGCGACGTTCTCGCTGCTCGGAAGCGCCCGGCTCGACATGAACGAACCGACGGTGGCGCTCGTCTTCGCGGGAATCGGACTGGTCCTGGTGGCCGCGCAAGGGGGCCTGGTCGGACCGGTGACAAAAGCGCTCGGCGAGACGAAGACGATTCGGCTCGGACTCATCCTCAACGTCATCGGGTTCGCGGTCATATCCGTCGCCGATAGTTGGTGGTCGCTTCC
>JBBDQP010000054.1:0-20306 GCA_040905965.1 Acidimicrobiia bacterium
CCCAACACTCCCTCGCAAAGCCTCGGTCGCGAGGGGGAGAGATCACCCAGGCCAGTCGGCGGATTCGAAACGCTGAATCTCCACGAGATGGCCGTCCGGATCACGTAGGAACGCATGAGTGATGTCGAATTCGGGGTTGTACGTCACCGGCTTTTCGAACATCACACCTCGTCTGGCGAGTTCGTCGCATCGCTCTCGCACATCCCGGGCCACGAGGGTGACGATGACACCCTCCGGTGCGGGCGTCCCGGCGCACACCCCCAGGAACCCTGAGTCCGACACCCGGAAGATCCGGCACGATCCCTGGTCCAACACCAGGTCCAGACCGAGACGCTCGGCGTAGAACTCCTGGGATCGGTCGAGATCCGACGAGCGGACGAAAGTCACGAAGCCGTCGAACTTCATCGGACGAGCGACTCGAGAACCCGGTCGACCTCGGATTCGGTGTTCGTGTGGAGCAACCCGACTCGGACGATGCCGCCATCTTCCAGAAGTCCGGCTCGCGTCACCGGCTCGATGGCGTAGTTGTGGCCGGCCCATAGGAAGATGCCCTCTGCGGCCAATCGCCGAGCCGTCGCCTGCGGAGACTCGCCCGGCACCCGAACGGCGAACGTCGACACCCGGCCGTCCATCGACCCCTTCCCGTACAGCGCGACCTCCTCCCCCAGACCGTCGAGAAACCGACGCCCCAGCGTCTCCTCCCAGCCCCGGATCTGGGCGAAAGCCGAATCGAGCTGCGACGGGCGGTCAGGCCCGGACCCGAGCGACGCCAGGTAGTCGACCGCTGCCGTGTACCCGGCGAGAAGGGCGAACGATGGCGTGCCCGTCTCAAACTTGCCGGGCCCGTCGGATGGGGCGGGCCGCACCTTGTAGGGCTCGAGCCCGGCGAGAAGCTCGCGCCGGACCCACATCGACCCCACATGAGGGCCGAAGAACTTGTAGGCAGAGCACACGACCGCGTCGATGCCGAGCATCCCGGCATCGATACGAATGTGAGGAGCGAGGTGGACGGCGTCGACAAAACACAGCGCCCCAACTCCGTGGGCGGCAGACGCCACACGCGCCACGTCGACCATCGTTCCGAACGTGTTCGACGCTCCCGTCACGGCGACCAGCCGGGTCCGCTCAGTGAGTAGATCGTCGAGATGGTCGAGATCCAGGGACATGTCCGACGTGTCGATGCCGACATAATCCACCTCCACCCCCCGATCGGCGGCGGCCATCACCCAAGGTGTGACGTTGGCGTCATGGTCCAGACCGCTGACGATGATCCGGTCCCCGGCGCTCCAGGTGCGAGCGACAGCCCGGCTGAAAGCGAACGTCAGAGTGGTCATGTTGGGTCCGAACACGATCTCGTCGGCCGACCCACCCAGGAGATCGGCTGCCGCCTGTCGGGCCGTCGCCACGGTGTCGCCGCTCGCCACGCTCGCGTCGAATCCACCCCCGACATTCGAAGCCGAGTTGACGAGAGCATCAGACACGGCAGTCACCACCGACTCGTGAACCTGGGTCCCGGCCGGGCCGTCAGCAAAGACGGGAGCCCGACCGTCGACTCCGGCTGTCAGGGCGGGAAATTGAAGGCGCAGACGCGCGGCATCGATCGACATAGCAACGACGCTACTCCGCCAGCCGATAGCCTCTCCCTCCAGATGTCCGATCTCGAACGACTGGCTGGTTCCGACAGCCGCCTGGGGATGGGCTGGGTTCCGCTCGTCGCAGCAGTGGTCCTCGGCATCGCGCTCGTGGCCACCTGGCCGCGAGGCGACGCACTTCCCGACACAGGGGGGCTCGGGCTGGCCGACGAACTTCACCAGGCGGAAGTGACCAAGGTCGTGGACGGTCCGTGCAGCTTCGATGACACCGATGTCTGCCGAACGGTCGTTTTCTTCCTGGAGGAAGGTCCGCGCGCCGGGAGGGACTTCGTCCAGGAATTCACGGCCACCGCATCGACTCCCGACCTGCGGGTGGGTGACGCCGTCGTGCTCGCCTGGGTCGAAGACGCGCAACCCGACTTCGAATACCAATACTCCGATAGGGAAAGGCGCGGGGTCCTCATCGGGGTCTTCCTCGCTTTTGCCGTCGCAGTCGGAGCACTCGGTCGTCTCCGGGGACTGGCATCCCTGGCAGGATTGATGCTGTCGGCGGTCGTCGTCGTCGCCTACATCGTCCCCGCCATCGCGACCGGATCGAGCGCCGTCCTCATATCCATCGTGGGGTCCGGCACAGTCGCCCTTCTGGCGCTGTACCTGGCACACGGGTTTCGACCACTCACCCATGTGGCGTTCGTCGGCACGATCCTCGCCTTGGGTGTCACCTTCGGCCTCGCCGCACTCGTCCTGGAGCTCGCAAGGTTCAGCGGGTTCTCCAGCGAGGAAAGCCTCTACCTGGCGGTTGCAGGCAACGTCGACATACGCGGGCTGCTGCTGGCCGGCGTCGTGCTCGGCGCCCTCGGCGCCCTCGACGACGTCACCGTCACACAAGCCTCGGCGGTGTGGGAACTGCGGAAGGCACAGCCGGACATGAGCGTGGTGGAACTCGCCCAGGCGGGGCTGCGCATCGGCAGGGATCACATCGCCTCGACGGTGAACACGCTCTTGCTCGCCTACGCCGGCGCATCGATGCCGCTGCTCCTGCTGTTCTCATTGTCCGGCCTGCGACTCGCCGATGTGGCGAACAGCGAAGTGGTGGCCGTCGAGATCGTCCGTACGCTGGTCGGTTCGATCGGACTCGTCCTGGCCGTGCCGCTGACCACCTATCTTGCAGCGGCGATCGCAACCCGTTCGGAGGCGGGCAAGTGACCTCAGCGAAGAAGCCGAAGAAGCAACCCACCGTCATCGGATGGCGAGAGTGGGTGGGTCTGCCCGAACTGGGTGGTGCGGTCGTCCGCGCCAAGATCGACACCGGTGCCCGGACTTCGTCGATCCACGCTTTCGGGCTCGAGTTGTTCACCAAGAACGGCAAAGAGTACGCCCGCTTCGCGATCCATCCCGACCACCGCTCGCCCGGACCTGCCGTGATCGTCGAGACACCGGTGCTCGGCCTTCGGTCTGTTCGCAATCCGGGCGGACGAAGCGAAGACCGCCCGGTCATCCGGACGAAACTCGTCATCGGCACGTACCGATTCATGACCGAGGTCAATCTCACCCGGCGGGACAACATGGGAATGCCCATGCTCCTGGGACGCCACACAGTGCGACGCAGATTCGTCGTCGACCCGGGCCGTTCGTATCTGATTGGTTCGCCACCCGACAAAACCGACTAGAAACAGTCACATGCACATCGGGATCCTGTCACGCAACCGCAATCTCTATTCGACGGCGCGGCTGGTCGCGGCGGGCAAGGAGCGTGGCCATGAAGTGTCGGTCGTCGACTATCTGCGCTGCTACATGGACATCACGTCGGCGAAGCCGCAGGTGTTGCTGCGCGGCGATCCTCAGATCTTCGATGCGATCGTGCCCAGGATCGGAGCGACGCACACGTTCTACGGCACTGCGGTCGTGCGACAGTTCGAGATGGCGAAGGTCTACTCCGTCAACGCATCCCAGGGGATCACCCGTTCGCGGGACAAGCTTCACGCCCAGCAACTGCTTGCCAGGGCGCACGTCGGTCTCCCGGTCACCGGCTACGCCCACGCCACGATGGACATCGAAGGTCTGCTCGACGTGGTCGGCGGCACACCGGTCGTCGTCAAGCTGCTGGAAGGAACACAAGGGTTGGGCGTCGTCCTGGCCGAGACCAGGAAGGCGGCGGAATCTGTGATCGGCGCCTTCCGCCAACTCGACGCCAACATCCTCGTCCAGGAATACATCAAGGAGTCGAAGGGCGCCGATGTGCGCGCCTTCGTGATCGCCGGGAAGGTGGTGGCCGCCATGCGACGGACGAGTGCACCAGGCGACTTCCGCTCCAACCTCCACCGGGGTGGCAGCGCCGAATCCATTCGGCTCACACCCGCCGAACGGGCGACGGCCGTCAAAGCGGCCAGGACGGTCGGGTTGAACGTCGCCGGCGTCGACATGCTGCAGTCCGAACGTGGTCCGCTGGTGCTGGAGGTCAACTCTTCGCCGGGTCTCGAAGGCATCGAGAAGGCGAGCGGAGTGGACGTGGCGAGCCGAGTCATCGAATTCATCGAAGACAACACCGCCAAACGCACCCGGAAAACGCGTGCCCCCAAAGCCTGAAGCGAAGCCGGCGCTGATCTGCGGGGGCCAGGAGACGGCTCCCGGCCGCAAGAGTCGCTACGAGGTGCCCGTCTCCCGCCTTCCGACCGGGTCGCGGCTGTCGATGCCGGTCGTCGTCATCAACGGCAAGCATCCCGGACCGACCGTGTGGCTGAGCGGGGCGATCCACGGCGACGAACTGAACGGCGTCGAAGTCGTCAGACGGGTGCTCCCGTACATCGACCAGCGAACGCTACGTGGGGCGATCATCGCCGTTCCCGTCGTGAACGTCTTCGGCTTCGTGGAGCAGAGCCGCTACCTGCCGGACGGACGGGACCTCAACCGCTCCTTTCCCGGTTCGGTGCGGGGGTCGATGGCCAGTCAACTGGCTGCCCTCTTCATGAAGGAGGTCGTCATGCAGTGCGAACTGGGCATCGACCTTCACACGGCCGCCGCTCATCGGACAAACATCCCACAAGTCCGGGCCAACCTCGAGGACGCAGAGACCTTCGAGCTCGCGAACGCGTTCGGCGCTCCGTTCGTCATCGACGCCCGACTCCGCGACGGGTCGTTGCGGGCTGCAGCGACAAAGCGCGGGATCAAAGTCCTCCTCTACGAGGCAGGCCAGATCCACCGATTCGACGAATACGCCATCGAGCACGGGGTGAACGGAGTGCTCAGGGTGCTGCAGGCGATGGGCATGGGGAACTGGGACACGCCGTCGTTCGAGCCACCCATCGATATCCGGACGACACGCTGGGTGCGCGCCAGACGGGCGGGTCTGATGCAACTGGAAACCGAGTTGGGAGCGAAAGTCGATAAGGGCGACGTCCTCGGTTTGATCTCCGATGCGCTCGGCAACCGGTCGACGCGAGTCACCGCTCCGTCACCGGGTCACGTGATCGCCCTCAACCAGAACCCGCTCATCACCCAGGGTGAAGCACTCGTCCACATCGCCAGCTGATCAACTGGCCTTTCGGAGCTCCTCCAGCCACCGCCGACGGATCTTGACGCGTTCCTTGGCCGTGTAGCCGCCCCAGATCCCGTCCGGCTGGTTGGTCTCGATGGCGAAACCCAGACAGTCGTCCAGGACCGGACAGCCTGCACAGACCGCCTTGGCCCTGGCGATCTCGGCGGTCGCCTCCGGCGCGCTGAAGAAGTCCACCTCCGGCCGATCGACGCAAGCTGCGCCCTCCCGCCAGAACTCCGGTTCGAGTTCGAGAAGTTCAATCATCTGCATCCCCCATGGTGACCCAACCCGAATAAACGCCCCCTAAAGCCCGAGTGTTCCCAAGGGAGCGAAGCGACCGATCGCCTTCCCCGCCGGGGAAGGTGGCGTCACAACTGGTTGTGACGCCGGAAGGGGCAAAAAGCCCCGCGTCAGACACTCGCTCGCAAAGCCTCGCCCGGCCCCCCTCGACGGCTCAAAGCAGCCGTCGGTCCCCCCAGGAAGGGGGACCGATCACTCGCTCCGCTCGCTGCTAGAACTCGTAGGGGGCGGGGACTGCGCCGGGGTCGTAGCGGCCGATTTCGGCGCGGCCGACGGAGCGAATGTGGACCTCGTCGGGGCCGTCGGCCATCTGGAGCCAGCGGCCCATGGAATAGGCCTCGGCGAGGGGCCAGTCCTCGGTAAAGCCGGCAGCACCGAAGACCTGCATCGCCCGATCGGCGACCCAGGTGAGAGTGCGGGGCGCGACGACCTTGATGGCGGCGATCTCGACGCGAGCGTTCTTCACGCCGACGTTGTCGATCATCCACGCCGCTTTCAGCACAAGGAGGCGCGCTTGTTCGATGCGCATGCGCGATTCGGCGATCCACTCCCGCACGACGCCCTGCTCGGAGAGAGGCTTTCCGAACGCGACTCGTGCCTTGGATCGTTGGACCATGAGGTCGAAACAACGCTCGGCGGCTCCGATGGCACGCATGCAGTGATGGATGCGGCCCGGCCCGAGTCGAGCCTGGGCGATGGCGAATCCACCGCCTTCTTCGCCGAGGAGATTGCTGACGGGAACCCGGACCCGGTCGTAGTGAACCTGAGGATGTCCCCCCCGGTCGTGGTAGCCGAAGACGCTCGGGTCGCGTTCGATGGTCACTCCCTCGGCGTCCATCGGCACGATCACCATCGACTGCTGGTGGTAGGGGTCGGCGTCCGGGTTGGTGATACCCATGACGATCGCCACCTTGGCGCGAGGGTTGCCGGCCCCGGACGAGAACCACTTGCGGCCGGTCACAACGTAGTGGTCGCCGTCAGGTTCGACCCGGGTGCGAATGTTGCGGGCATCGGACGACGCCACATCCGGCTCGGTCATCCCGAAACAAGACCTGATCTCGCCTTCGAGGAGCGGATGCAACCAGCGCTCCTTCTGTTCGGCGGTACCGAACATGTGGAGGATCTCCATGTTGCCGGTGTCGGGTGCCGAACAGTTCATCGACTCCGGGGCGAGTTGGACGCTGCGTCCGGAGATCTCTGCCAGCGGGGCGTATTCGAGCACCGACAGCCCGGCCCCGTCCTCTTCATCCGGCAGGAACAGGTTCCACAGCCCGCGCGAGCGGGCCTCGGTCTTGAGTTCTTCGATGACGGGCGGATGCGAGTACGGCCCGAGTTCGGCGAGCTGCGCCCGGTACACGGGCTCGGCGGGGTAGATGTGGGTGTCCATGAAGTCGAGGAGCCGCGACCGATGCTCTTCGACCTTGGGGGTGTAGGCGAAGTCCATGCCCGCAACCTACCCCGCTGTCCGGCGTCAGTCGTCGCCGAAGAGTGTGAATGGTGTCTCCGGCTCGGCGGGGCGGGAAGCCGCCGCTTTGGGTCGGGAAGCCCCCCAGCGTCGGACTTCGTCCACGAGGATGAAGACCGCGAACAACGCCGCGATGACGTAGCCCCTGGTGAAGGCGAACCATCCTCCGATGATCGTCACGGCGGGGAAGACGACATCGGCGATGCGCTCCCCTTTCCGTCCGAGCAGAGCCTGCATGCTGCCCAGGAAGATGTGGCCGCCGTCGAGGGGCCGGATCGGCAGCCAATTCAAGACGCCCCACAAGATGTTGACCTGCCAGAAGCTTTCGAGCGCGAAGTCGAGCACTCGTGGCGCGTCGGCGACGAGATCATTCCGGAGTGCGAAGTAGACGAGCCCTCCGAGCACGAATCCGACCGAGGATCCGGCCGCGGCGACGACGACCCGACGCCAGGGGCTGATCGGTCGAGCAGTGGCCCACCGGGTGAAGCCGCCCAGGGCGTACAGGGTCATGTCCACCTGGGCGCCGAACCGGCGCGCCACGACGGCGTGGCCCAGCTCGTGGGCGACGACGGAGACGGCGACGACTCCAAGCCACGCCGCCAGGAACGGCCAACTTTCCGACCTGCCCAGCACGTCGAGCGGGAACGGGAAGATGATCGCTGCCACCAGCCAGAACGACCAGCGGATGTGAATCGGGATGCCGAGAATGGAGAACCGCACGAGATGATCCTACGGGGGCCTCGGACTTGGGCGTTGGCGGCGAGGGCGGCAGATCGTCATACTCGCCGATCATGGACACCACTCAACTGACCGCAGCCGTCGACGACCACTTCGATGAGATGCGAGGGGTTCTCGAAGACCTCATTCGCATCCCGTCCGTCTCGGCAGCCGGTTATCCGGCGGCCGAAGTCAGGCGCTCCGCCGAGCACATCGCGGATCTCCTCCGCGCCGAGGGGGCGTCCGGCGTACAGCTGTTGGAGATGGAGGGGGCGCACCCGGCCGTCTACGGCGAGGTTCCCGGACCAGCGGACGCACCGACGGTCTTGCTCTACGCCCATCACGACGTTCAGCCTCCCGGACCGGCGGATGAGTGGGAGACGAGCCCCTTCGAGCCGTTCGAGCGAGACGGCCGCGTCTTCGGGCGCGGCGCCAGCGACGACAAGTCCGGTGTGGTCATGCACCTCGGCACGCTGCGGGCGTTCGGCGGGACTCCCCCTCTGACCCTGAAGGTCTTCATCGAGGGCGAGGAGGAGGTCGGCTCGGCCCACCTATCCGACTTCCTGGCGGAACACTCCGAGCTCCTAAGAGCAGACGTGATCGTCATCGCCGATGCCGGGGTCTGGCGGGTGGGGACACCCGGTCTGACGACGAGTCTGCGCGGCCTGGCCGCCTGCGTGGTCGAGGTCCGCACCGCCGCCAAGGCGGTCCACTCCGGCCAGTTCGGTGGGGTCTTCCCGGACGCCATCACCTCACTCGCCCGCCTGCTCGCAACCCTTCACGATGAGAACGGCAACGTGGCGGTGGCGGGACTCGCCTCCTTCGACCGGGAGGAACTCGACCTGGCGGAAGAAGAGATCAGAGAGATCATGGGAACCCCGCCCGGTCTCCAGCAGATCGGAACGGGCGGTCTCGTTTCCCGCATGTGGACCAAGCCCGCCATCTCGGTGCTCGCTTTCGACGCGCCCCGAGTGGCGGAGGCGATCAACCAGTTGGTCCCGGTGGCATCAGCGAAAGTGAGCCTCCGGATCCCTCCCGGCCAGGATGCCGGTGCGGCGCTCGAAGCTCTCCGCAACCATCTTCTGGATCACGCGCCGTGGGGTGTGGATGTGACGGTCGCCGGACTGGAGAAAGGTTCGGCGTTCCAACTGGCCACATCGGGTCCGGCTGCCGAAGCCTGGAAGGACGCCATGCAGGCGGTGTGGGGTACCGAGCCGGTCGAGATGGGTGCGGGCGGGTCGATTCCTTTCGTCGCCGACTTCGCCGAGCTGTTTCCCGAGGCAACGATCCTCTTGACCGGTGCAGGGGATCCGACATCGGCGATCCACGCTCCGAACGAGAGTCAGGATCTGGGCGACCTGCGCAATTCGATCCTCGCCCAGGTGCTGGCGATCGCCGCCCTCGGCTGATGAGGCTGGTCGTCGCCGACTGCACGGTGGACTCCGATTGAATAGCTGCAACGAGCTGTCACGTCAGGCGTCGGCGTCGGCGTCGCAGGGCTCGACACCCGAGAAGTCGGATGTTCCCCATGACTGACCTGACGTAATCGTCTTGATGCCTGACTTGGGAAGGCGACGGGTCACCGAGCACGACCCCCGACTGAGGCCGAACCAGACAGCGGTCACGCAACACAGGGCTACCCATTGTCCGCGGGAGTTCCGTCGGATCGGGTATGGGCTCTACCCGCCTGCGAGGAACTGTTCGATGAGCGCTTGCGCGGAATCGGCGCCAGCCCCGCTCGTGATCTCTCGCGGCACGATCACCGGAGTGGAGTAGAGCTTCGGTGGCACGGGTTCGGCGAACAGTTCGTCGGCACCGGGGATCGCCGTTGCTCCCCACAGAACGCCCACGACCTCACCCGTGAGCGTGAGGATCGGACTGCCGCTTGCGCCGGGCATGCCCGGGAGGCTCGTTCGCACGACCTGCGCGGAGATTTGCTGCTCGTCTTCGGTCATCATCACCAGGTTCTCCGTCTCCTCCAGCACGCCGGCGGTCACGATCCAGAAACCGAACCCGCCAGGGTGGCCGATGCTGATCAGCGGCGTGCCGGGAGCCAGGTCGTCCGGACTTGCCCAGGCGAGCGTCGGTCCATTCACCGGGTTGTCGAGCCGGAGCAGCGCGACGTCGTTCGTGATCTCGCCCCCGACGTAGGCCGCAGAGTGGTGCTGTCCGTCGATGGTCTCGACGGTGTACTGCGAGGCGGGAATGCCGCCCACCGTCGCCACATGCTCGTTGGTGACGACCAAGTCAGGGGCAATCAAGAAGCCAGTGCCGTGCGAACCGTCGACGTCGACGATGACCACCGCCGCCCGTACCTCCTCGGCGATCTGGCGAGCCGTGTCCAACTGGTCCAAGGGGAATCCGGTGACTGTGGCCGCAGGAACGTCATCCGTGCCCCGTCCGAGCTGGTGTTCGAGCACACGAATCTGCTGTTGCAGAACCCCTACGACGCCTCCTTCTTCCATCGGAACGTCTCGTTCTTCCGATGCCGGTGGCGCATCCTCGAGAAAGTCTGCCAGCGAGTCCCGCAGCGACCGCAACGTTTCCATCTCAAGGGTTCCCGGATCGCCCATATCACCAAGCCGGAGCTCCACCCAGAGTTCGTCACGCTGAGCGGCGAGCTCGGCGATCTGTTCCTCCACCTGAGCTTCCGGCTGCTCCTCCACGAGAGCTTCCGGCGCTTCATCCTGAGCGGTACAGGAGACGGCCAACAACAAGACGACACCCAGACTTGCGACACGTCTCAGGCACTCACGCAAACGAGACTCCTGCCGAACCACAAAGATCGGGGGCGGGTCACACCGCACTACTCACTCCTCAGCCGTCAGTTCTTCGACGAGTTGCCGGACCTTGTGCGACGCGGTGGCAAGTCCAGTCTCGGCCGCCGTCTGCGAGACCACCGAATGGATGTCCAGAGGAGCCGGCTCACGGGAACTGACCTCGCTTTGAGCTCCGAAATAGAGGCCGACGAGTCGACCATCGAGGTCGACGACGGGGCTCCCACTCGATCCGGTCTGTCCGAGTAGCCGGACCTCAATCCCGTTTATTTGGTCGAATCGTTGGAACGTGCCGACGGCGACCACCCAGCTGCCCATCCTCCCCGGATGTCCGATACTCATGACCGGATCGCCGGAAGCGAGGTCGCGCGGATCGCCCCAGGGGATGGTTGGCAGGTCCGCGGGCCGCTCAAGACGCAGCACAGCCGCGTCGAGAGCCTGGTTCTCACCTATGACAGTGGCACCGAACCGTTCGCCATCGATCGATTGCAGGACGATATTCGTCGCACGACCGTGGGCCTGGACGACGTTGTGGTGGTTCGTGACAGCCAGATCCGGCTCGATCAGGAACGCGGTTGCCTGTCCCCCGATTCCTTGCCCGAACTCCGCCTCGAAGAGCAGCACCGCCGGACGAAGGCGATCCGCAACTTGGCGTGCTTCGTCGAGGCGATCCACGGGAAATCCGCTCGAGGTCACCGAAGCACCTGGAGGATGTTCATCGATCTGTGCGAGCCCGACCTCGGTCTTGAGCCGATACAGCTCGTGGCGCAATGCGTCGATATCGACGAACTCACCGCCCGGCGGGGTCTCGGCATCAGAGGCAGCCTCGCCACCGGGAGGTGCCTCCACTTCCAGCTGCCGCTCGAGAGCTAGTAGCTCCTCGAGAAGGGCCACTTCCTGCTCAAGCGCATCCCGCTCCTCGCGGAGCTCACCAACGCGGTCGTCGGAAACCTGCGTATCGGAAACCTGCGTATCGGAAACCTGCGTGTCGGGCGTGCACGCGACCACCGATACAGCAGTGAGCGCCGCGAATACGGCAGTGAGCGAAGACGCCCCAATCCGGCGGATCCGGCTACGGCCCTCTCGCCGCACTCCTGGGACTGCCCACCGCGCGGCAAATCCCGATCGCCCGTCTCGATCTGCTCCAGCCACCGCCTCTAGATTCACCCCACTCAGGCCTCGGCAACGCCGATGCTATTTAACGGCTCTCACGACGTCAACCGGACTACCCCCGGGTGCCGGACACCGGCTTTTCGGCTGCCGTCGACGGCTTTCGGTTGAGCACCCAGCCCTTGTCGGCCGGCTCAGAAGTCACGCGCGGCTCGCCGTAGGGGCCGCTCGACGCACGGTGCAGGTCACGGATCTGGTTTATCAGCCGCGCCTCGATCCACTCCGTGTCGGTCGGGGCTTCGCGTGCCAGGGGCGACTGCGAAGGTCGCAGGTAGCCACGCCGGGTAGTCCGGCACGCGCGACAGGTCGAGGCGATGTTGGGTGACCGGGGTGGTCGCGTAGTCTCCGGCCGATGCGCCTCGTTATCGCCGATTGCACGGTGGATTACGCCGGACGGCTGACAGCCCACCTGCCGCGGGCGACTCGCCTGATCATGGTGAAAGCCGACGGCTGTGTCGCCATTCACGCCGACGGCGGGGCGTACAAGCCGCTCAACTGGATGAACTCCCCGAACACGCTCTCCGAGTCCGAGGGCGTCTGGGAGGTCACGAATCCAAAGGGGGAGCGACTCGTCATCACCTTCCACGAGATCTTCGTCGACACCTCGCACGACCTGGGGGTGGACCCCGGACTGCAGAAGGACGGGGTGGAAGCGCACCTGCAAGCGCTGTTGGCAGAACGTCCGTGGGTGCTGGAGGAGGGTCTCGTATTGGTGCGACGCGAGTATCCGACGGACATCGGCCCCGTCGACCTGTTGTGCTCGGACGCCGACGGGAGAATGGTCGCCGTCGAGATCAAACGGCGCGCAGAGATCGACGGGGTCGAACAGCTCACCCGCTACCTCCAGCGGCTGGACCTGGACAGCAGATTGGCGCCTGTGCGGGGGATTCTCGCCGCCCAATCGGTCACGCCGCAGGCGAGAACGCTGGGCGAGTCACGCGGGATCTTCGTGATCGAGGTCGATTACGACGGGCTCCGCGAGATCGAATCCGACGACCTGACCCTGTTCTGAAGTGTTCCACGTCGTCCTCTTCCACCCCGAGATCCCACCGAACACGGGCAACGCCATGCGGCTGTCAGCCAACACCGGCGCCACCCTCCACCTGATCGAACCTCTCGGATTCGACATGGACGACGCCAAGCTGCGGCGGGCGGGAATGGACTATCGGGACCGGGCGACGGTCCATCGCCACGCCGATCTCGACGCCTGGTTCGATGCAGTGCGTCCGGCCAGAGTGTTCGCACTGGCGAAATCCGGGACGACCCGATACGACCGCGTCGCCTTCCAGCCGGGTGACGCGCTCCTGTTCGGCCCCGAATCCGTCGGCCTGCCGCCCGACGTCCTCGCCGACCCGCGTCTCACCGACGTCCTCACGATCCCGATGCGACCGGGTGTCCGCTCCCTGAATCTGTCGAACTCTGTCGCCCTCGTCGTCTACGAAGCATGGCGACAGGCCGGGTTCGACGGCTCAGAGTGAGTCGCTGGTCGAGCGGATCCGGTCCATGACCTGGGTGACGGTGTCGAGTTCGGTCTGGGTCATGCGGCCGGTGAATTCGCGGCGGAGGTCTTCGACGTGGAGGAGACTGGCTTCGGTCCACTTGTCGATGCCTGCGGGGGTGAGGACCGCGTAGGAGACTCGACGGTCAGTGGCGCACGCCTCTCGGCGGATGAGTCCGGCGTCGGCCATCTTGTCGACCATCCGGGTGACTCCCCCGTTGGTGAGGGACAGTTGGTTGGCGAGTTCGCTCATGGTCATCGATCCGCCGTGGCGTCCGATCCGCAGGAGCGCTTCGAACCAGGCGATGCTGATCCCGGACTCCTCCCGGAGTCGGCGGTCGAAGGAACGGTTGAGCTTTGTCAACGCTTCCACCACTACCCCGTAGGCATGAATGGCGGTGTCGTTGCAGAGCGCAGCGGTGTTTTCGAGCCGGTGGGTGGTCATGTCCGCAACGCTAGAGCCATTCCGTTGCTCAGTCAATATTTGACAGCGCAAGCACTATCCGGTAACTTACTCCTTGAGCAGTCAAAATATGACTCATCAAAGGAGACCCGCGATGACGACACAGACCCTTACGAAGCCCGAAGCCGGCACCTGGGCTATCGACCCCGCCCACACCCGTCTCGGATTCGTCGCCCGCCACTTGGTCGCATCCAAGGTCCGGGGCTCCTTCGAGTCCTTCGCCGGCACAATCGAGGTCGCTGACGATCTCACCAAGTCCAAGATCGACGTGACCATCGACACGGCTTCGGTGACGACCAGCGCAGAAGACCGCGACAACCACCTGCGCTCAGGTGACTTCTTCGACGTCGACGCCTTCCCGACGATGAAGTTCACCTCGACCGAGATCAAGGACCTGGGCGACGGCAAGTACGAAGTCACCGGCGATCTGACCATCAAGGACGTCATCAAGCCCGTGACCCTCGACACCACCTACCTCGGAATCGTCTCCGACCCATGGGGCAACGGCAAGGCAATGCTCGAAGCCACCACGAAGATCAACCGTGAAGCTTGGGGCCTCACCTGGAACGCCCCGCTCGAGACCGGCGGAGTGCTCGTCTCCAAGGAGATCACGATCGAACTCGAAGTCCAGGCCGCCAAAGCCTGAGCAACGATCCGTCCCTACTCTCGACCCCGATCCTCCTCCCCGGATCGGGGTCGTTTTCCGTTCTGAAAGGAGCCGACGATGAAGATCAGCCGTCTCAACCACGCCGTCCTGTTCGTATCCGATCTCGACCGCTCACTCGACTTCTACACCGGGGTGTTCAATTTCGAGGTCATCGCTACCGAGCCGCGCGCCAACGCCGCCTTCCTGCGTGCCTCCGGTTCTGACAATCACCACGACCTCGGTCTGTTCGGACTGGGGCCACAGGCCGCCCCGAAGGCGAGAGGCCAAGTCGGGCTCTATCACCTTGCATGGCAGGTTCCCACCATCGAAGACCTCGCTACCGCCCGGCAGGAGCTCATTGCTGCCGGTGCCCTGACCGGCGAGTCGTCCCACGGAGCGACCAAGAGCCTCTACGGGGTGGACCCGGACGGCAACGAGTTCGAGGTCATGTGGATGCTTCCGCGCGATGCGTGGGGCGAGCACGAGTCAAAGGCAGTGATCGAGCGGCTGGATCTCGACGCCGAACTCACCGAGTGGGCCGGGGTGTCGACGGCTTGATCGTGACGCCGACCCGCATCACGACGAGACCGAGCAGAAACGACAGACCAACCACCGTCCAACCGGGCCCGTAAGTTCCGAGCCGATCGATCGAATAGCCGAAGGCCGGAGCCCCCAGCCCGAGGCCGGCCAAGAACCCCAGCAGAACGACACCCGACGCCCGCCCGGCCTGGGCGGGCGTCACTGTTTCGATGACAGCGAGCATGCCGACCGAGTTCCACGCACTCGCCGAGAATCCGGACAGCACCGCCGCGACCCACAGCAGCCAGGTGGCGTTGGGTGCGACGGCGAGAACCGCGGCAGAGATGGCGGCCAGGACCGCGATGTATTCCAGCGAGCGCCAGGTGCCGAACCGCAGTTCGGCGAGCCGACCCCAGGCGATGCGCCCGATCACGCCGGCGATCCCCGTCACGGCCACTGCCAGGCCGGCGGAGGCGACGCCCAGCCCCAGCGACTCCACCGCGTACAGCGGCATGAACGTGAAGATCGCCGTCCCGGCTCCGCCGAGGATGAACCCGTAGATGGCCACCCGGAAGATGTACGGGTCGAGAGGATCGCCGGCGGCCCGCATCGCAGCATGGTCGACGGCAGGATCCTTGGGGATGAGCAGAGACAGGACCCCGCCACCCGTGGCAAGAAGAGCGAAGAGGGCCACCGCCCAACGCCAGCCGGCCACGATGGCGACAGGAGGAAGGAGCGCACCACCCAACGCCGCGGCCGCCGTCACCCCCGACTGCTTGATCCCTGTGATCACTCCCCGACGGCCTGGCTCGATGTGAAGCGCGATCAGCTTGTTCGTTGCCGGATTCGCCATTGCCTGGGCAACTCCACCGACGAGCGCGGCGACCACGATGACCCAGTATCGCGGCGCAACCGCGAGGCCGACGAGTGCGACAGTCGCAAGCCCAATAGTGGTGGTCGTCGCCCGCTTCGCACCCATTCGGTCGGCAATCGTGCCTACGCGCGGCGAGATCAGGGCCCCGCCGAGTGACATCGCCGTGACGAGCGCTCCGATCTGCCAGCGATCCACCTCGAACTCGGCGATGAGGTCGGCAGCCAGGACCGCGTAACAAGTCAGCGCGAAGGTGGCAGCGCCCATCGTGGACGAAAGGACGGTGGCGAACAGAAGACGCGATGACCGGCTGAGCACCCGGGTACGCTACCGCTCACGGTTGCACAGCAATCTCGCTTCATTACGCCGATCGAACGACCGACATTCATACTGTGATCGCAGGCCTCTACTTCACCTACGGCGCGTTCGTTCTGTTCACGACCGTCAACGCCCTCCGGCGACCCTCGTTGCCAACCGCGCGGATGCCCGCCATCTGGATCCTGGCCATGCTCAACGGAGAACTGCCGCTGCTCACCCTCCTCAGTCGCCTCGGCGTCAGCGCGTTCGCCTGGTGGATGGGTGCGTTCGACAATCCGGTGGGACGGTGGGGCCTCTGGCTCGTGGGACTCTCACTCCTCGGACTGCCGATGATCTGGCTCCGCACTTTCCGGGCCAGTCGATCGCTGCGTCACTATGCCGGGTCGACACGACAGCCGGAGTCCGCCGCGATCCGGTTGACCGGCTGGGCAAGACAGCTCCCCCGAGGTCTCGAGATCACCGGACCCTTCCAGATCGCCGACGACGTCACGGTCGATTTCTACCGGAGTTCCGACCTGAGTTCGGGTTCGAGTTATCCGACACTCGTGTATCTCCACGGTGGTTCGTGGACCGGAGGCGACCCCCACGCCCAGTCCCGCCCTCTCATCCATCACCTCGCAAAGGACGGATGGGTGGTGGCGACCGTTGGGTATCCGCTCTCCCCGAAGGCGACGTTCCCCGACCATCTGATCGGTGTGAAGGAGGCGCTCGCCTGGCTGCGCACCGAGGGTGCTGAGCACGGTGTAGATCCACTTCGGATGGCGATCGCCGGCGGCTCCGCCGGCGGGCATCTCGCTGCTCTGGCGGCATTGACGCCGAATCGACCCGAGTATCAGCCGAGTTTCGAAGACGTCGACACGTCCGTCACCGCCTGCGTCACCCTGTACGGGATCTACGACTTCCTGAATCGCAACCGCACCCGACGGGATTGGCCACTGATTCCCAACATCGTGATGAAGGCCGATCCGGTCCTCGACGAGGCCAAGTTCCGAGCGGCGTCGCCACTCGATCAGGTCGGCGCAGACGCCCCGCCATTCCTCGTCATCCACGGGACCCACGATTCCCTCGTCCCTCCCGGCGAGGCTCGTGCTTTCGTCGAGGCACTCCGCACGAACTCCCGCAGCGACGTCCGGTACCTGGAGGTCGAGGGAGCGCAACACGCCTTCGATGCCGTGAACTCTCTCCGGAGCCGTCGCGTCGCCGCAGTTGCCGCCGACTTCCTGGCAACCCACGTCGACCGACGCGCCCAGAACCGCCAACTCGACCACTGACTGCTCTCCGCCCGGATTCCGACTCGGGTTCGAATCCTGCCGGGGCGATCATGCCGGCGTGACATCCGGAGATTCGGCAGTCGAAAAGCCACGAAGCAGGCTGCTCCGTGGCTTCTACTTCGTCCTCGGTCTGATCTGCCTGGCATTCGCCTACCTGAGCTTCTTGCCTGGCATCCCCACCTTCGACTTCGTCATCCTCGCCGCCTTCTTCTTCTCCCGATCCTCGGATCGGTTCCACAACTGGCTGGTCAACCACCGAGTGTTCGGCCGCATCATCAACGGGTATCGGGGCGGGCTCACCCTGAGGATGAAAATCGTGGCAACGGTCGGAATCTTGGCGTCACTCTCGTTCAGCGGGTTCGTACTGACCGACAATCAGGTCGTGCGAACGATCATCGGACTGGTCGGCATCTATGCCATCTGGTTCGTATGGAGCAGACCCCGCAAGATGGCGATCTCCCCGCTCTGAGCCTCACGATCCCGGCGACAGGACACGCACGTCAGCGTCGGCCAGTTCAGGCGGCGCTACCTTTTCGGTTGCACGCCACGAGGAGCTTCAATGCCTATCGCAACGCCCGAGAAGTATCGCGCGATGCTCGATCACGCCCGTGAGACCGGGTTCGCCTTTCCGGCGATCAATGTGACGTCGAGTGAAACCCTGCATGCGGCACTGAACGGGTTCGCCGAGGCCGAGTCCGACGGGATCGTCCAGGTCTCCACGGGTGGGGCGGAGTTTCTCTCCGGACTCCGCAACAAGGACATGTCGTTGGGTGCCGCCTCTCTCGCCGAATTCGCTGCGGTCGCAGCCGAGGCGTACCCGGTGAACATCGCCCTCCACACCGACCACTGCCAACCCGAGAAGGTGGACTCGTACATCCGCCCGCTGCTGGCGATGTCGAAGGCGCGCAGGGAGAAGGGCGGGAACCCCCTGTTCCAGAGCCACATGCTGGATGCGTCGGAGCTGCCGCTCGAAGAGAACCTGGCGCTGGCTTCCGAACTGCTCGACGAATGCGCGGCGGTCGACGTCATCCTGGAACTCGAGATCGGAATTGTCGGCGGCACCGAAGACGCCATCGACAACGAGGACATCGACCGAGCGAAGCTCTACACATCCCCCGACGACATGGTGCGAACGGCCGAAGTGCTCGGCACCGGTGAACGCGGCCGGTATCTGTTGGCCGCCGTGTTCGGAAACGTGCACGGCGTGTACAAGCCAGGTGCGGTCCAGCTCCGTCCGACGATCCTCCGGGACGGGCAGGAGGCGATGGAGGCGCGGTTCGGTCCGAAAGGTCGACACGACCTCGTCTTCCACGGCGGCAGCGGATCGACGCTCGCCGAAGTACACGAGACCCTCGGCTACGGCGTGATCAAAATGAACATCGACACCGACTGCCAATACGCCTTCACCCGCCCCATCGCCGACCACATACTGTCGAACTATTCGGGCGTGCTGAAGGTCGATGGCGAGGTCGGCGACAAGAAGGCATACGATCCTCGCTCGTACATGAAGAAGGCCGAAGCGTCGATGACCGCCCGCGTCACCCAGGCATGTGACGATCTTCGTTCCGCCGGCAAGTCGATCGGCTGATCACCGCCCCCATGGCAGACAATTCCGAACCCATCCACCGCACGTGGATCAACTCGAACAGGTTCGTCCCCACGACGTTTGTGACGCCGGTGCGGCGCTTCATGGCGCTGGAGGCGGCGTCGGGGGTGCTCATGCTGATCGCCGCCATCGTCGCCCTGATCTGGGCCAACTCGCCTGCCCACGGCCTGTACGAGTCGATCCTCCACACCGAGTTCCTGCTCGACTTCGGACCGCTCCACATCGAAGAGAGCTTCGGACACCTGATCAACGACGGGCTGATGGGCCTGTTCTTCTTCGTCGTCGGCCTGGAGGTCAAGCGCGAGCTGATACTCGGCGAACTCCACAACCCGAAGGATGCCGCCCTCCCGGTGCTCGCCGCACTCGGAGGAATGATCGTCCCTGCGCTCATCTACGTGGCGTTCACGGCGAGCAACCCTGATGCGCTGCGCGGTTGGGCGGTCCCGATCGCCACCGACATCGCCTTCGCACTCGGGGTGCTCTCACTGCTCGGCCGGCGTGTCCCTCATGCAGCAAAGCTCTTCCTCCTCGCCCTCGCCATCGCCGACGACCTCGGCGGCATCCTCGTGATCGCGCTCTTCTACACGAGCGATCTGGACGTGGCGGCAATCGTGATCGCCCTCGCCGGGCTGGCATTCGTCTGGTTCCTCACCAGGGTCGGCGTTCGGAGTGAGGCGATCTACATCCCGCTCGGGATCGCCGTCTGGTACCTCTTCCTCGAATCCGGAGTCCACGCCACCCTGGCCGGAGTCGCGCTCGGCTTTCTCACGCCCGCCCGGCCCATGTACGGCGTCGGCGAGTTCGACCGGAAAGCACGGGCGATCCTCGACATCTTCCCGGAGACCGCCGAGACCCATGAGGATCGGGAGAAGGCCGATCACGAAGGGCTGTTGATGGCGCAGGTGTCGCGCGAGTCGATCGCACCCCTCAATCGATGGCAGCACGCCCTCGGCCCTTGGGTCTCGTTCCTCGTCGTCCCGCTCTTCGCTCTCGCCAACGCCGGCGTGCGTTTCGAGGGCTCGGTATTCGAACAGCTGACTTCCAACGTGGCGATGGGCGTCGGTTTTGGCCTAGTGGTCGGCAAGGTGGTCGGTATCACCGCCTTCGCCTGGCTGGCGGTACGGCTCGGCATCAGCCGACTGCCGGCCGAGACGAGCTGGCATCACATGGTCGGAGTTGCCGCCACGGCCGGAATCGGTTTCACGGTCGCGCTCTTCATCACCGCCCTCGCCTTCGTCGACCCTGTGCTGGGCGATCAGGCGAAGGTGGGGATCTTCGCCGGATCGATCGTGGCAGGGATCATCGGGGTGCTGGTGTTCAGGATGCCCACTCGGCGTCATACTGGAACCGGGATCGTCGAGGAAGCGAGGACGCCGCTTTGAGACCACCGGAGAAGATCACCTGCATCGACTGCCTCGGGGAGGCGTCGCTCCTTTCGTTCCTGCCTCCTGAGGGCGAGCCGGATCCCGAACCGGGAACCGCCTTCGCCTATCGGTGTGCCGATTGCGCCGAACGATTCGACGTCGTCATGGAGGACCCGCTCGACGACGACTGAACC
>JBBDQP010000054.1:20406-32941 GCA_040905965.1 Acidimicrobiia bacterium
CCCGGTGACGCGCAGGCCACAATGAGAGGATGGAACGTTACGACGCCGTGATCGTCGGATCCGGACCGAACGGTCTCGCCGCAGCCATCACACTCGCCGACGCCGGGCGGTCGGTCCTGGTGGTCGAGCGCGCCGAGGAGATCGGCGGGGGCGCTCGCACAATGGAACTGACCCTGCCCGGTTTCCACCACGACCTGTGCTCGACCGTGCACGCCACCGCAATTCTGTCGCCGTACCTCCGGTCACTCCCGCTCGACGGGCACGGGCTGGAATGGGCGGTACCCGAGGTGCCGCTCGCCCATGCCTTCGCTCCCGGTCGCTCTGTCCCGTTGCCGCGCGACCTGGACGAGGCGGTCGACAGCTTGGGCGCCGACGGCGCCGCGTATCGCGACGTGATGGGGCCACTCGTCCGGAACTGGCCGAAACTGGAAGACGCCATCCTCGGCCCCATCCCTCGCATCCCGACACACCCGATCACCCTTGCCCGCTTCGCTCGCAACGCCCTGCTCCCGGCAACGACGGCGGCGCGGAGGTTCGAGATGGAGGAGACCAGGGCGCTCTTCGCCGGGTGCGCGGCGCACGCCTTTCTTCCCCTCTCATCTCCGTTGACCGCCTCGTTCGGCTGGTTTCTCATGGCCACCGCCCACCTGGGCGGATGGCCGGTGGCCCGGGGAGGAAGCGGTGCCCTGGCGGCAGCGATGGCCTCGTACGCCAGGAGTCGGGGAGTCGAGTTCCAAACGAGCACCGAGATCACGACCCTCGACGAGCTCCCGCCACGGGGGTTGACCCTCCTCGACATCTCGCCCAACCAGTTCGCCCGGATGGCGGGCAAGGACCTGCCCGCCGGGTACCTGCGCAAGGCGACCGGGTTCGTGCGAGGCCCCGGCGTCTACAAGCTGGACATCGCCACAAGCGGTGCGATCCCATGGCTCGACCCGGAATTACGAAGGGCGGGAACGGTCCACCTGGACGGGACCCTCGCCGAAATCAACCTGGCCGAGTCGGAGGCGTTCCGAGGCATGCATCCCGAGCGTCCATTCATCCTGGTCGTCCAGGCGACACGCTTCGACCCGACCCGTGCCCCCGCCGGCCAGGAGACCGTCTGGGCCTACGCCCACGTTCCGAACGGTTCGGGGCGCGATCTCACCGACCACATCCTCGGACGCATCTCCGAACACGCTCCCGGCTTTCGAGAGACCGTGCTGGCGGTTCACGCCACCGACCCGGCCGGATTCGAATCGCACAACCCCAACTACCTGGGCGGTGACATCTCGGGTGGCGCGCACACCTTCCGCCAACTCGTGTTCCGCCCCTTCCCCCAGCGCGACCCGTATGCCACGCCGCTTCCCGGCGTCTTCCTGTGCTCGGCGTCCACACCACCAGGGGCGGGAACCCACGGGATGTGCGGCCATCTGGCGGCTCGATCGGCATTGGCATGGACCGCGAACTGATCCTCGATCTCGAAGAGCGGGCGGCTCGCGCCATGCCGGCGGCCGAAACCGTGCGCCTCGGTCGCTGGCTCATGTCCATCGGCCGCGGGGAGGTCAGCCGCCTCAACTCCGCTGTCACCTTTGGGGAGAGCCCGCGCCGGGAGATGTTCGAGCGGATCGAAGCGGTCGAGCGCCGGTACGTGTCCCGGGGGCGGGATCCGAAGTTCCGCCTGACCGTCCTCGACCACCATCTCGACGAACGCCTCCACACCCGAGGCTATGACCACGGTCCGGAAGTGATCGTGATGACGGGGCCGGTCGGAGGTGGGACCGATGGAACGGTGGCGGTCGCTCGGGCCGCCGGGCCGACCTGGCTGGACCGGTATGCGGAGTGGGGCGGCCACGGCGAGCTGCGCACCGCCGAGATCGGGGAATCTCTCGGTTCGCTCACCCTCGACATGGGAGCGTTCATGAGTCCGGCGGCGATCGGTGTGGCCATCGTCGACGGAGCCTGGGTGGGTCTGTTCGACCTCATCACCGATCCGGACCAACGCCGACGAGGACACGGACGGGCCATGACCGAGACGATGCTGGCGTGGGCCGCCTCCCAGGGTGCGGAACGCTCCTACCTGCAGGTGGTGTCGACGAACGAGGCGGCCATCGCGATGTACGACGCGCTCGGCTTCACCGAGACCTACCGCTACTGGTACCGCACCGAATTCTGACCCCCCGCCGCGCGCAAACCCTGGGTTCAGCACCACCTATATGGCGGGTTTCTCGCACCAGTTCAGGCGGTCGGCAGGTCCCGCTCGAGCAGTGACTCGAATCCGAGCTCCCGACAGAGCGGTTCGAACTCGGACATCACGACCCCTCGCCACCGCAGGTCTTCCAGCGACTCAGCCAGCGGTACATCGAGACGCAGCGTCGTCAGGGCCCGATAGAGCGTCGCCTCATCCCGATGGGTTCGGAGCGTCTCCGCCAGTTTCGCTGCCCCCCGCACCTGCACGTTCCACTCGGCCGCGTCATCGGGAATCGACTCCAGGTGGTCGTATTCGAACAGGACCACCGACGACGACTTCGCCCCCCAGCCGGGGAGGCCAGGAACCCCGTCGGCCGTGTCCCCCACCAGCGCCAGATAGTCCGGGATCGAATGGGGGTAGATCCCGAACTTCTCCCGCACATCCTCCTGGGTGAATCGTTTGGCCTCCCGCCGATTGAAGGTCACCACCCGATCACCTTCGACGCACTGCATCAGGTCCTTGTCGGGGCTGAGGATGACCACCTGATCGACGTCGTTCTTCCACCGGTGGGCGGCCGTCGCCAGAGCATCATCTGCCTCGAACTCGACCATCCCCCACACCGTCACTCCGATCGCCCGCAGGGCACGTTCGGCCAGCGGGAACTGAGCCCACAGCGCAGGTTCGATGCCTTCGCCTGTCTTGTATCCGGCGAACATGTCGTTGCGGAACGACTCGATCACAGAGTCGGTGGCCACCCCGAGGTGGGTCACACCACCGCCGACGACGAGGGCCAACGTCGACTCGATGATCCCCCGCACCGCTCCGACCTCCTGGCCGGCGGGCGATTGACGGGGCGGGACGCCGAAGTAGGAGCGGAACAGCTCATAGGTGCCGTCGAGAAGATGGAGCATCCGTCCATTGTCGTCCGTCGGACGCGAGCTCGCTCGTGGCGTGAGAGCCAAACCAGCCGCCGATACCATGCCCGCCGTGACCGAACACGAACACGACCCCGCCGATCCCTGGGCCGAAGCCGGTCGCCGCTGGGCCTCCATCTCGGACAAGTTGAAGGACCGCTACCGCGAACTCGCTGGCGACGAGGGTCCAGGCGAAGACGAGATCCGCTCGGCGCTCGACACCTTGGGTGAGGCTGCCCGCACGGTGGCCGACTCGGTCGGGTCGGCTATGCAGGATCCCGACGTCCGCGGCCAGGTGAAGGATGCGGCGGCTTCGTTCGTCACTGCCCTGGGTCAGACCTTCTCCCAACTCGGCGACGAACTCCGTCACGCCAAGGATCGGGCGGCTGAACCACCCCCCGCCGACGAAGACTGACCATGCGGGCAGGCAACCTCTTCATCTACGGCGGCATTGCTCTCATCGCGATCGGCGTGATGGTCCGCTTCGGATGGTTCTCATGGTTCGGGCGACTGCCGGGCGACATCCGTTCGGAAGGTGAGAACGTCTCGTTCTTCTTCCCGATCACCTCGATGATCGTGGTTTCGATCGCCGCCACCATTCTCCTCAACGTGTTCGACCGCTTCTTCCGAAGCTGACTCACAATCTGTGGACCGGTACATTCGGATCAGATGTCCCTCATCTCCACCTCCGAACTGGCCACTCGCATCGGAACCAGGGAGCTCCGGCTGTTCGATGTAAGGGCCGATCTGGCCGACCCGGCCGAGGGACGCAGGCGTTACGACGCCGGTCACCTGCCCGGTGCGGTGTTCGTCGATCTCGAGGCCGACCTGACGGGGCGCTCCGGCCCCGGACGCCACCCGCTCCCCCGGCCCGAAGAGTTTTCGGCGACGGCCCGCCGGATCGGAATCAGCCCGTCGAATCTCGTCGTGGCGTATGACGACGTCGGCGGGGCGTGGGCATCCCGACTGTGGTGGATGCTGAAGTCGATGGGCCACGCCAACGTGCGAGTGCTCGACGGCGGGTTCCCCAAGTGGCAGACGGAGAACCGCCCGATCACCCGAGCAGTCCCGAAACCGTCGGCAGGCGATTTCCCGACCGTGATGGAGTGGCAGGGAGTCGTCGACCGTGTCGAGGTCGCGGCATCCGAGTCCACGCTGATCGACGCGCGTGCTCCGGCGCGCTTCCGGGGAGACCACGAACCGATCGACCAGCTCGCGGGCCACATCCCCGGTGCGATCAATCTGCCGTATGAGGACAACCTCGCCGATGACGGCACGTTCCTCGACATCTCGAAGTTGGAAGAGCGGTTCGCCGGGGTCGGCCCGGCCCCCATCGTCTACTGCGGGTCGGGTGTGAGCGCCTGTCACAACATCCTGGCTTTGGGCATCGCCGGCCACGACGACGCCCTTCTCTACGAAGGATCGTGGAGCGACTGGTCTCGCCACCAGCACGCGCCGGTTGCGATCGGCGACATATGAGCCTCGACGAACAGACGCTGATCGCCATCGAACTGGCAGACACCGATTCGCTGTTGCGCGCAGTCGATGGGATGGCTGGTCGACGGGCCTGGGGCGAACTCACGACACTGCGCACCCATCTGGCAGCCGCGCTCGAGCGGGGCCGCCAGTTGTGGGGCGTGGACGAGCACGTCCGCTATCGACTGGCACTGGAGGCGCCAGCGGAGATCGCCGTGCCGGTGGTGGTGGAAGGTCCCGCCCGATTCACGCTCGGCCCGCTGAGCGAGGTGATCTCGCAGACGAAATCGTTCTCCGAGATGGACCCGTATCTTCGAAGCCCGACCGACCGGACCGTGATCGCCCACGAGCGCGCACTGCGCGGCGACCGCTTCGACGGCGAACTCGACATGGGCGTGTTCGACATTCCGCTGGTCACGGCATGGGAGCCGCAGTATCCGGTGGCCACGTATCACTCGGACCGAGCGGATTTCCCCTCCCCTGAACTCGTCGAAGGCCCTCCGCTGAAGCTTCCGGAAGATCCGGAGCGGATCTCGGACGAGCCGACGGAGGAGGCACTGCTCGCCCTTGTCACGCCGTGGACGACGATGTCGAACGGGGTGACCGATCTGGCCATGGTCGAAGGCGACGCCGCCGCCGCCATCGCCGCGCTGGGTGTGCCGCGCGCGACCGGAGCACGGGTCGACCTCGGCGCCGCCCTCGCCTGGATGGCCTGGACTGCCGCGTCGGGCGGCGCTCACGGACGGCGACGGGGTATGGCGGCCGGAAGGTTCCACGCCTGGTCGGCGATGGCAGCACTCACCGGCCTGGACTGGCCGGTCGACCCGTCTGAGATGCGGGAGGCGGCCGACGCCCTCGAATGGTGGCTGTGGTCCGACGGTTCGACCACCGGATGGGCGCTGCAGATCGCCATCTGTGACCCGATCGACGGTCTCGCTTGGGCGTTCTCTGGCGCCGACGCCAGGACCGAAGGCCCCGACCTCTGAACCCTGGACAGCCGAGGGTTCAGGCGTCGTCGACCGTGTAGGTGACGGTGTGGTATCCGGTGGCACCGTTCGGTGCGACCGCGGTGATTCTGTCCGTCTGGGTCTCGCCGTCGCCGTCGGTGGCACGGACCTGGACCTGGTGGCTGCCGGGAGTGGCGTCCCAGACGACGCTCCACTGGCGCCACACGTCGTCGCCGATGGCCTCACCGAGTTCGGCTTCCATCCAGTCGCCGCCGTCGACCCGCAGCTCGACCCGTTCGATACCGCGAGTCTGGGCCCAGGCGACACCGCCGATGCCCACCGGTCCCGGGGAGAGCCGGGCGGTGCGCCGGGGTGTGTCGATCCGTGACTGCGTCTTGATCGGACCCTCCTTGGACCAGCCGCGTGGCACCCAGTAGGCGTCGAATGCGTCCCACGTGGTGAGTTCGATCTCGGACAGCCACTTGGTGGCGGACACGTACCCGTAGAGGCCGGCGACGATGAGCCGGGCCGGGAATCCATGTTCGAACGGGAGCGGTTCGTCGTTCATGCCGATGGCGACGAGGGCGTCGCGACCGTCGAAGACGGCATCCGTAGGGAAACCGACCGTGAACCCGTCGACGGACCGACCGACGACCTGGCTCGCTTCAGGCCGCACGCCCGCCCGGCGCAGGAGTTCGCCGAGCGGGGTGCCGAGCCACTTGGCCGTGCCGATCAGGTCGCCGCCGACCTGGTTCGACACACAGGCAATGGTCATGACCCGTTCGACCATGGGCAGATCGGACAGGTCGGTGAAGTCGAGCGTGATCGGTCGATCGACCATCCCGGTGATGCTGAGCGTCCATTCCGAAAGGTCGACGGTGGGTGGGGAGATCGGGGCTGTGTCGATCCGGTAGAAGTCGGCGTTCGGCGTGATGATCGGCGAGATTCCCGGCACGTCGAGCATCGCCGCAGCGGGTACGGGCGGCGCCACTTCTGCGGCGATCGGGAGCACCACCTGGTCGCGCCCGGCAACCAGCCGACGGGTCCGTTCGAATAGCGCCCGACCGGCTCCTGCACCGATGACAGCCAAGGCGGCGACGGCACCGGCCCGCCCGAGGAAGAGACGACGATCGAGGTCCTGTTCCCGGCTGGCCGCTCGCGAGACGGGTGCAACCAGAAAGGCGAAGGAGAAGATTCCGCTGGCGGCGGCGAGGGAGCCGTTGAGAAGCGCCGGAGCGAGATCGGCTTGTGGGGTGCGGGCGGCGGCGAGTGCTCCGAGAACGCCGAACGCCAGAAAGGCTGTCGGGATCACCGCAGCGAAGCGCGGGAACAGCCGCCCGGCGAGGTATCCGATGGCGAGGGTGGTCACGACGATCCCGACCGACAGGGCGACCTTGTCCGACGTCCCGAACAGCGCAATTGCCAGATCTTTGACCGGTGGCGGAACGATGTCGATGACGAAGGTGGCCACGCCGGACACCAGCGACGGGAGTGCAGGCAACAGCCCGGATGCGAGTTCACTGACCGCCAGCGCCACCGCACCGGCGACCGCACCGGCCAGACCGAGGGGCCAGCTTGGGCGGGCGGCAGGCGCCGCGGAGGTGTCGGTGTCAACTTGATCGAGCGCCATGACCGCCAAGCTACGACGACGACGGGCGTACCTCTACCTCAGCGGCACCGAGTTTCTGATCCGTTTCGATGCCGGTCGGTCAGATACTGTGCGTCGATCCCATGGATGTCGTTGGTCCTGTCGCACGCCGCCGCATCGTGGCACGGGCGCTCTCAGTCGCTCTCGCCGCCTCCCCGTTCGCGGTCGCGTTCGGCGCGATCGCGTCAGCGTCGGGGTTGACCCTGGCCGAGACGATCGGGTTCTCGACGTTCGTGTTCACAGGTTCCGCCCAGTTCGCGGCGGTGGCGATCCTGGCCGACGGCGGTGCGATCGGGGCGGCGGTTTCGACCGGCCTCCTACTCAACCTGCGATCGCTCGCCTTCGGGATCCTCCTCGTGCCTGACCTGCGTGGCCCTGTCTGGTGGAGGGCGCTGGTCTCCCAACTCGTGATCGACGAGTCCACGGCGATTGCGACTGTCGAAAACGACACCGCCTCTCGCAGGTGGGGCTTCCTCGTCGGCGGTGTCGCCGTCTTCGTCCTGTGGAATCTCTCGACGATCGTCGGAGCGGTGCTCGTTCCGACGGGCGGGGACACCATCCAGCGCTACGGGCTGGATGCCACCATTCCTGCCGCCTTCCTCGGCCTCCTCTGGCCCAGGCTGGCGGATTCCACCCAGCGTCGAGTCGCGTTCGCCGGCGCAGCGATCGCCATTGCCGTGACCCCTTTCACCCCGCCCGGCATCGCCATCGTGATCGCCATCGTCGCCGTGCTCGCAGGACGACGACGATGAGCGACGCCACCGTCGTGCTCGTGTCCCTCGGTCTGGGCACCTATGCGCTCAAGGCGGCAGGCCCTCTCCTCCTCGGCGGCAAGGTGCTCCCCCGATGGATTACACGGCTCGCAGAACTCGCACCTGCCGCCCTCCTTGCCGCGCTGGTTGCAACATCGACATTCGCTCTCGGTGACCGGCTCACCGTCGACGCCCGACTGTTGGGACTTGTGGCCGCCGCCGTGGCGCTGAAGTTGAAGGCCCCCTTCGTGCTCGTCGTCGTGATCGCCGCAGCTGCGACGGCGATTGCGCGTAGCCTCGCCTGATGGAATTGACGACCGGCGACGACGGCGTGACCCGCTGTTGGTGGGGAGCCGAGCCGGAGATCTACCGGACCTATCACGACACCGAGTGGGGGTTCGGCGTGACCGACGACCACCGCCTGTTCGAGAAACTCTGTTTGGAAGGCTTCCAGGCCGGTCTGTCGTGGTTGACGATCCTCAGGAAGCGGCCCGGGTTCCGTTCGGCTTTCGCCGAGTTCGACCCGGCTGCCGTCGCCGAATTCGGTGAAGTCGACGTCCAACGCCTCCTCGCCGATGCCTCCATCGTTCGCCATCAGGGAAAGATCCGTTCGACGATCAACAACGCTGCCCGGGCGCTCGAACTGGCCGACGAGGCCGGCTCCCTCGCCGCCTTCTTCTGGGAATGGGCCGAGTTCGACTGTCCGCCTCCCACAGATATCGCTCCCACCACCGAAGCGTCCCAGCGGCTGGCGCGAGACCTGAAGAAGCGCGGCTGGACGTTCGTGGGTCCGACCACGGTCTATGCGTTCATGCAGGCGCAGGGTCTGGTCAACGATCACCTGGCCGGATGCGACGTCCGCCAGGTCGCCGAGGGATCCCGGAAGAGGGCGGCCGCATCCGTCGTCTGAACCGGTCTCCCCGGTAGCCTCGGCCCCAGATGCCACCCGCCCCGCAACTCACGATCGGGATCGAAGAGGAGTACCTCCTCGTCGACAGGGACACGCGCAACCTGCTCGCCGATCCCCCCCACGAGTTGTGGGTTGAGGCCTACGACCGGATCGAAGGCAGGGTGAGTCGCGAGCTGCTCCGGGCCCAAATCGAGGTGGGGACCCGGCCCCATCAACGGATCTCCGACGTGGCCGACGACTTGCGCGATCTGCGCAAGACCCTGGGCGAGGTGGCCAATGAGCACGGCGCGGCGATCATCGCCGCCTCCACCCATCCGTTCGCACTCTGGTGGGAGCAGGTGCACAGCGAAGGCGACCGTTACGAGATGCTGGCCGAGGACCTGGCAATCGTCGGACAGCGCATGGTGATCTGCGGGATGCACGTTCATGCCGGGATCGAGGACCCGGAACTGCGGATTGACCTGATGAACCAGATCACCTATTTCCTCCCGCATCTTCTGGCTCTGTCCACGTCGTCGCCGTTTTGGGGAGGGCGCAACACAGGGCTGAAGAGTTATCGAATGAACGTGTTCCGGACGATGCCCCGCACCGGGCTTCCCGAAGAGTTTGAGAGCTGGGCGGAGTATCAGCGCCATGTGCAGGTGCTCGTCGACGCCGGACTGATCGAGGACGGTTCGAAGGTGTGGTGGGACATCCGACCGTCGATCCGCTATCCGACCCTCGAGGTGAGGGTCACCGACATCTGCACCCGCTGGCAGGACGCGGTGTGTATCGCCGCCCTCTACCAGTCGCTGCTCCACATGCTGTACCGGCTTCGTCGCACCAACCAGAAGTGGAGGCGCTACGCCAACATGCTGGTTGCCGAGAACCTGTGGCGCGCCCAGCGGTACGGGGCCCGCGGGGACCTGATGGATTTCGGTACCGGCCAGCTCGTTCCGTTCCCCGATCTGGTCGACGAACTCGTCGAACTGGTTCGTCCCGACGCGGTGGAGCTCGGATGCATCGACGAGGTGGAACATGCCAGGGTGATCGCACGCGATGGCACGTCAGCCCGCCGCCAGCTCGCGGCATATCACGACGCATTGAGTTCGGGGGCGTCGGATGCCGAAGCGCTGCGGGAGGTCGTCGACGAGTTGATCGCCGACACGATGCGGGATACCTGAAACTCCTGGTCGTCGGTACATTCGGTCCCCGACCGAGACCAGGGGACCCCATATGCCGATTCGCATCGCCGTCCAATTGCAGCCGCAGCACGCCGAGTACGACACCATCCGCCGCGCCGCCGTGAGGGCCGAGGAACTGGGGGTGGACGTCGTCTACAACTGGGACCACTTCTTCCCGCTGTCCGGTGAGCCTGACGGCGAGCACTTCGAATGCTGGACGATGCTCGCCTCGTTCGCGGAAGTGACCGAGCGTGTCGAGATCGGTGCGCTGGTGTCCTGCAACTCGTATCGGAATCCGGAGTTGCTGGCGGACATGGCCCGCACCGTTGACCACATCTCCAACGGTCGGCTGATCCTCGGGATCGGCGCAGGATGGTTCGAAAGGGATTACGACGAGTACGGATACGAGTTCGGCACCGCAGGCGACCGCCTGTCGGACCTGCGTGACGCGCTGCCCCGGATCGAGAAGCGGTTAGAGGCTCTGAATCCGAAGCCCGTGCGGGACATCCCGATCCTCATCGGCGGTGGTGGCGAGAAGCGCACCCTCCGCTACACCGCCCGCCACGCCGACATCTGGCACGGCTTCGGCAAGCCGGAGGTGCTGGCCCACAAGAACAAGGTGCTGGACGAGTGGTGCGTCAAGGAGGGGACCGACCCGGCCGCAATCGAGCGCTCGGCCGGAGTGAACCCGAAGAAGATCGACACCGCCGAGGAATACCTCGAGGCGGGAATCACCCAGTTCACCTTCGGTCTCAGCGGCCCCGACTACGACCTCTCCCCAGTCGCAGACTGGATCGCCTGGCGCGACGAGCAACAGGAGCGATAGCGACAAATCGCCTTCCTCGACGGGCGGGCCAGGGCGACCCAGAACACACGAAAGGAAGCCAGCGATGGTTGAAGCCATCCAGACCCGAGGGTTGACCAAGCATTACGGGGAGACCCGAGCGCTCGACGACCTCGACCTCGACGTTCACGTCGGCGAAGTGTTCGGCTTCCTCGGCCCGAACGGCGCAGGGAAGACAACGATGATCCGGCTCCTCCTGGACGTCCTCCGACCGACGTCGGGAACCGCCACGGTCCTCGGACTCGACCCCCGCGTTGACGGACTCGAACTACGCCGCCGGGTCGGATACCTGCCTGGTGACTTCGTCGTCGACGGACGGCAGACCGCCCGCCAGTTCCTCACATACCTCGCAAACCTGCGCGGCGGACTGCCCGCCAGGGCGTACGAAACCCTCGCCGAGCGACTCGGACTCGATCTCGACAGCCGCATCGGCAGCCTGTCGAAAGGCAACCGCCAGAAGGTGGGATTGACTCAGGCCTTCATGCACGCTCCTGAGCTGCTGATCCTCGACGAGCCGACCAGCGGTCTCGATCCGGTCGTGGCCAGGGAGTTCCTCACGCTGGTCAGAGAGGCACGCGACGCCGGACAGACGGTTTTCATGTCGTCACACGTCCTCAGCGAAGTCCAGTCCTCGGCCGACCGAGCGGGGATCATCCGCAAGGGCGAACTGATCACCATCGACGAGGTGGATGAGTTGCGCGCCCGGGCTCTCAGACACGTGCGAGTCGTCTTCGACGGCACCGTGTCAGTCGACGACTTCAGCAACGTTCCGAACGTCACCGACGTCACCGTCGAAGACGGCGTCCTTCGCTGCCGACTCGTGGGCGAGGTGGACGGCCTTATCAAGGCGCTCGCCGGACACCACGTGCTGGACCTCATCGCCGAAGAGCCGCAACTCGAAGAGCTCTTCTTCCACTACTACACCGGAGAAGACGACCATGCTGGGTGACATCTGGACAAAGACCCTGTGGGATCAGCGTCGCACTCTCATCGGATGGGCGATCGGATTCGCCCTCGTCTCATTGGTCTACGGCGGGTTTTACCCGTTTGCGGCCACACCCGAGTACGCGGATCTGATGGACTCCATGCCCCCCGGTCTTGCCGACGCATTCGGCTGGAACGACATCGCCTCGCCCCACGGATATCTCGGCTCGACCGTGTTCGGGATTCTCGGCCCGGTCCTGACGATCGTGATGGGGATCGGACTCGGAGCACAGGCGATTGCCGGAAGCGAGGAGGACGGCAGTCTCGAAATGCTCATCTCCCACCCCGTGAGTCGGCGCAGCGTCGTGACCCAGAAGGCCGCGGCGCTGGCGTTGACCATGCTCGGGGCGGGGACGGTCGTGTTCCTGACGATCCTGGCGATCAGAGGTCCGATCGACCTCGACCTGCCGGTGTCCCACATCGGTGCGGCGTCGTTCAACCTCGCCCTGTTCGGACTGGCATTCGGAGCGGTCGCCCTGCTCGTCGGGGCAATCACGGGCAGGAAGAGCTTGGCGGTGGGGACGACGGCCGGAGTGGCCGTCTTCGCCTTCCTCGCCAACGCCCTCGCCCCGCAGGTGGACGCTCTCGCCTGGATGCAGAAGATCTCCCCGTTCCACTGGACGAACGGCACCAACGTGCTACGCGACGGTGTCGACCCCGCCATGACCCTGCTCCTGGCAGCGGTCACTGTCGTCGTCGTCGGCCTCTCCGTGTTCACCTTCGAACG
>JBBDQP010000055.1:0-32768 GCA_040905965.1 Acidimicrobiia bacterium
AGCGCATCGTCGGCGCCCGCCCCAAGCACCAGATCGTCGCCGAACTCGCAGAGTTCCTTTAGAACCCCAGGGGTTCTAAAGGAACGATCGCCTTCCCCTCTGGGGAAGGTGGCCGAGCCGCCAGGCGAGGACGGAAGGGGCAGGAAGCCAAGCGACCGATCGCCTTCCCCCCGGGGAAGGTGGCGTCACAACTGGTTGTGACGCCGGAAGGGGCAGAAAACCCCGCGTCAGACACTCGCTCGCTGCGCTCGCTCGGCCCCCCTCGCCCGGCCCAAAGCGGCCGTGCGGTCCCCCCAGGAAGGGGGACCGATCTGAAAATCGCCTTCCCCGTCGGGGAAGGTGGCCGAGCCGCCAGGCGAGGACGGAAGGGGCAAACAAGCCCGACACCCGACACGGTCCTGCGAAACTACACCGGTGTGACTACTCCCAGAATTCTCCACACATGGGGAGAAACCTCGACTTGAGCCTCAGGTGAAGAACCGGCGGTAGAGGCTTTCCAGCTCATCGAGACTGGCGAACGAGATCTGGAGTTTTCCCTTCTTCGACCGGTAGTCGATGGCGACCTTGGTTCCGAGCTGTTCGGTGAGCCGCTGCTCGAGTTCGATGATCTCCACCGGACGCACCTCTCGTACCTTTGGCGCACGGTCGCCGTCCGTCGACTGACGTGACCGAACAGCCTCCTCGACCTGACGGACGCTCCAGCCCTCGTCTGCCGCCCGTCGCCCGATGTGTTCGGCGTAGGCAAGGTCCTCGGTTCCGAGCAGGGCCCTGGCGTGACCTGCGCTGAGTGCCCCGGACTCGACGAGCACCTGGAGTCCGGCCGGCAAGCCGAGCAGCCGCAGGGAGTTGCTGATTGCCGAACGAGACTTGCCGACTCGTTCGGCGATGGCGGCATGGGTCATCTCGAAGTCATCCAGCATCTGCCGGTAGGCAGCCGCCTCCTCGAGAGGCGTAAGGTCTTCTCGCTGGACGTTCTCGACCAGCGCCTCGACCAGCGAACTGGCCTGGTCATCGCCGGTGCGGACGATCGACGGAATCTCGCTGAGACCGGCGCGTTTTGCCGCCCGCAGTCGCCGCTCCCCTGCCACCAGCACGTATCCGCTGTCCGTCTCGCGCACGACGATCGGCTGAAGGAGACCGATTTCGGCGATCGACTCCGCCAGGGACGCCAGGCTCTCGTCGTCGAAGGTCGAACGGGGCTGTTGCGGGTTGGGCGCGACCTCATCTACTGGAAGATATTGGAAGGCCGTCCGCTTGTCTGCTTCGGTCGGGATGAGTGCCTCCAGTCCCCGGCCCAACCCTCCACGTCGAGAACTCATCGCTACTCCTCGCGTCCATGTCGTCTGCGGAACTCGCGCGACAACTCCCGATAGGCGATTCCCCCCCTGCTCATGCCGTCAAAGGTTTCGATCGGCTCACCGAACGACGGGGCCTCGCTCAGTCTGACCGAGCGAGGGATGACAGTGCGGTACGCCCGCTCACCGAAGTGGGCTCGGACTTGATCCACCACGTCTTTGGCGAGCTTGGTCCGACCGTCGTACATCGTGAGCACGACGCCCCCGATCTCCAGACCGGGATTGAGGTTCGAGGACACGAGATCGACGTTGCGCAGCAGTTGGGTGAGTCCCTCCAATGCGTAGTACTCGCACTGGATGGGGATTAGGACTTCGTTCGCGGCCGCCAATCCGTTCACCGTCAACAGGCCCAAAGACGGAGGGCAATCGATGAAGATGAAGTCGAAATCCTCGAGGATCGGCGTGAGAGCGTTTCGCAGTTTGAGTTCCCGGCTGAACGACGACACCAACTCGATCTCTGCCCCTGCCAGTTCGATCGTTGCAGGGACGACGATGAAGTTCCGCACGCTCGTCGGTTCGAGCGCGTCCTCGATCGGCGTGTCCTTGAGCAGCACGTCATAGGTGGAATGGGCGATGCGAGAACGGTCGATCCCTACTCCGCTCGAGGCATTTCCCTGCGGGTCGAGGTCGACGAGCAGCACCCGCTCGTCTTGCAACGCAAGTCCTGCGGAGAGGTTGATGGCGGTGGTGGATTTTCCCACGCCACCCTTTTGGTTCGCCAAGGCGATGATGGTTGCGGTCACGTCTGCGCCATCCTAAGGATCCAGACCGGCCGATCAAGGATTTCCGACGGAATTTCGACGGTTTCGAACCCGGGAACCACCGGACGCTCGATTCGAGACCCGGCAACCAGCAATTCGTGAGGTGCTCCGACCTCTCCTATCAGGCCCAGAAGTGCGGCCGGCGGGAGCGAGGCACGAGAGACCACCGTCGCCTTCGACCAGTCCACCGTCTCGATGTCGGCATGGATGACGCCCACATTGCCCAGCGACAGCACCCGTATCGCCCTTCGAAGCAACTCGACACGCCGACCGGAGCGGTCTACCAGGAGAAACTCCCTGTGAGGCGTGACGATCGCCAGCGGAATACCCGGGAGACCCACGCCGCTGCCGACGTCGATCACCGGAGCGGACGACGACTGGTCCCACACGCCGGCAAAGAGCAGCGAGTCCGCCACGTGCCGCTCCTCGAGTCGATCACGCTCCCCCGGCCCGATTCCGCCGGCTCGGGTCGCCTCTGCTGCCAGCCAGGCCTGATAGTCGCCCAACTGCTCGACCAGTGTGGGAGTCGCCGCTATTCCGATCCAGTTCAGAGTCCGCGTCAGGAGTTCGGTCATGTTTCACGTGGAACCTAGCCCTCTAGGGTTTCACGTGAAACAGAAGAGCCCCAGGTCTGCGACCCGGGGCTCTTCGATCCATCTACGGATGGGCTCACTCCTCCTCGGAGGTGCTCCCACTGGCGGCGATGACGACGAAACGTTGCGGTGCCTCCCCTTCGGAGTAGCTACGCACACCGGAACGGTTGGCAACGGCGTCGTGAATTGTCTTGCGATCCCCGGCGGACATCGGTTCCAGCATCACTTCACCGCCCTCGGCCAGTACCTGGTCGATCAGTTGATCTGCATAGATCGCCAACGCCTGCCGACGCCGCTCGGCGTATCCGGCGATATCCAGCCGAACTCGAGCCGACGCCTGGGTCTGCCGCTGCAGCACCGTCTTCGTGAGCTCATGGATTGCTTCGATCGTCGCACCGCGCGGACCAACCATGGCCTCGGTTTGCGGACCAGATACGTCTGCGACGATCACATCATCTTCGATCGACACAGAAACCGCTCCCTCGAGGCCGAATGCATCGACCAAGCCCTTCAGGAACGACTCCACGACCGGGGCCTGTTCTTCAATCGACACCTCGGATGCCTCCTTCTTTGGCTTCTCCTCGCTGTTCTTGCGGTCATTGTCGCGCCCCGTCTTCGGGCGAGAATCACGGTCCCGGCCCCGATTCTGGCGCTCCGGGCGCGACTCGCGCGGCTTGGGTGACTCCCCGCCCCGACCCGAACCGCTCTCACCTGACCGCTGGTCATCTCCGCCCTTGCGACGGCGGCGGCGACGCTTCTGGGAGGATGGTCGCGCTTTGACCCGCACGACCGCGTCTTTGCCGCCCATGCCCAGAAATCCCTTTTCCGGCTCCTGAATCACCTCGATATCGGCACGGTCGCGGTCGATGCCCAACTCCTCGAGGGCGGCTTCGACGGCGACATCCACCGTCTTGCCCTTGACTTCTACGTATTCCACCGGTCATTTCCTCCTTCGGCGCCGATTCTTCGCCGCCCGCGGATGGGGCTGCTTTGGCACCGCCTGGTCGTTGTCGCCATCCGAACCGGAGCCGTCGGGGGCCCCGTCCTTCGTGGCGCTACCGCCGCTCGATCCCGGCTGCGGCGGCCGACCATCGATGGCGAAGATTGCAAACTGCTGCCCGAGACGAAAGACGTTCGATGTCGTCCAGTAGACCACCAGGCCAGCCGGGAAGTTCCAAGAGATGAATCCGATGAAGAGCGGCATGACTCGGGTAATGACCTGCTGGGTCTGTTGTTGCTGACGCTGCTGGGGTGTCAAGTCCGCCCGCGGCGTATTTCCCCGTTGGGCGTGCCATTGCTGGAAGTACTGCGAGGCGACCATGAGCATCAGCATCAGTACATAGGGGAGTGCGGTCGGGATGCCGGCCAAAATTCCGTTGGACATGTTCGATCCAAGATCCATTCCCAAAAACGAGATGTCGTGGACCTGGAGTGCGTCGTACAGCGTCGAGGTCTCGGGAATCGGCGGTACGACATCCTGGCCGTTAGAGAAGTCCGAGATGTTTTGCAGCACACGGAAGAGGGCAAACCAGATGGGCGCTTGGACGAGGAGCGGGACGATGCATCCGCCCGGAGTCGCACCCGCCTCCTTCTGGACCCTCATCAGCTCCTGCTGCATCTTTTGGGAGTCTTCTTTGTGCTCCTTCTGGAGCCGCTTGATCTCTGGTTGGATCTCCTGGAATGCCCGGGTCGCCCGGGTCTGTCGCAGGGTGAGGGGAAAGAGCACGATATTGATGGCGATCGTCAGCATCACGATGGCAAGACCGAACGACCCCCCGTTGACCCCGAAAAAGAACGCCAGGGTCTCACCCAACAAACGTTGAAGACCGTCGAACAACGCCCCCATCTGTCAAATCCTCTCAGGTACTGGGTCGTAGCCGCCGTCGACCAAAGGCTGACAGCGACCGAGTCTGCGTAATGCCATCCCGCTCCCACGCAGAAGACCGTGGCGGTCGAGGGCCTCGAGCGCGTAGGCCGAGCAGGTGGGCGAGAAGCGGCAGTTGCGGCCCAACAAGGGGCTGACGAAGCGCTGGTAGGAACGGATCGCCCCCATCCCCACGCGGGTGAGAGGACGCCGGGTCATGGACGCTCCGTGGCGCGGCGCAGCCACTCCACCAGGCTGGAAAAGGGTGCCCGGGCGGTAGCAGGGGCGGGAATCACCACGTGATCCCAGCCGGGGGAAAGGTCAAGATGTCGACAGGCATGGCGGATTCTGCGCTTGATTCGGTTCCTGGTGACCGCCGAACCCAGTCTGCGACCGACCGCAAGGCCGATTCGGGTTCCGGGCTCGTCGACAAAGAGACTGACGACGGTGATCCCTCCCACCGTTCGTCGATCCCCCCGCCGCAATACTTCACGGAAGCGTACAGGGGAGCGGAGGGACTCGAACGGCCGGTCAGGCGGCGAGTCGCTTGCGACCCTTGACACGGCGCGACTTGAGGACTGCGCGCCCGGCTCGGGTCTGCATACGGTGGCGAAATCCATGACGACGCTTACGACGTCGGACTTTGGGCTGATAGGTGCGCTTCATTATGAGAACTCAAAGAGTCGAGGAGTGATGGACCGCAATAGGCTACGGAGGAGCCCACTCATATGTCAAAGTCGGGGCGGTACGCGAACAACATCGCTAGGACGCGAAAAATCCGCGGCGGATGATTCGGCGTCGAAATGCACCGAGAGCGCGAAAGCCGACTCTCGCACTCTCAACTAGTACAAGGGATTTTTCGGTGTTCACCCCCCGTTCACCTACCTGCCAGAGACGATTTCCGCGCTCTTGAACCTGCGTCGACCCCGCGCGTATGCTCGCTCAGCGCAGGCTCAGCGGTGTGAACCGATCTGGGAGAACATCTCACTCCGGAATTGGTTGCGCGCGGCCTGGCGAGGATTGACTGACAAACGAACGACGTTGACTCGGGCTGAAATGCCCCGTGTCGCCGGTTTTCCACAGTTGTGGACAACTCCGGGGACAACCGGGGCGTTGTCGTATTCGATGGACCTCGGTCCTTCGAAGCTCTGCTCCTCGACGGAGCCGGTTCCGGGATGACAGGGGAGGGATTGCGTGGTGCACGTTCCACAACATGACGATCGGGTTGCCCGGTTTCGGACGGTGTTGAGGGATCGCGTGACCCCCGGGGCGTGGCAAACATGGTTGGCCCGGCTGGACACCGAAGTCGACGACGGGTCCGTCACTCTCGTTGCGCCCAGCGACTTCCACCTCAGATGGGTCGTCGAAAAGCACGGCGAAGCAGTCGAACAAGCCTTCCACACCGCCTTCGGAACCGAGATGGACCTCGTGTTCATGACCGGGGACACCGACGCCTTCGAAGAGCCTGTGGCTGAAGGAGTTTCAGTCGATGGGGCATCGGCGACTCCCAACCCGATGGTGCCGGCTGAAGGCGGACGCAACGGTCTTCCTACTCCGGAGTCGGCCGCCCGTCTCGTCCGCAAGTACCAATTCGAGAACTTCGTCGTCGGTTCATCCAACCGATTCCCGTTCGCGGCGGCCATGGCCGTCGCCGAACAACCGGGAAGCACCTACAACCCTCTGTTCATCTATGGCGCAGCGGGTCTCGGCAAGACCCACCTTCTCAATGCCATCGGACACCACGCCATCGAGCTCTATCCGGGCCTGGAAGTCCGCTACGTCTCCTCGGAGACCTTCTTTTCGGACTTCATCTCCGGTATTCGTCGCAAACAGATGGACGCCTTCAAGGTCCGCTATCGGACCACCGACATCCTGCTACTCGACGACATCCAGTTCTTCGAAGGCAAGGAGCAGATCCTCGAAGAGTTCTTCCACACCTTCAACACCCTCTACGAGTCGGGCAAGCAGATCGTCATCACGTCCGATCGACCGCCCAAGAACCTCTCGACCCTCGAGGATCGACTCCGAAGCCGCTTCGAGTGGGGACTACTGACAGATGTGCAGCCACCCGATGTCGAAACTCGACTCGCCATCCTCCACCGCAACGTGGAGATGGCTCAACTGAGCGTTCCCGAAGATGTGCTCGGGTTCATCGCCACCCTCGTCTCGGACAACATCCGCGAACTCGAAGGTGCCCTCACCCGAGTCAGCGCCCTCGCCAAACTCACCGGAGAGACGATCGACCTGGCGATGGCCGAGCGCGTGCTCCAGGACCTCCTTCCGGGACATGAGGCGAAGGCCGTAGATCCACCAATGATTCTCCAGGCGACGGCCGAGGCATACGGCCTGACCGTGGGGGACCTCGTGAGTGCGAGCCGCAAGCAGCCGCTCGCCCAGTGTCGACAGGTCGCCATGTACCTGTGTCGAGACCTCACCAGCCTCTCGCTGCCGCGTATCGGCGAGGTGTTCGGCGGTCGTGATCACACGACTGTCATGTACGCCATCGACCGCGTGAAGAAGATCATGGAGACCGAGCGAGAGGTCTACGACCGTGTTCAAGAGTTGTCCTCCAACCTGAGGAAAAGATGATCACTCATCCACAGCCCTCGTTCGATCGCGTTTCGCGATGTGAACATCCCCGATTCCATCCACAACGCGAAAGTCTCGAAACAACCTGATGACGCCTACCGTTTCACTTCTTCATCCACAATCCACACCCCCTACTACCACTACTGGTTTGAATATCGATAGATCAAGAGTCGAAGAAAGGGACTGTGAGCTGTGAAATTCCGAGCTGAACGAGACGACCTCGGTGATGTCTTCGGCCGAGCGAACCGGGCAGTCGGCGCACGCTCCGCCCTTCCGGTTCTCCAGGGTCTGCTGTGCGACGTGAGCGGTTCGACGTTGCGTGTCACGGGGACCGATCTCGAGATGACCGTCCAAACCCACGCCGACGTGGAAGCCCTCGAGGAGGGCAGAGCCGTGATTCCCGGCAAGCTCCTCGAACAGGCCGTTCGACGGATGCCGGTGGGTCCGGTCACGATCACGACCGGGGACGCCGACGTCGAAATTCTCGGTAAGGGCCCACGTTTCAACCTCCGTCAACTGTCACTTGACGACTTCCCGACGATCGAGGACGGGATGGTCGGCGGGACCGAAGTCGACGGAGAGGCTCTGTCGTTGGCGACCGGTCAGGTCACCGTGGCGGCGTCAGGCGATGCCGCACGTCCGATCCTCACCGGAGTGCTCTTCGAATCCCGTGACGAGGGGGTCCGACTGGTGGCCACCGACTCCTACCGTTTGGCCGTGAGAGACCTGCCGGGTGTGGGTATCGAGGGTTCCGGCCTGATACCGGCTCGGGGGTTGCGGGAACTCCCGAGGACGATCGGCTCTTCCAAAGTTACCGTGAGCCTGGAAGGTCGCGAAGGCGTCTTCCAATCCGATCGCGGGATGCTCAGGCTCCGAATGATCGAAGGAACGTTTCCCAAGTACCAGTCGCTACTGCCCGACTCGTATCCGAACGAGATGGTCGTTGCCAAAGAGGGGCTGTTGGAGGCGCTTGGACGGGTGTCGCTGGTTGCCGAGGATCACATTCCCGTGCGGCTGAACCTCACGGCCGGCGGGGTGGAGATCACGGTCTCCCGCCAGGACGTGGGTGGCGAAGCAGAACACCTCCCGGGTGAGTTCAGCGGTGCGGACGAAGCGGTGCAGATCGCGTTCAACCCCCGATATCTGGCCGACGGTGTGAGTGCGATCGAAGGAGACCAGATCCGGATCCGAGTGATCGACGGCCTCAAGCCGAGCGTGATCTCCTCGGTTGGCGAGGACGGCTTCATCTACCTGCTGATGCCCGTCCGGGTGTGACCGGGGCGCGGTGTACCTCGAGTGGTTGACACTGGCCGGATTCCGGAGCCACGCCGAGGTTGAATGGCGTCCCGACCCTGGAACGAACGTGCTGGTGGGACGGAACGGCGCAGGCAAGACAGGTCTTCTCGAAGCAGTGTCGTATCTGGCAACCCTTCGCTCGTTTCGGGGCAGCCCGGATGATGCCCTCGTTACACACGAAGCCGATTCCGGGTTCCTCCGCGGGTCGGTCGTCCGAGGAGACGGCGGCTCGACACTGGTGGAGATCGAGGTTCGACGCCGTGGTGCCCGCCGCGTGCAGGTCAACCGGCAGCGGCTGGTCCGGACCGCCGATCTGATCGGCCACGTCCGCATCGTGGCGTTTCTGCCCGAAGACCTCGACCTGATCAAGCGTGGTCCCGCCTACCGCCGCGATCTCCTCGATGACGCCGCGATCCAACTGTGGCCGGCTTCCTACGCAGACCGGATGGAGTTCGAGCGGGCCCTTCGGCAGCGCAATGCTTTTCTCAAACAGGGTGAGAAGGACCCCATGACGCTTTCGGTGTGGGACGAGCGGTTGGCGCAGGCGTCCGGGCGGCTCATGTCGCGCCGTGTCAAGGCGCTGGCCGCGATCTCGGCCCATCTGGGCGACGCCTATCGCGAGGTGGCGGGTCACGCCGCGACACCCGAGTTCGAATATCGGTCGGTGTGGGCGACCGACTTCGACCGCTCTCGACCGGGAGCTGCGTTCGCAGCCGAGATGCAGCAGGCGCTCGTCGGTGCCCAGCGAGCAGATCGCGATCGACGGGTGACGACTGTGGGCCCGCACCGCGACGAGCCCACGTTTTTGCTCGGAGGTCACGATTCGCGGCACCAGGCCAGTCAGGGGGAGCAGCGGACGTTGGCGTTGGCAGTGAGGTTGGCGACCCATCGGGCGATCACCGAGGTCACGGACACCGTTCCCATCCTGCTTCTCGACGACGTGTTCTCCGAACTCGATCCGTCGCGTGCGAGTGCGTTGACGTCGGCGTTGCCGACCGCCCAGACGCTGATCACGACCGCCGACCCGTCCCACGTCCCGCTCGAAGGCGTCACCTGGCAGGTCAAGGACGGGAGGATCGGGCAGTGAGAGACCCGAAGCCCATCGGCGAGCTGCTCGACACGCTCATGAAGCGGTATCGCCTCGTTGCCCCCGACACCTGGACCCGTCTGCGGACAGAGTGGGACGCGGTCGTCGGCCACCCGTGGTCGGGACGGTCCGTTCCGGTGTCGCTCCAGGACGCCGAACTGGTGGTCGAAGCGATCACGCCGGGCGCGGTTTCGATGCTCCGCTACGGAATCGGGTCACTTCTCGAACGACTCGGCGAGGAGTTCGGACCTGACGTCGTGACGTCCGTGCGGGTCGTGGCACCAAAACGTCGCTGAATACCCGGAAAACCTAATCAACATCGGCACTTCCGAGCATCACAGGGCTTGGTCGCGGCACTCGATTCCACTAGAATTACATTTATGAATTTCGTCTTGCGCACTTCATGTCGCGCGCTCGGAGTAAGGGTATGACAGCCAAGTCCAGCGGCGCGTACGACGCCTCACAAATCACGGTCCTCAAGGATCTCGAACCGGTCCGAAAGCGACCAGGGATGTACATCGGGTCGACGGGACCCCGAGGTCTTCACCATCTCGTGTGGGAAGTGGTCGACAACGCCATCGACGAGGCAATGGCCGGGTACTGCACCAGGATCGACGTGACGATTCTCGAGTCCGGTGGCGTGCGGGTCGTCGACAACGGCCGGGGAATCCCCGTCGCGCAGCACTCCGAGACGAAAGAGTCGGCGCTCACCACCGTGCTGACGAAACTCCATGCCGGGGGCAAGTTCGAAGCCGGTGCATACACCGTCTCCGGTGGTCTGCACGGCGTGGGGGTGTCGGTGGTCAACGCCCTTTCCTCTCGTCTCGAAGCCGAGATTCGGCGGGACGGCGCAGTCTGGACCCAGGAGTTCGAGCGCGGGTTCGTGCTCGGGCCGGTCGTCAAGGGCCGGGAGGCCAAGAAGACGGGGACCGCCATCACCTTCTGGCCCGACACCGACATCTTCACCGAGACCGTCGAGTTCGAATACGACATCATCCAGACGCGACTGCGCGAGATGGCCTTCCTCAACCGGGGCATCGAGATCACTCTCCAGGACGAACGGGGCGAGGGACGTTCGGACAACTTCCTCTACAAGGGCGGGTTGGTCGACTACATCGGATATCTGAATCAGAAGAAGGAGCCGTTGCACGCCCGGATAGTGGAGTTCGACGACACCAGTCCGACGATGGAACTGGAGGTGGCGATGCAGTGGACCACCTCGTACAACGAGACCGTTCTCAGCTTCGCCAACAACATCAACACCCACGAGGGCGGCACGCACGAGGAGGGCTTCCGCAAGGCGCTCACGAAGGCCGTCAACGATTTCGCACGAACCAAGGGGATGTTGAAGGAGAAGGACCCGAACCTCACCGGAGAGGACATCCGGGAGGGTTTGACGGCGGTCGTGAGCGTCAAGGTGCGCGAGCCGCAGTTCGAAGGTCAGACCAAGACCAAGCTGGGCAACACCGAAGTCCGGTCATACGTCGAGCGGGCACTCAACCAACGTCTGCCTGAGTGGCTGGAACGGTATTCGGCAGACGCTCGCAGGATCATCGACAAGGCAATCACGGCCGCCAAGGCCCGTGAGGCCGCCAGACGGGCCCGCGACCTCACCAGACGCAAGTCGGGCCTCGAATCCGGTGGCCTTCCCGACAAGCTGGCTGACTGCTCGTCGCGCGATCCGGGGGAGAGCGAACTCTTCATCGTCGAGGGCGCCTCGGCGGCCGGGCCGGCCAAACAGGCACGCATGTCCGAATACCAGGCGGTGCTCCCGATTCGCGGAAAGATCCTCAATGTCGAGAAGGCACGACTCGCCAAGGCCCTCGAGAACACCGAGGTCCAGGACATCATCACGGCCATGGGAACCGGCATCGGCGAGGAATTCGACATCACCAAGGCGCGCTACCACAAGGTCGTCCTGCTGGCGGACGCAGACGTCGACGGTGCCCACATCCGAACACTCCTGCTCACCTTGCTGTTCCGCCACCTGCGAGGGCTGATCGAGGCGGGCTTCGTCTACATCGCCCAACCCCCGCTGTACCGGGTGAAGATCGGGTCGAACAAGATCGTGTACCTGCACGACGATCGGGCACTCGACCAACTGCGGACGACGAACCCGAAGGTGAAGCCCACCCGTTTCAAGGGTCTCGGTGAGATGAACCCGAAGGAACTGTGGGACACGACCATGAATCCTGAGACCCGCACGCTGCTGCGGGTCGACCTCGAGGATGCCGCCAGGGCGGAAGAAGTCTTTTCGACATTGATGGGCGATGACGTCCCGTCGCGGAAGGCATTCATCCAGCGCCGGGCCAGCGACGTCCGCTTCCTCGACATCTGATCGCCATCGGAGACCACTCATGACTGACGAATTCGTTCCCACCCCGCGCACAGACATCGACATCAACGCCGAGATGGAGCAGTCCTTCATCGACTACGCCATGTCGGTGATCGTGTCGCGTGCCCTCCCCGACGTCCGCGACGGTCTCAAGCCGGTGCAGCGTCGCATCATCTGGTCGATGTCCGAATCCAACATCGGGCCCGGCACCGCCCACCGGAAGTGCTCGAAGGTGGTCGGAGACGTGATGGGGAACTATCACCCGCACGGAGACCAGGCCATCTATGACGCGCTGGTGCGCATGGGCCAGGACTTCTCCATGCGGCACCTGCTCATCGACCCGCAAGGAAACTTCGGGACCATCGACGACCCCCCCGGCGCCGCCCGGTACACCGAATGTCGGCTGAGCGAGCTCTCGATGCGTCTCCTCGAAGGCATCGGCGAGGACACCGTCGACTTCGAGGACAACTACTCCGGCGAGTACCAGCAGCCGACCGTGCTGCCGTCCCGGTATCCGAACTTGTTGGTCAACGGCTCCCAGGGGATCGCAGTCGGCATGGCGACCAACATCCCGCCGCACAACCTGCGCGAGGTCACGGACGCCTGCATCCACGTGCTCGAGAACCCGGATGCCGACTCCGAGGAGCTGATGAGGTTCGTCAAGGGTCCTGACTTCCCGACCGGTGGGTTCATCGTCGGCACCGCCGGATCGAAGGAGGCCCTGGCCACCGGCCGCGGTTCGGTCAAGTTGCGGGCCGTGGCCGATGTCGAGGAGATCAAGGACGGCAAGGGGACCCGAACCGCGATCGTGGTCACCGAGCTGCCGTATCAGGTGTCGATCGAGCGGGTCATCGCCAAGATCAAGGTGCTGGTCGACAGCAAGCGGGTCATGGGAATCGCCGATGTCCGCAACGAGTCGAACGAGCGGCGCGGCATGCGCCTCGTGATCGTTCTCAAGCGGGAGGCCATCCCACAGGTCGTTCTCAATCAGCTCTACAAGAACACGCCGTTGCAGGACTCGTTCGGATACAACGTCGTCGCTCTCGTCGACGGGGTGCCGCGAACCCTCAACCTCGCAGACATGGTCGGGTACTACATCGACCACCAGATGGATGTCATCGAACGGCGTACCCAGTTCCGTTTGGACAAGGCGCAGCGGCGGGCCCACATCCTCGAAGGCCTGATGATCGCCGTCGACAACATCGACGCCGTCATCACCCTCATCCGGGAGTCGGCGGACACGGCGTCTGCCAGGGCAGGGCTGATGGAGAGGTTCGAGCTGTCCGAAGAGCAGGCCAACGCCATCCTGGAGATGCGTCTGCGCCAACTCACCGCATTGTCCATCAACGAACTGCGCGAGGAACTGGAAGGGCTCAGGGCGCTGATCGCCGAACTCGAGTCGATTCTGGCGGACCCGACGAAACGTCGGGAGATCATCAAGGCAGACCTCACCGAGATTCGCGAGAAGTTCGGCGAGTCCCGTCGGAGCCAGATCATCCCCGACGAAGGCGATCTGTCCTTGGAGGACCTGATTGCCGACGACGAGGTCATCGTCTCGGTCTCTCGGTCGGGTTACGTCAAGTCGGTCGCCGCAGACACCTACAAATCCCAGGGCCGAGGCGGTCGCGGCATCAAGGCGGCGGAGGTGGGGGCAGACGATGTCGTCTCACACCTCCTCTACACGACCGCTCACGCCTATCTGTTGTTCTTCACGAACACGGGCAAGGTGCATCGTGTCAAAGCCCACCAGATCCCCCGTCAGCAGCGCACGTCCAAAGGGGTGCTTGCCCAGTCGATCATGCCGCTCGAGCCCGAAGAGAGGATCGAGGCGGTGATCGACACACGGGACTACGAGACGAACCGCTATCTCGTGATGGTCACAAAGAAGGGTCAGACGAAGAAGACCGAGTTCAAGGAGTACGACTCCCGGAACACCACCCTCGTCGCCATCAACCTCAACGAAGACGACGAACTTGTGGCGGTGAGGACGACGAACGGCCAGAACGAGATGTTGCTCTTCACTCGCAACGGCCAGGGAATCCGTTTCTCCGAAGGGGACCTGCGCCCGATGGGCCGCGCCACTCAGGGAGTGCGCGGGATCAAGCTACGGGAGGGCGATGAGGTCGTGGCTGCCACGTCGAATATCGACGGCGACGAGGTGTTGCTCGTGACGTCTGGCGGGTACGGCAAGCGGACGGCCACCGACCAGTTCCCCCGTCAGAACCGGGGAGGCATCGGGGTGAAGGCCTTCAAACTCACCAAGGTGCGGGGCGAACTGATCGGCGCCAGGGCGGTGCAACCGGACGACGAGATCTTCCTGATCTCGACGACAGGGACCGGAATCAGGACGACGGCCAAGAGCATCTCGCGTCAGCAGCGGGTCGCAACCGGCGTCAAGGTCATCGACGTCGGCACCGGGCAACTCGCCACCTTTACGATCGTGCAGGAAGTGGAAGACGAGTGAGTCCCTACACTGCCGGTTGAGAGGAGGTCGACCGTGGCCAACGTGCGTCGAGTCCGCCGCATCATCCGCAAAGTCGATGCCTGGACCGTGTTCAAGGTGTCCGCCGTGGTGTGGGCTGTCGCCGCTTTGGCGATGGTCCTGGGCCTCGTCATGTTCTGGTCGGTGCTGACCGCGGCGGAAATCCCTGAAAAGATCACCGGTTTCCTCATCGAGATCACTCTCCTCACCGAGGGATCCGATCCGTTCGCAGACACCGATGCGTTCCTTCGCCTCGCCATTTTCGGATCGCTCGCCTGGGCGGTGCTCGGGTGTGGGGCCACGACGCTGCTCGCCGTGATCTACAACCTTGCCTCGGATGTGGTGGGCGGCGTCGAGTTCGTGGTGTTGGAAGAGACCATCATCTCGGCAGGCCCGCCCACGACCGTTCCTCCGGCTCCTCGACGTCCGGCCCTCACGACGGCGGACGTCCCAACGCAGGAGACTCCGATCACCACTCCCGATCGGGGCTGACGGGGTCAGTCTGCCCGATCTGCCAGGACGAGGCCCAGGTCGGTCAGCAACTCGATGTACCGCTCGGGTGTCTCCCACACCGGACCGCGATGGCCTTCGGTTGCGAGAAGGACGCCGGCCGCCAGAAGAGCTCCGTCCAGGAATCCGCGATCGTCCAACACAACGAGAGCACGGCCGCGATCGTCGACTGCCATCACGGCTGCCAGCGAGCTGCGGGTGGGGCAGTGGTGGATCCCGTCGACCAGTTCACCCCCAAGCCAACCCAGAGGTGGGGGAAACCCGAAGCGGAGTTCGGAGTCGAGGGGTTGGCCGGGGACGGTGCCTGCCAGACGGACGACGCCGCCGAGCCTCGCACCCAGGCTTCGTGCCAGCCCGCTCGGTCCGGCCCATGAGACTGCACCGCCTTCGCCGACTGTCACCGATACGCCGGTCGATATGCCGACCGTGATGTCCCAGCCGTCTGGCGTGGTGATGGCGACGGCGCGTTCGCCCCACGCCCCCGGTGGCGTTTTCCCCAGAATCCCGACCTGGTCGACGCGATGGTCGGCAGCGAGCGCCGATGCCGCTCGCATGCGGATCGGGTCCGTCCCGTCGATGGCGATACGAGCAGGCGACATGGTCACAAGGGTATCGGTGTCAGGGAAGATGTCCGTCAGAGGGCCTCGAAACACAAAACTCATCCTCTCGTCACCCATGAAGACCGTCCATCTCGTACGATCGCCCGAATGCGAGCAACCCTTCTTACGTCGCGCCCCCTGCGATGAAGGCGTCGTTGCGGACGACTGTCAGCTTTGTCGTCACCGTGGCGGCCCTGGTGCTGTTGTGGGAGGGCTACAAGGCGATAGGGCAGGCGACAGGCGGGGTGTGGCCCGGCACATCGATGAACCTCCCCGTTCGCACCAACGAACGGTCGATGCCCCACGTCTGGGACATCGTCGGGTCTCTGTTTGCGCCGGCTCGGCGCGGGGGAGAGGACATCCTGTTGGTGATCCTCGTCCGGGCTGCGCTGTGGACGTGGCGGTCTGCCCTCATCGGATTCGTCGTGGGATCGTTCGTCGGCTTCGGACTCGGCGTCCTGTTCGTGCGGTCACTGCTCGCCGAGCGTGGCCTGATGCCCTACGTCGTGGCCTCGCAGGCGGTGCCGGTACTCGCCATCGCTCCGATCGTGGTCGTGTGGTCGGGGCGGTTGGCATTCCCCAATTGGGTGCCGATCGCGGTCATCTCGGCCTATCTCGCGTTCTACCCGGTGGCGATCAACACACTGCGCGGACTGCGCTCTCCGGAGGCGACCTCGATGGAGTTGATGCGTTCCTATGCGGCGTCGCCCGGCCAGGTGCTGTGGAAACTGCAGATCCCCGCCTCGCTGCCGTATCTCTTCCCGGCGCTCAAGATCTCGGCCAGCGCCTCGGTGATCGGTGCGATCGTCGGCGAACTGCCTGCCGGGTTCCCGCAGGGCCTTGGGCGGGCGATCCTCAGCTTCGCGTCGTCGTTCAGCTCGGCCCCCGAGAAACTGTTTGCATCCGTGCTCGTATCCGCCATGCTCGGGTTGTTCTTCGTCGGTCTCATCTCGCTCATCGAACGCTGGACGGTTCCCGCCGCCATGCGTCTGCGCGAGGATCCGGCGATCGAGACGGGGGCTATCCCGCGGCCCGCGGCGGTGACCGCATGACCGCTCTCGACCTGCGTGGCGTCGGCATGATCTTCAACGAGGGCGCGGCCAACGAAGTGACGGCCCTCGAGAACATCGACGTCGTGATCGAGCCGGGAGAGTTCGTCTCACTGATCGGGCCCTCCGGATGCGGGAAGTCCACGCTGCTGCGTCTCGTCGGCGATCTCCTCCAGCCCACCTCCGGCGAGATCACGGTGAATGGCAAGCCGCCTGCCCGCGCCCGGCTTGACCGCGACTACGGGATGGTGTTCCAGTCAGCGACCCTTCTCGACTGGCGCACCGTCCTCGACAACGTCGCTCTCCCTCTCGAGATCATGGACATCCCGCGTCACCAGCGGGAGGAAACCGCACGAGAGATGCTCGAACTGGTGCAGTTGGGAGGCTTCGCCGATCACCATCCCTACGAGCTCTCGGGAGGGATGCAACAGCGGGTGGCGATCGCCCGGGCGCTGTCGTTCCGCCCGTCGTTACTCCTGATGGACGAGCCGTTCGGTGCGCTCGACGAGATGACCCGCGAGCGCATGCAGATGGAACTGCTCGCGATTTGGCGGGAGACGCAGACGACTGTCGTCTTCGTCACTCACTCAATACCCGAAGCGGTCTTCCTGTCCACGCGGGTCGTCGTGATGTCTCCCCGACCTGGCCGAGTCTCAGAATTGATAGAGACCGACCTCGCCCAACCCCGGGTGTTCGAGACTCGCGAGGAGCCGGGGTTCTACGAAATGTTGACTCGTTTGAGGGAGTCGTTGCGCAAGGTCGACGAATCATGAGGGACCGGATGCGCAAGACAGCGCCGGCCGCGGTGCTGTTCGTCGCAGCGCTCGGTCTGTGGGAGGGGATGGTGCGGGCTTTCGAGATCCAAGGGTTCATCCTCCCTGCACCCTCGGCAATCGCCGAGGCGTTCGTGGTGGAATGGCCGGCCTTGCGAGTTGCGGCGATCGGGACCTTCGGATCGGCCCTTGCCGGGCTGGCGGTCGGGGTGATCCTGGCGGTCGCGGTCGGCATGGCCGCCGCCCGCTGGCGGGGAGTGCGAGAAGGTGTGATGCCGTTGGCGATCGCCGCCAACTCGACGCCGATCGTGGTGCTGGCCCCGGTCGCCATCGCCTGGTTCGGTCTCCTCAGCCCGTGGGGGACGATTTCGGTCGTCGCGGTGCTCGTCTTCTTTCCGATCATGATCAACCTCGTGCGGGGACTGCTTTCGGCGCCCGACTCACATCTCGAACTGATGCAGTCCTATGCCACGACCCGGCGTCAGGTATTGCTGAAGATGCAGGTACCGACGTCGCTTCCCTATCTCTTCTCCGCCTTCAAGGTCGCCGCCGCCCTGTCCCTCATCGGGGCGATCGTGAAGGAATACTTCGGTGGATCTCAGGACCGACTGGGTCAGTACATCACACGCAAGGCCGGGCTCTTCCAGTTCGAGGAGGCGTGGTCGGCGATCGTCCTGGCCTCGGCGTTCGGTGTGTTTTTGTTCGTCCTGATCGGTCTCGTCGAGCGGAAGGTGATGCCGTGGCACATCTCGGTTCGGTCGAGACGATGAAGAGCTTCCGACGAGCCGACGGCTCGCCGGTACATGAGGGCCGCGACCGCGGTCGAGAGAGCATGGAGGAAATAATGCGAAAGAGGAAATGGCTTGTCCTGCTGGCGGTGCTGGCGATGACGGTCGCCGCCTGTGGCGACGGCGACGATGTCGCCGAACCCGATGCCGGGGACACGGACACCACGGAAGCGCCGGCCGAGTTGACGCCGGTGAAGGTCCAGTTGCAGTGGTTCGCCCAGGCGCAGTTCGCCGGGTATTACGCCGCAGTGGCGGAAGGCTTCTACGAAGAGGAGGGACTCGACGTCACGATCCTCGAAGGCGCCGTTGACATCGTTCCCCAGCAGGTGGTGGCGACCGGAGGCGCTGAGTTCGGACTCGCCTGGGTGCCGAAGGCCCTGGTGTCGAACACCGAGGGGGCGGGTCTCGTCAATGTCGCCCAGATCTTCCAGCGTTCGGGCACCCTGATGGTGTCGTGGGCCGATTCGGGGATTACCAGTCCCGAAGACTGGGCGGGCAAGACGGTCGGCAACTGGGGATTCGGCAACGAGTACGAACTCACCGCCGCTATCGAGGCTTTCGACGTCCAGGACGTCAACCTCGTGGCTCAGAACTTCGACATGGAAGGCCTGCTCAGCCGGGACCTGGATGCCGCCGAGGCGATGATCTACAACGAATATGCCCAGGTGCTGGAAGCGGTGAATCCTGATACCGGCGAGCTGTACCAGCCGGAGGATCTGACCGTGATCGACTTCAACGACGTCGGCACGGCGATGCTGCAGGACTCCGTCTGGGTGACCGAGGACTACGCCGCCAACAACGGCGACGTCATCGAGGCGTTCCTGCGCGGAACGTTCAAGGGCTGGATCTTCTGCCGTGACAATCCGCAGGACTGCGTCGACCACGTGCTGGCGGCCGGACCGACGCTCGGCGGGAGCCATCAGCTGTGGCAGATGAACGAGATCAACGGGCTCATCTGGCCCTCGCCGGGAGGCATCGGCGTCATGAACGGCGACCTGTGGACCCAAACCGTCGACGTTGCCACGACCCAGATCCCCGAACTGCAAGGAGTGGACATCCCGGAGGGGTCGTACACGACCGAGTACGCCGAGGCGGCGGTGGCAGCGCTGAACGCCGAGGGACTCGACACGGTCGGCTCCGGATGGGAGCGTCTGGTCGTCGAACTCAACGAGGGCGGCGAATAGCCGTTACGTTTGGTGGTGGGGCCCGGGGGGCCCCCCCCCCCCCCCCCACCACTACCAACCGAGAGGAGTCACCATGGCGAACGTCGTTCGAGCAGCGATCGTCCAGACCGAGTGGACCGGTGACAAAGAGTCCATGATCGAAAAACACGTGAAGTACACCCACCAGGCGGCCGAGCAGGGGACCCAGGTGATGTGCTACCAGGAGTTGTTCAACGACGCCTATTTCTGTCAGGTGCAAGATGCCGAGCACATGGACAGCGCGGAGTCGATCCCTGACGGCCCGACGATCACTCGGATGAAGGCCCTGGCGCGTGAGACGGAGATGCTGCTGATCGTCCCGATCTACGAAAAAGAGGACGACGGCTTCCTCTACAACACCGCCGCAGTCATCGAACGTGACGGGACCTACCTGGGCAAGTACCGCAAGACCCACATTCCGCATGTCGGTGGTTTCTGGGAGAAGTACTACTTCCGTCCCGGCAACATGGGCTATCCGGTCTTTGACACCTCCGTCGGGCGGATCGGCGTCTACATCTGTTACGACCGTCACTTCCCCGAAGGCTGGCGAGCGCTCGGGCTCAACGGCGCCAAGATCGTCTTCAACCCGTCCGCCACCAGTCGAGGCCTGTCGATGTACCTCTGGGGCCTCGAACAGCCCGCCTCTGCGGTCGCCAACGAATACTTCATCGGAGCCATCAACCGGGTCGGCAAGGAGCCGTACGGCGACAACGACTTCTACGGGTCCAGCTACTTCGTCAACCCCCGCGGCCAGTACGTGGGCGATGTGGCGTCTGACACCGAAGAGGAACTGGTCGTGCGGGATCTCGAGATGGACATGATCGACGACGTCCGCAAGCAGTGGGCGTTCTTCCGTGATCGTCGCCCCGACCAGTACGGCGACCTCGTCGCACCCTGAGGAGGCGCACATGGGAACACATGCCGAGTTGCTGGCACGACATCGCAACGTGCTGCCGTCGTGGATGGCGCTCTATTACGAAGAGCCGATTTCGATCGTGGAGGGTGACGGCAGGTACGTGACCGACGCCGAGGGAAGGCGCTATCTCGACTTCTTCGGCGGAATCCTCACGACGATGTCGGGGTACAACGTCCCCGAGGTCGTGGCGGCGATCAAGGCGCAGGCCGACAAGATGCTCCACACCTCGACGCTGTATCTCATCGAGAGCCAGATCGCGCTGGCCGAGAAGGTGGCGGAACTCTCCGGGATCCCAGACGCCAAGGTGTTTTTCACGAACTCCGGGACCGAGGCGAACGACGCCGCCCTCATGCTGGTCACCCAGAAGAGGAAGTCGAACCAGATCCTGGCGATCCGCGGGAGCTATCACGGGAAGTCGCATTCGGCGGTCGCCGTGACGGGGATCCGGTCATGGTCGGCGACGACGCTGTCTCCCTTCAACGTCCATTACGTGCACGGGGGCTACACCTACCGTTCGCCGTTCGGGCATCTCCCCGAAGACGAGTTCACCGCGGCGTGTGTCGACGATCTGCGCAACATCTTGGAGGTGGCAACGGCGGGTGACGTCGCGGCGATGATCGCCGAGCCGATCCAGGGCGTCGGAGGCTTCGTGACGCCTCCTGACGGGTTTTTCGGGGCGATGAAGGAAGTTCTCGACGAACACGGGATCCTCTTCATCACCGATGAGGTTCAGACCGGCTGGGGCCGCACCGGCGAGCACTTTTGGGGCTATCAGGCGCACGGGATCACCCCCGATGTGCTCACCTTCGCCAAGGGCCTCGGCAATGGACTGGCGATGGCAGGCGTGGTGGCGTCGGCGGAGCTGATGGACAGCCTCCCGGCCAACTCGATATCGACCTTCGGCGGTAACCCGCTGTCCACGGCGGGTGCGCTGGCCAACCTCGAATACGTACTCGAACACGACCTCCAGACGAACGCCTCCAAAGTCGGCCGCCACCTCAGAAACCGCATCGACGGCCTTGCCGAACGTTCCGAACTCGTCGGCGAAGTCAGAGGCAAGGGCCTGATGTTGGGGGTCGAACTCGTTCAGCCGGGCACCAAGACACCCAACTCGCCTGCTGCTGCCGCCGTCATGGAGGAGGCGAAGAAGGAGGGCCTCCTCATCGGCAAGGGTGGCGTCTACGGAAACGTATTGAGGATTGCCCCGCCGCTGACCCTCACCGAGGGAGAGGCAGACGAAGGCTACGCGATGCTCGAGAAAGCGATCAGTCGAGCACAGGAGGACACATGAGCACACTCATCACCAACGGAACCGTCGTCACACATGCCGGACGAATGTCGGCCGACGTCCTCATCGACGGGGAGATCGTGGTCGGGATCGCCGCGCCGGGATCGCATCAATGGACGGCGGATCGCGTCATCGATGCCACCGGCAAGTATCTCTTCCCGGGTGGCGTGGATGTCCACACGCACATGGAGCTGCCCTTCGGGGGCACGTTCGCTTCCGACGACTTCGAGACGGGAACCCGAGCCGCCGCCTGGGGAGGGACCACGACGATCGTCGACTTCGCAGTCCAGACCATCGGCGAACCGATCATGGACGGCTACGAGGCGTGGCGGGCCAAGTCCGACGGGCGGTGTGCCATCGACTACGGATTCCACATGATCGTCTCGGACGTGAACGAACAGAGCCTCAAGGAGATGGACATCCTGATGGGGGAGGGGGTCACCAGCTTCAAGCTGTTCATGGCCTACCCCGGCGTCCTGTACTCCGACGACGGACAGATCTTCCGGGCGATGCAGAAGGCCTCGGAGAACGGCGGGACGATCATGATGCATGCCGAAAACGGCATCGTCATCGACGTGCTGCGCGAACAGGCCATCCAGCGCGGCGAGACCGATCCGATCTATCACTCGATCACCCGCCCTCCCATCACGGAGGCGGAGGCCACTCATCGGGCCATCTCCTATGCCGAACTCGCCGGGTGCCCGCTCTACGTCGTCCACATGTCCGCCAAGGAGGCTGTGGCGGAGGTGGCGGCTGCGCGCGATCGGGGTTCGAACGTCTTCGGTGAAACCTGTCCCCAGTACCTGTTCCTCGGATGGAACAACCTGGCCGAACCGGGATTCGACGGCGCCAAGTACGTGTGCTCCACCCCGGTTCGCAACTGGGAGGAGGAACACCAGGAGTCGTTGTGGAAGTACCTGGCGACCAACGATCTGCAGGTGATCTCGACCGATCACTGTCCGTTCTGCATGAATGACCACCCGACGCTCGGCACCCAGAAGCGGCTCGGCGAAGGCGACTTCACCAAGATCCCGAACGGGATGCCAGGCGTGGAAGAACGGCTGAGACTCATCTACGACGCGGCCGTGTCGGAGAATCGCATGAGCCTGGAACGGTTCGTCGAAGTGTGCGCTGCCACCCCCGCCAAGATGTTCGGGATGTATCCGAAGAAGGGGACGATCGCTGTCGGTTCGGACGCAGACATCATCGTGTGGGATCCGGACGCCGAGACCAAGATGTCGGTGGACGTCAACCACATGCGAGTCGACTACTCGGCGTACGAAGGCAAGGACGTGGCCGGAAAGATCGAGTTGGTGATGTCGCGTGGGAGGGTGCTGATCTCAGATGACACCTATCACGGTTCACCCGGAGACGGCGATTTCGTCTCTCGCGGCCTCAACCAGTACTTGATCTGACATGGACTTCGGGATCGTCCTCCAAACAGACCCTCCTGCGTCGCGGGTGGTCGAATACGCCGCTCGGGCGGAGAAGCTCGGATTCACCCACGGCTGGACGTTCGACTCACATGTGCTGTGGCAGGAGCCGTTCGTCATCTACTCACTGATGCTGAACGCCACGGAGCGCATGATCGTGGGCCCGATGGTCACCAACCCGGGCACACGTGACTGGACGGTGATCGCTTCGCAGTTCGCCACCCTCATGGAGATCTCCGACGGGCGGATGGCCTGCGGGATGGGTCGGGGAGATTCGGCCGTCCGATATATCGGAGGGTCGCCGGCCACGCTGTCCACCACCGCCGAAGCCTCCAAGGTCATCAAGGACCTCGTGGGCGGACGGACGGTGGACTACAACGGCAAGCGGTTCTCGATCCCGTGGGCGGAGGGACGTAACTGGGATCTTCCCATTTGGATGGCCGGCTACGGGCCGAAGGCGCTGGCATCGACCGGGACCCATTACGACGGTTTCATCCTCCAGTTGGCCGACACCCAGGTGGCGGCGTGGACCATCAAGGCTGTTCGGCAGGCGGCAGAGGATGCGGGTCGCGACCCCGAGTCTCTCTCCATCTGTGTCGCTGCCCCTGCCTACGTCGGTGACGACATCGCCCATCAGCGGGACCAACTGCGTTGGTTCGGCGGGATGGTGGGCAACCACGTCCATGACATGGTCAAGCGGTACGGCGCGGATGACGAGTCCATGGTGCCGCGAGTCCTGGCGGACTACATCGCCGCCCGCGAGGGCTACGACTACGACCACCACGGCAAGGCCTCCAACACCTCGACCGATTTCGTACCAGATGAGATCGTCGATCGGTTCTGTCTTCTCGGACCGGCCTCCGCTCATATCGAGAAGCTCGAGGAGCTCAGGTCACTCGGGGTGAACCAGTTCGCCATCTACCTCATGCACGACGACATGGACGGGACACTCGACGCCTACGGCCGGGACATCATTCCGACGATGGCCTGACGCGTACCCAGGGTTTGTTCCGTCGTATACGACGGATTTTTGCCGAGGTTCGCCGGCCGCGAGGCCTCAGCCGCCGTACTCGTCGTCGGTGACCTTGCGGGGAAGCCACTCGGTAGCCCCGCCGGTGGTGATCGAGAGGTGGGTCATCGGACTGTCGGGGGTGGCTCCGTGCCAATGGACCTGGCCCGGAGGCGCGTACACGGTGTCCCCCTCACCGAACTCGACGACGCTCCCGTCGTCGTCACCGACCAGCCCGGCGCCTGACACGACGTAGAGCAGTTGGCCCTCCGGGTGGGTGTGCCAGTCTGTTCTCGCCCCGGGGTCGAACCGGACACCAAGCATGCTGACCGGACCGTCGGTGCTGATCGGGCCGAACTGCACCGACCCGGTGAAGTGTTCGGCCGGGGCGGGCTCCCACGGAATCGAGTCAGCTGGTCGGTGTTCCATGCTCCGACCCTAGATCACATGTGCTCTGACGCCGAGCCGCAATGGATCGGGTAGTTTTCGGGTCAGACTTCGGGAGGATTGACATGGAACTGCTCACCCACTGGATCGACGGCAAGAACGTCCACGTCGACGGCGTCCGCACGGGACCCGTCTTCGACCCGGCGACCGGTCGCCAGCGAAGCGAGGTCGCGTTTGCCGACGAGGCGATGGTGGACACCGCGGTGCGGGCAGCCGCCGCTGCCTTCGAGACGTGGAAGGACGCGCCCCTCACCCGTCGCCAGAACATCATGTTCGCGTTTCGGGAACTGGTCGCCGCCCACCGCCTTGACCTGGCGAAGGCCGTGAGCGCCGAGCACGGCAAGACCCTCGACGACGCCCTCGGTGAGGTGCAGCGCGGCCTCGAAGTCATCGAGTTCGTGACCAACATCGCCCATTTACTCAAAGGCGAGTACTCCGAGCAGGTCTCCAACGGGGTCGACACCTACAACCTGCGTCAGCCGCTCGGGGTGGTGGCGGGTATCACGCCTTTCAACTTCCCGGTGATGGTCCCGATGTGGATGTACCCGGTCGCCATCGCCTGCGGGAACACCTTTGTGTTGAAGCCGTCGGAGAAGGATCCGGGAGTGAACCAGTTGGCGGCGGAACTCTTCGCCGAGGCCGGGCTTCCCGACGGGGTGTTCAACGTCGTCCACGGGGACAAGACGGCTGTCGACGCATTGCTGGATCACCCTGGTGTCGCTGCGGTCAGTTTCGTGGGGTCCACTCCCGTGGCTCGTGCGATCTGGGAGCGGGGGACCAAGGCCGGCAAACGGGTGCAGGCGCTGGGCGGCGCCAAGAACCACATGGTCGTCCTCCCCGACGCCGACATGGACTTGGCGGCAGATGCCGCTGTTTCCGCCGGCTACGGGTCGGCCGGGGAACGCTGCATGGCCATCTCGGTCATCGTTTCGGTCGGTGACGCGGCGGACAAGCTCATTCCGCTGATCCGTCAGCGGATGTCCGAACTGGTCGTCGGTCCCGGTGACATGGAAGGTGCGGAGATGGGTCCACTCGTCACCGCCGCCCACCGGGACCGGGTGAAGGGATACGTCGACGCCGGGGAGAGCGAAGGCGCAGCGCTGCTCGAGGATGGGCGTGACATGGTCGTGGCCGATCATGAGGAGGGCTTCTTCTTCGGTCCGACGCTGTTCGACCAGGTGAAGCCGAACATGTCGATCTACACCGACGAGATCTTCGGTCCTGTGCTGTCGGTGGTGCGTCTCGACAGCTACTCGGAAGCGATCGACCTCATCAACCGGAACCAGTACGGCAACGGGACTGCGGTGTTCACCAACGACGGCGGTGCTGCGCGCAAGTTCCAGAACGAGATCCAGGTGGGGATGGTCGGGATCAACGTGCCCATCCCCGTGCCGCTGGCCTTCTTCAGCTTTGGCGGATGGAAGGACTCGATCTTCGGGCAGTCGGCGATCTACGGGCCCGAAGGCGTCCAGTTCTACACGCGCCCGAAGACGATCATCAGCCGCTGGCCCGACCCGATCCACCGCGGCGTCGATCTGGGATTCCCCCAGCACAACTGAGGCGGTCCAGCCGACGGCGGCGGCGGGTCGTTTTCCTGCAATGTCAGGGTGGGCCTGCCTGGATTTGAACCAGGGACCTCTGCCTTATCAGGGCAGCGCTCTAACCGAGCTGAGCTACAGGCCCGTTGCGGGAATGGACGACGATAGCGACGCCCTGGGGATGTCCGCCAGACGGAATCTCCGCCTGGATCGTCGGGAAGGGAAGCCGATATCATGAGCGGCCGTTCGGGGCTGTAGCTCAGTTGGCAGAGCACCTGGTTTGCAACCAGGGGGTCAGGGGTTCAAATCCCCTCAGCTCCACTCTTCGTCAGACGGAGGCACCGATGGGCCATCCAGTTCGACCCGTCACCCTGAAGGCGGTGATTGCTGCTCCTCCCGGAGCGGTGCTCGACTACGTCGCCGATACGCGGAATGATCCCGAATGGTGCCCGAATGTCGAGACGGCCGAACTCGTGTCGGGGGACGGCACCTCCGAAGGTTCGGTCTTTCGGTATCACCAGTACCTGGAGACGCCGGGGTCCAAGCGCTCGGAGTTCGACGGTGAGGTCACGATCGTCGAACGCACCGCGGATTCGATCGTCTGGCGCGTCACCGATCGGTTCCAGCAACGGGACGTCTCGCTCACGGTCCATCCCCACCCGTCTGGCACGAGGATCACCCAGGTGACTCGAGCTTCTTTCCACCGTCCTCCGGGCATCGCCCGCGTCCTGTACCCGCTGCTCGCCAAGCGGATCTTGCGCGCCCAGTTCGACGGGCTCGCTCAGCGGTTCTCCTGAACCGGTAGTCTTCCGGGAAGAAACCGACCGATTGGTCTGTTTCCTTGGTTCAGTTCACCGGAGGAGTCACACATGCGCAGCGCAGTCATCGTCGATGCAGTCCGCACACCCGTCGGACGTCGCAACGGAGCCCTCAAGGACATCCATCCGGTCGATCTGGCCTCCATCCCGCTGAAGGCGCTGGCCGATCGCAACGATCTCGATCCCGGACTCGTCGAAGACGTGATCATGGGAACCGTCATGCAGACGGGGGAGCAGGGGCTCAACGTCGGCCGAAACGCAGCATTGGCAGCAGGATTTCCCGAGGATGTCGTCGGCACCACGATCGACCGTCAGTGCGGGTCGTCCCAGCAGTCCGCCCACTTCGCCGCCCAGGGTGTGATGGCCGGGGCCTACGACGTGGTGATCGCTGCCGGGGTCGAGTCGATGACACGGGTTCCGATGGGAATCACCGCCCAGCAGGGTCCCGGAATGCCGTTCGGACCCATGGTGCTCGAGCGTTACGCCAACGGACTCGTTCCTCAGGGAATCTCGGCGGAGATGATCGCCGAGAAGTGGGGGTTGAGCCGGGAGGAACTCGACACGCTGGCTCTCGAGTCGCACCATCGGGCGGCGCAGGCCACCGAAGAGGGCCGTTTCGACACACAGATCGTTCCGGTCACCCTTCCCGACGGTTCGACGATGACCCGTGACGAGGGCATTCGCTTTGACACGTCGATGGAGAAGCTCGGCGGGCTCCAACCCGCCTTCAAGCCGGATGGTGTGATCACCGCAGGCAACTCGTCTCAAATCTCCGACGGTGCGGCAGCACTGCTCATCATGTCCGAAGACAAGGCAGAAGAACTCGGTCTGAACCCCCTCGCCCGGTTCACCCACTTCTCGTTGGCCGGAGTTGACCCGGTGATCATGCTCACCGGTCCGATTCCCGCCACCTCCAAGATCCTCGACCGCTCCGGGCTCGACATCGACGACATCGACCTGTTCGAGGTGAACGAGGCGTTCGCGGCGGTGACCGCAGCCTGGCGTATCGAGCACGGCGGATCTGATCCGATGGCGTTGTGGGATCGCGCGAACGTCAACGGCGGCGCGGTTGCGCTCGGTCACCCGCTCGGTGCGTCCGGTGCCAGGCTGATGACGACCCTCGTCCACGAGATGGTCCGGCGGGGTGCACGTAAGGGCCTTCAGACCATGTGCGAAGGCGGCGGCATGGCCAACGGCACCCTCATCGAACTCCTCTGATCCAACCGCGTACAAGAATCCGTCGCATACGACGGAACGAACCCAGGGTTGCATCCGTCGTATACGACGGATTTCTGACTGAGTTCGAGAGCGGTCAGGGGCGCCAGACGGGAACCATGTCCTCGCGGCAGTGGCGGGGGGCGGCGTCTTCGAGGATGTTGACGGCGGTCATCACCAGTTCGGCGCCGCACACGGTGCACTTGTAGGCCTGGTCCACTTCGACGACATCCTCCGGGTCGATGTCGGGCGGCATGTACGACAACAGCCGCACCATCCACATTGTCACCCGCCAGATGGCCACCGCCAACACGATGGCGATGACGATGTTGAGCAGTCCGACACCCTCCAGATTCATACGGAGAGTCTACGAACGCTGCGCTTTTCCACGGACTTCCCCACAACTGGGGAGAATCACACTCGTGTAGTTCAGCGGTAGTTGGTGGTCATGAGGAAGCCGGCGGCGATCAGCGCCAGACCTGCCACCAAGAACAGTTGATCGAGACTGAAAATGAAGCGGGCCATGACCACCAGGACACCGGCGATCATCAGCCCAGCCATCGTCGCCACGTACCAGGTGGGCGACGGGTCGCCCTGATGGGCGGAGGAGGCCGGGTTGGCGGGGCGGGTGGCCGATGTCTGCTTTGGCTTGCGTCGTTTGGATTCGGGCACATTCAGTTCCGGTTTGGCTTGGCGCCAATCTAGTGGAGAGACACGCCGGTATGCTCACGAGCCGCCTCGGAGAAACGATGAAGGTCCTCGTCATCGACAACTACGACTCTTTCACGTTCAACCTCGTCCAGTATCTCGGCGAGTTGGGTGCCGATCCGCACGTCGTCCGCAACGACGAACTCACTCCCGCCGCCGCCGAGGATCTCGCCTTCGACCGGCTTCTCATCTCGCCCGGGCCAGGCAGGCCCGAGGACGCCGGCTACTCCGAGGAGTACATCAGGCGATTCGGTGAGAGGATCCCGACTCTCGGCGTCTGTCTCGGACATCAGGCGATCGGTCGAGTGTTCGGAGGAACGGTGGACCTCGCGCCGGAACCCAAGCACGGCAAGACCTCCACGATCACACATGACGGAAGGGGGCTGTTTGCAGGGCTCACCAACCCCTTCATCGCCACCCGGTATCACTCGCTCGCCACGATCGACCTGCCTGACGTCCTCGAACCCTGCGCCTGGAGCGACGAGGATGGCGTGGTTCAGGGGCTCCGCCACCGTGAACTCCCCATCGCCGGCGTGCAGTTCCATCCGGAGTCGATCATGACGACTGAAGGCAAGGCACTCCTCGCCAACTTTCTCGACCCTGGGTTCTGACTCAGCCGAGTTCGAGGCGTCCGTCGACTGCGACGACGGCTTCTTCGCCGAGGAGCGCCTCGAGAGCGAGAGACACAGTGCTCGCCTCCAGCCCTGTGCGTTCGATCAACTCGTTCAGATCCGCCGGGTTCCGAGCCAGATGCTTGAGGATCGCCGCCCGTGCCTGGCGGGTCGACCCGGCGAAGGGGCTCTGGCGACGGCGCCCAATTTCGACGGTCGGATCGTGGCACCACGTGGTCACGGGGCATTCCGAACACCGAGGCGATCCGGGTCGACACAGGCTGGCCCCCAGATCCATCATCGCCTGGTTCCAGTCCCCGGGGCGAGCCGGGTCGACGATCTGGGTCCCGAACTCTGTTGCGGCACGTTCTGTCAGCTTTGTGCCTGCCCACCGAGACAGGATCCGCCGAAGGTTGACGTCGACCGCCGCCAGTCGCGACTCGTCGGCGAAGATGCGAACGGCTGCCGCCGTGTACGGACCGACGCCGGGCAGGGCGGTGAGATCCTCCGGCCATCCGTCGGCGGTGATGTGACGTGCTGCCGCCTGGAGGGCTTTCGCCCGGCGGAGATAGCCGAGATCACCCCACGCCTGCACGACTTCGGAGGAGCTTGCGACCGCCAGGTCCGACGGGTCGGGAAAGGTCGCCATGAAGTCTCGATACACGGAGTCGACCCGCACCACCTGGGTTTGTTGCAACATGACCTCGGACACGAGGATCGCCCAGCGGTCCTTCGTCCTCCGCCATGGCAGGTCGCGACCGGTCCGGTCGTACCACGCCAGCAGTGCGCGGTTCCGCGCTCGAATCTCAGGGTTCAGTGGTCGTGGTCGTGGTCTCAGGCGGGGTGGTGGTAGTGGTGGTCGTCGTCGTGGTAGTGGTCGCAGGAGCGGAACCCAGAGTGACTCGCACGATGTCGCCGCGGAAGAGAGTCGATGGTGGGGTGGGGTTCTGAGCCTGCACGCGCCCGACCTGATCGGGGTCTTCCACTTCGATCGTCGCATTGTTGACTTCGAGGACGAGTCCCAGGGCCTCGAGTTCGGCGCGGGCAGTCGCTTCGTCCATCCCCACCAGGTTGGGCACGGGGATTGGCTCGGGGCCATCGGAGATGGTGACGAGAACCTCGAAGTCGGGCGGCAGCGGCCCGGGTCCTGGATCGGTCCGGATCACGCGGCCACGCTCGACCTCCTCGCTGAACTCGGTTTCGAAGACGTACCTCAGACCGAGCGTGTCGAGTTGAGCTGCCGCATCCCTTTGGGTCAGACCGGAAAGATCGCCCAGCATCACCGAGTCGGGACCGGATGACACCACGAGATCGATGGGGGTGGCAGGCGGATGGGACGTATTGGCGGTGGGGTTCTGGCGGATGACAATCCCCTCGGGCACGGTGTCGCTGGGTTCCTCCGTGATCCTGCCCACCACGAACCCGCGGTCGATAATCTCCTGCTCGGCGGCCGCGCGCTCGAGTCCTTCCAGGAACGGCACGTCGATCGGCGCCGCGCCCGCCGACACGAAGATCGTCACCTCGGAATTGGGTTCGACCCTCTCGCCTTCTTCGGGATCACTGCGGACCACAATTCCCGGTTCGACGCTGTCGTCGTTGACTTCTTCAGGAATTCCGATCAAATCGACCTGACCCAACTGTCGGATGGCGTCTGCGGCGGACAGCCCGACGACTCTGGGCACCTCGACGGTCTCGTCGACGGTGGTGTCGGCGCCGCTGAGCAGGTCGAAGACGAGAAACAGCAGGACACCGAGGGTGATGAGCAGGGCGAAGGTTCCGACGACGAATGCCAGGTTGGACGAGGGTGGCTCTTCGAGCACGCGGTAACCCTGATCGGGTGGTGCGGTGGCCGGAGGTACGGCCCGGGTCATCATGCGGGTGGCGGCTTCGTCGTCGCTCGCTCCGGCCATGGCTGCAACTGCCACCGGAACCGGCGTTGATGCCGATGGCGTTCTCCCCTGCAGCGCCGCCCACAGATCCTGTCGCATCTCCTCGGCCGTCTGATACCGGCTTTCGGGGTCTTTGGCCATCGCCGTCATGACGATTCCGTCCAGGGACTCCGGGACGTCGGGATTGAGTGTCGACGGTGCAGCCGCAGTCTGCGACACATGCTGATAGGCGACGGCCATCGGATTGTCGCCTCGGAACGGGGGAGCGCCGGCGAGCATCTCGTACAGGACAACTCCGACCGAGTAGACGTCGCTGCGTTCGTCTGCGGTCGACCCCTGCGCCTGCTCAGGTGAGAAGTATGTCGCCGTTCCCATCACAGCGCCCGTCTTGGTGAGTTCCTGGCTGTCGTCCCAGGCTCGGGCGATGCCGAAGTCGGTGACCTTCACCGTGCCGTCCGGCGAAAGGAGGATGTTGCCCGGCTTGATGTCGCGGTGAACCAGTCCCGCCCGATGTGCAACCGAGAGTGCGGCTGCCACGTCGGCGGCGATCTCCACTGCCCGTCGGGGAAGAAGCGTCCCCTCGGACCGGAGCACCTCGCGCAGGGAGCGACCTTCCACCAACTCCATGACGATGAAGTACACGTTGCCGAGCTGGCCCCAGTCGTAGATGCCGACGATGTTGGGGTGGGTCAGATTGGCAGCTGCCTGGGCTTCCTTGCGGAACCGCTTGACGAAGGCTTCGTCGTTGGAGAACTGGGAGTGCAGCACTTTGACCGCCACCTTGCGGTTGAGGAGGCGGTCGTGTCCCTGATACACGTCGGCCATCCCGCCCCTGGCGAGGTGCGCGACGAGTTGGTATCGGTCGGTGAGGTCGTGAGGTAGTTCCATGGAAAACCGTGGGGAAGTCTACGGGTCCTGTGGGTTTGGGCGGTTCTCATCGCTTGCCAGGCTCATCCGGCCCCCAACCACGCCGCGAAGACGTCGGCGGCGATTGGTGCGGCGACCGACCCCCCGGTCCCCGATTCACCGGCGGATCCCCCGTCTTCGACGAGAACCGCAAGAGCGATGACCGGGTTGTCGACGGGGGCAAACCCGATGAACCACGCCTGTGGACCTGACGAGCCCTGCGCCGTTCCGGTCTTTCCTGCCACCCGGACGCCGGGTACCGCCGCCCGAGTTCCGGTTCCGTCGGTGACAGTCCGCTCCATCATCTGGGCGATCACCGATGCCGTGGCGACAGACATTGCCCGCCCGGTCACCTGCGAATCGAAGGAGCGGGTCGTCGAACCGTCGGCGTCGAAGAGTTGGGCGACGATCCGGGGAAGCATCACCTCGCCCTCGTTGGCGACAGCGGCCGCCACCATCGCCATGACGAGCGGCGTTGCCCTGACATCCCGCTCGCCGAGACCGCTCTGACCGAGGGCAGCAGGGTCGTCGTCGAGCTCCGCCGCCGGGAACCGGGAGACGGCCAGCTCCCACGGAAACTCGATTTGACGCTCGAATCCGAGCGGGCCGGCGATGGCCTCGATCGGGCGGGCACCCACTCGGATCGCCAGGTCTGCGAAGACCGTGTTGCAGCTTCGTACGAATGCAAATTGGAGCGTGACGCTGGT
>JBBDQP010000056.1:0-5745 GCA_040905965.1 Acidimicrobiia bacterium
TCTCACCGTTCGATCAACCTGCCAGCGAGTAACAAGCTCCTGTGAACTCGTACGCAGCAGCGATGCTCGAGGTGTACTCGTTCGCGAGGTCGAGGCGACCTCCGCTGGTTTCCGTGGCCAGACCCTCGGGGTCCGGTGCGAAGATGTAACCCTTGCGCTGCAGACGATCGTTGTCTGCACCGGTGTAGGACTCGTCGGGAGCGATGCCGTCGAAGCTCACGGATTCGAGCGACTTGGCGGCGTCGAGGACTCCCTGACGGGTCATGTCACCATTGGCGTAGGCCTGACGCAGTGCCGCCTCGAGGATCTTCGCCTCCACGATGCCTTCGAAGTAGTAGTCGCTGACCGGGAGCCCAGCGCCTTCGAGCAACGGGTGGAAGGACTCAGCACCCTCGGTCGTCCAGCCGGCGGTGTAGGTCCCACCGATGAAACTCGCGGTGATGGCGTCCTTGATCGGGGAGTCGGCTTTGACGTACGCCGGACTCCACGACGGGGACGGTCCTGACCACGTGCCGGCGTATCCGGCAGCGAGCGCCTGACCGAAGATCGCGCTGAACGTTGGGGGAGTGGTGGCCACCCAGGCGATGTCCGCGCCAGAGTCGGCGATGCCGTTGGCGACCGAGGTGATCGAGCTCTCATCCGAGGGGATGATCGCTGCTTCACCGTCGTAGACGATTTCGAGACCTGCGGCCGCGGCAGCGAGCTTGGCGCCCGCTGCAGAGTCCTGTCCGTAGTCACCGGGCAGCGATGCGATCGCAATCGTCGTCGCGCCGTCGAGGTGTTCTTCGGTGAGATACCCGATCGTGTTCATCGCCTCGAGGCAGTACGGCGTGCCGTGCGACAACAGGTTCGAGTTGATCGCCGAATCCGACCAGCCCGAGTACCAGGTCAACGGAATGGCAAGCATCCCGTCAGCGACCAGGTCGGCGTTGAGGGCAACGGTGTGCGGCGAACCGGTCGAGTGACCGAGCGCCACGACATCATCCTTGATCTCGTTGTAGAACTGGATGTGGTTGTCCACCACGTACGCGGTGTCGCGCACGACCAGTTCGACTTGGAGTCCCTCGATGCCGCCGTTGGCATTGACGTCATCCCAGTACGCCTGGGTGCCCGCCAGGATCGCCGAGACGAGCGGACCGAACGGACCGGTCAGGTCGGACAGCATGCCCACCCGGATCACTCCGGCCTCGAGATCGACGCCGAAGTCGGTGGCGATCTCCATCGGCTCCTCGTCATCCGTGGGCGCGGCGGTGGTGGTGGTCTCTTCGTCGTCCGCAGGAGCGGCTGTGGTTGTGGTGGTGTCGGCCCCCTCATCCTCGGTTCCCGAGTCGCCGCCACATGCGGCCAACACGAGTCCGAGCACGAGAAGCAGCGCAAGCCACCTGCTCTTTACTCTCATTTGGTTTCCCTTTCCTCCTCTGGGGGCCGGGCGGTACCCGGCCATCTTCGGTCCGGACCGAGTCCGGACCGAAATCTCAATATGTGAACGGCCAGCCCTTCCAATAGTTCCTGATCCGCAGCCAGATCCCGTAGAGACCGAGCGGTTCGAAGATCAGAAAGCCGATGATGAGCAAGCCATAGAGAACCTGATTCGCCTGAAGGACACTCAACCCTGGTCCCACTCCAGGGAGTGTATTGATGATGCCGCCGTCGGCGGCGTCGGTCGCGACGATCGGATCAGCGATGAGAGCGATGAATCCTCCTTCGTCTATCGCAGCCTTCAGCCACTCGGTGAAGTTCTGCACCACGCGCGGGAGCATGATCACGAAGGCCGCCCCCATCAGGGTACCCGATACCGTCCCTGCACCACCGATGAGGATGATGGCGATGAACTGCACTGCCAGGATCAGATCCCAGCGCTCCGGGATGGTCCGACCCAGGAAGGCGGTCAGGAGCGCTCCGGCGACTCCCGCGAAGAACGAACTGATGCCGAACGCCAGCAGCTTGTACTTGAACTCGTTGACACCCATCACCTCGGCGGCGACGTCACGGTCGCGAATCGCCTGGAACGCCCTGCCCGCCCGCGATCGCTGCAGGTTCTTGGCGATGAGCGTGAAGATGACCAGGAACCCGAGCATCATCAAGAAGCCCTTCCCGTTGGTCGAGACCCAGTCGCCGTCCTGGGAGATCTCGAGCAACGGAACCTCTTCCTTCCAGAGTCTCACGTCGAGTTCCTGGAAGGAGCGACCGGCCTGTGATCCGCCGGTCAAGCCTCTCCAGTTGCGGAAGACGTATTCGCCGATGAACACCAGTCCAAGGGTCACGATCGCCAGATAGAGGCCGCGCACCCGGACCGCAGTCGGTCCGACGATCAGGCCGATCGCCGCGGGCACGATGCCTGCCATGGGCAACCAGATCCAGATCGGCAGTCCCAGTCCCAGCAGTGGCCCTTCGGGCGCACCCAGCCAGACAGCCGTGTACGCACCGACGCCCATGAAGAACGAATGGCCGAGCGACACCTGACCGGCGACGCCGGTGAGCAGGTTCAATCCGAGGGCACCGATGGCGAAGATGCACACCGTGGCCATGAGTTGCAGGTAGTCGTTGGAACTGAGGAAACCGACGAACGGAATCGAGAAGTCGAAGAGCCTCGAACCGCTGGACTCGGTGCCACCCGTGAACGGAAGGGCCACCAGGAACCCCAAGAACAGACCCAACACAACCTTCTTGGTCGTCGTGTTGAGCATCGACTGGTCTGCCTGATACGACGTGTAAAGGAGTGGTCTGCCTCTCATACTCGGCGGATCTCCTCTGTCCCGAACAGGCCGTACGGTCTGATGATCAGGACAAGCAGCATTATCAGGTAAGGCACGATCCCGGCGAAGCCGGAGCCGAGGAACGAGAAGCGCACGTACTCGCCGACGAAGGCCTCCGCCAGGCCGATGGCGAATCCTCCGATGACTGCCCCGATGACCGAGTCGAGGCCGCCGAGGATGATGGCGGGAAGGGCCTTGAAAGCGAAGAACGCGGTGAACGTGTCGACTCCTGCGGACCTCCTCGGAAACACCGAGACGAAGATCCCGGCGACCGCCGCCAGCACTGCGCCGATCGCCCACGAGATCGAGAAGATCCGGCCGACGTTGATTCCCTGGGCGCGCGCCGCCTCCTGATCGAAGGCGGTCGCTCGCATGGCAATGCCCGTGCGGCTCCGGAAGAACAGAGCGACCATTGAGACAAGAACGATCGAGACGAGGATCTGTGCGACCTCGGTGTAGGCGAAAGTGATCCAGCCGAGGTCGAGCATGTTCGTGCCCCACGGGTCCCCGATGGGACGCGGGTCGGTGCCGATGAAGTCGTTCGTCACGTTGCGGAGTGCGATGTCGATTCCGAGCGTGACGATGGCGACTGCGAAGAGCTCCTCACCGACCATCGGCCGGATGAAGATCCGTTCCAGCAGCATCCCGACCAATGCTGCTGCGATCAGCGCGCAGAGAGCGGAGAGCGTCCAGCCGAGCCAGGACGGGACCGTGTCTGGCAGGAACCGCCCGGGAAAGTTGATCAGGGTCGCAAACGATGCGACAAGGAACGCACCGAGGGCGGAGAGTGCTCCGTGGGCGAAGTTCAGGACCTGGGTGGCCTTGAAGATGATCACGAATCCCATCGCCAGGAGCGCGTAGATCGCCCCGAGTGACAGGCCCTCGGAGAGTGCAGCCGGGAAGTGCGCTTCCCGCGTCCCCGACTGGGCAAGGATCAGAATGAGGTCGTTCAAGACGAGTACATCTCTTCGATGAGGTCACTGAACATGCCGGCCATCGACGCGCGCTTCAGCTTCTGGGTTGCGGTCAGCTCGCCGTCCTCGTGGTCCAACTCTTTGGGGATCATCTTGAACTTGCGGATGTTCTCGACACGGGCGAACTTCTTGTTCGTCTTGTCCACGATCCCCTGGATCAACTCCAACACTTCGGGCTTCTCGCTGAGATCCCGATACGTCGTGTACGGGATGTTGCGGCGGGTCGCCCAGTCGCCGACAGTGTCGAGCTCGATCCCGATCAACGCGGCTATAAATTTCCGGCCTTCGCCGATGACCATCGCCTCCTTGACGTAGGGCGACGTCTTCAGACTGTTCTCGATCTCTGACGGGGAGATGTTCTTGCCGCCGGAGGTGATGATGATGTCTTTCATCCGGTCGACGATCTTCACGTGCGTCCCATCGACCCACTCGCCGACGTCGCCGGTCTTCAGCCATCCGTCGTCGGTGAACGTCTCGGCGGTCTTCTCAGGCTTGTTCCAATAACCCTTGAACACGGCGTCGTGCTTGGTCTGGATCTCGCCGGTCTCTTCGTCGATCCGCAGGCCGATCCCCGGATACGGAACGCCGACCGTGCCGAGCTTCATGTTGCCGACCGGGTTGTAGGTGGCGACTGCCGAGTTCTCGGTCATCCCGTAGAGCTCGTAGACATCGACGCCGAGGCCGTGGAAGAACTCGATGACCTCTGGGGCGATGGCCGCCGCCCCGGTACCCGCCCACCGCGCCCGACGCAGGCCGATGCGCTCACGCAACGCACGGAACACCAGCGGGTAGCCGATGGCATAGACGACACGGGACGCCAGTGTGTGGGTGCCCCCGTTCTTGATTCGCTCGCGGCCCACGAACTGGGCCATTTTGATCCCGAGCCCGAACCACATCCGTTTGAAGAGCGTGCCGTCCCGGCCCTTGATGAGGACCCCGGCGTGAATCTTCTCCCAGATGCGGGGCACGGCGAAGAACAGGGTCGGCTGAATCTCGCGCAGGTTCTCTTGCACCGTCTCGATCGACTCGGCGAAGTTGAGCACCGTGCCGAACCCGACGCTCGTCCAAGTCGAGAAGATCCGCTCGGCGACGTGGCACAGAGGCAAGTACGTGAGGATCTGATCCTCGTGCGTCGGGTGGATGTTCCCGGGCATCCGATCCGGGGCGTTGATCAGGGCCTCGCGGCAATAAGCGAAGTTTGAGTTCGAAAGCATCGCCCCTTTGGGAGGGCCGGTGGTACCCGAGGTGTAGACCAGGGTCATGATGTCGTCGGGGTCGGCCGCGGCCATCCGCTCGGCGACCGCGTTCGGATTCGACCTGGCGTGTTCACGGCCGAGTTCAAGGAAGTCGTCCCAGAAGATGAACCGGTCGTCATCCCGCAACTGGCGGAAACCGCGCGGCTCGACATGGATGATCTTCTTGAGATTGGGAAGGGTGTCGAGCACGTCGAGAACCTTGTCGGCCTGTTCCTGGTCCTCGGCGAGGTGGATCTTCGAGCCCGAATCCGAAAGCAGATACTGAACCTCGGCAGCCGGGTTGGTCGGGTAAAGACCCACCGTGACTCCCCGTGCCGCGACGGTGGCGATGTCGAGGATCACCCATTCAGGTCGGTCTTCGGAGTGGATGGAGACCCGGTCGCCGACTTCGAGACCGAGAGCGATGAGCCCGTGGGCTGCGAGTTCGACCTGCTCCCAGAAAGTGTCCCAGGTGATCTCCTGCCATATCCCGTAGTCCTTTTCACGCATGGCGACGGCGTTCGGCATCGCCAGAGCGCGATCTCGTACGAGGGTCGCCACCGTCGGGAATCCCGTTACGGCCGCGGCCGCGCCTGATGAACCGAGCGTCGTCGTCATCCGAGATCCTCCTCCTCGCCGGACGGGTGGAGAATATAGGAGGGTAGACGGCCGCTTCGCGACGAGGATCCCGGTAAAAAGACGCGAAACGACCGAAATCGGCGTTTTAGTGGTGTGTCGCCGAAATAGGTGCGCGGTGTCTCCGAGCACATGGCGTCATCT
>JBBDQP010000057.1:0-9620 GCA_040905965.1 Acidimicrobiia bacterium
ACCGGTGACATCATCAAGGGGTCGGTGACCATCGACCCCGACGGGTTTCCGCTGCTTTACACGGGCAGCCGCGACAACAAGCTCCGGGTCATCGCGCTCGACCGTGATCCGGTCGAGGAGTTGTGGGCGCTCGACGCCAACGAGGTGCAAGGGATCTGGAACAACGATTGGGACGGCAACCCGGTCATCGTCGACGACATCCTGTACGAGGGAGGCGAGAACGGTTGGTTCTTCGCCATCCGTCTGAACCGTTCGACGAGCGACGGCCGAGTGGTGGTCGACCCGGAGATCGTGTTCTCGATGCCGGGTTGGAACGACGAACTGCTGGCCCGCGTCGGGTCAAACGTGTCGATCGAGTCGTCGGTCGTCGTCTTCGGGCGAACCGTCTACTTCGCCAATTCTGGCGGCCGCATCGTGGGCGTGGACATGGATCTGGTCGAGGCCGGCGCCGAGGATCCTGTCACCTTCGACTTCTGGGCGGGCGACGACATCGATGCGACGATGGTCGCCGATCCGGATGGGATGCTCTACGTGGCAGTCGAGTTGGAACGGTTCAACGAACGTTCCGCCGAACTCGGCCAGCTCATCTCTTTGGATCCGTCCGATCCCGAGGACCCGGTGCGATGGGGTGTTTCGATCCCCGGCGTGTCAGGTTCGGACGGAGGCATCTGGGCAACGCCGGCCGTTGCGTATGGGATGGTGTACGTCCCGACGCACACCGGACGGCTGCTTGCGGTTGATGCGGCGACCGGGGAGATCACCTGGGAGGATTCGGTCGGCTTTCACGCCTGGTCCTCACCGGCGGTGATCGGTGACAGCCTGCTGGTCGCGACATGCGAGACGGCCGAACTCCGCAGCTACGACCTCACCGACCCTCGAGAGCCGATGCTCGAGTGGTCGATTCCCGCCGCCGAAGGCTGCATCGAGTCGTCTCCTGCCGCCTGGAACGGCCGGATCTACGTCGGGAGCAGGGACGGATTCGTCCGAGCGTATGGCTGAAAGACCGACTCGCCGTCGATTCAGAGCTGTCTAGCCTTGTAATGGCCTCTACTGTTGGGGTCGGAACGTCGAGTCGACGTCATCGAGATCTGGAGACGCGTACATGGCCTACAGCGAGCACTTTGAGTTGCTGGAGTCGGTGGAACCGACCGTCAAGCAACTTCTAGAGGAGCACCGCACCCGGCGTAAGCCGTGGTACTTCCACGACCTGATTCCGTGGGAAGAAGGGCGCAACTTCGTCAAGGAGCCATGGGACGAATCTCAGGCAACGCTCAACGAGAAGGCACGTACATCTCTCGTCCTCAATCTGCTCACCGAGGACAACCTTCCGTACTACCACGTGACCCTGGAGAAGTATCTGCCGGAAGGCTCGATCTGGCGCGAGTGGAACAACCTGTGGACTGCCGAGGAAGGCCAGCATGCGATCGCCATCCGCAGCTATCTCCTGACGACCCGAAACTGTGATCCCGACGAACTCGAAGACGATCGCATGGCGACGATGACCGTCGGTTGGGAACCGCGCTGGAATCACCCGGCGGAACTGTTCGCTTACACCTCCGCCCAGGAACTCGCGACACGAATCTCCCACCGCAACGCGGGGAGAATCACCGAGGACGAGACCGCCTTCGAGCTCATGCGCCAGATCGCGTCGGACGAGAACCACCACTTTCTCTTCTACAAGGGCGTGATGGCGAAGATGATCGAAGATCATCCCGAGGTCGCACTCGAAGGCATCCTCAACACCTTCGCCAACTTCCAGATGCCCGGTGTGGGGATCCCCGGCTACCTCCGCCGGTCGATCGACATCGCCAGGGCCGGCGTCTACAACATGCGGATCCACCACGACAACGTGGTCATGCCGCTGATCTCTCAGTGGGGACTCGACCGGCTGTCCGGTCTGAACGCCCGGGCTTCGGAACTACAGGATCGGATCATGGCGATGCCCGCAGAGATCATCGACAAGGCCGAACGTTTCGAGGCGCGCTTCTCTCCAACCTGAGCGTCGGTGTCGGCCCGGCGACTGCTCCCCGCGTCAGCTGAACGGCACGCCCAATCGGCTCCAGGCGTCATTCTGGGCGAGATCGATGACCGTCCACGCCATAGCCGTCGCCCCGTCGATGATTGCCCGGTCCCCGTCTGGCGTGATCGTGTGTGCGGCGAATTCGGGCTGATGGTTCACGTGGGGCGTGGCCGAGATGTCAAGCATCGGATGGATCGTCGGGACCAGGAGCGAGACGTTGCCCATATCGGTTGATCCGGTCTGATCGGGCGGCAGGTCCCGACCGCGCATCATCGGTCTGCCCAGTTCCGCCGTGTTCGCCGCGTAGTACTCGACGAGCGTCTGGTCGCTCACCATCTCGGTGTACGTGTGGCCGACGTGTTGGATCTCCACTCGGCATCCGGTGGCGAGTGCCGCCGCTTGGAAGCATGCTGCCACTTTGGGGAACAGGTCATCGAGCTTCTCCTTCGTGGCGGCCCGGACATACCAGGAGGACCGGGTGTACGCAGGGATGATGTTGGGGGCATGACCGCCCTCCCGGATGACGCCGTGGATCTTGTCGGTCGGATAGATCGCCTGGCGGAGTGTCGACACGTTGACGTAGGCCTGGACGAAGGCGTCGAGGGCGTTGATCCCGAGTTGCGGGTGGGCGGAGGCGTGGGCTTCCTTGCCGTGGAAGTGGACGTCGATGTGCGCCACCGAGATGACCTTCGGATCGACGACGTCCTCGGTGGAGGGATGAATCATCATCGCTGCCGCGACCCCGTCGAACGCGCCCGCTTCGATCAGATCGACCTTGCCTCCGTAGTGCTCTTCGGCAGGTGTACCGAGCACGGTGAGCCGAATGCCCAGGTCGTCGACGAGGGGTGCCAGCGCCGCTCCCGCTCCGGCGGCGGCCGCGGCAATGATGTTGTGCCCACAGGCATGACCGACCCCCGGCAAGGCGTCGTATTCGGCGCAGATCACGACGTGAGGCCCGTTGCTACCCACGCGAGCCGCGAAGGCCGTGCCCAGCCCGTAGGCGGGGTACTCGACGTCGAATCCACTGTCGCCGAGGAACGCTGCCAGCCGAGCGGAACTCTCGAACTCCTCATAGGCCACCTCCGGATGGTGATACATCCAGTGGCTGAGTTCTTCGAGGTCGGCGCGGGCATTGCCGATGACGGCGGCTGCGCGTTCTTTCGGGGTCATGCGGTCTTTCGGTCGGGCGCCGCCGACTCTATGGGGTGCGGTGGGCTTGTGCGTCGTGGAGTCGGGGTGCGCGGAAGCCGGCGGTACCCTCGTCGCAATGCGTCGGCTCGCTCCTTTCCTCCTGCTCGTCGTCGCCTGTACCGGTGGCGCAGAGACATCCCCGACCACGACTCCGCCACCCGAGACGACCTCTACCACTGTGGAGGAGACGACCGCGACAACTCGTCCTGCAGAGTGCGCCCCGCCGCCGTACCGCATCGAGGTCGTTCCTGAGCGGGTCGAGCCGACCATCGTGGACCTCGAGGATCTGGAGCGGAACGACTATCTGGAGATCGCAGGGACTTCCAGCGCTATCTGGCTCGATGGTGACGGCAGGCTGGCGATGGCGTTGATCCGCGGCACGCTGCCGTTGGAGGAGTGGCCGGGGGACAAGGGCGAAGTATCGATCGATGGGGCTCGGGCGGTGGCCGGTCCGTTCGACGACGGTTCGTGGGTGGTCGGTTGGTTCGAACAGCCCGGTGATCGTTGTGATCAGTTCACGATGATCTTCTTCCCCCCAGTCAAACCCGCCGAAGTCGAAGCCACGTTGCTGTCGATGGACCGCACCGCCGGCTGAGGGGGGTGCGAACCCTGGGTTCGCCGACACACTGGGTGTGTTGCAGAGCCCACGGTTCACCGACGAGTGGCGAACCGTGGGCTCTCGGACACATTGAGTGTGTTCCACAACCCTGGGTAACGGGGGTCAGCCGCCGCTGGCCGGGGGGGTGGAACTGGACGAGGTCGTGCGCGACGCGGTCGGCCGACGCTCGGTGCCCGGTTCCATGTCCTTCCACATCTCACCGATGGCGGCGACGCTTCCCAGCACCCCGCTCGTGTCGAGGGGCAGAAAGATCTTCGTGGCCTGACCGTCGGCGACGAGGCCCAAAGTCTCCAGATACCGGATGGCGATCAGGTCGGGCGTCGGGTCGCCGTTGTGGATCGCGGCAAAGACCCGCTCGATGGCGCGGCCCTCACCCTCTGCGACCGTCTCTTTCTGATACCGGTCGGCATCGGCAACCCGCTTGATCGCTTCCGCCTGACCTTCGGCTTCGAGGACGTTGGACTCCTTGATGCCTTCCGAGCGGAGAATGGCAGCCCGCTTCTCGCCTTCGGCCTCGGTGACGGCGGCACGTCGGTCACGCTCGGCCTTCATCTGACGGTGCATCGCCTCGGTCACGTCTGCCGGCGGCTCGATCCGCTGGATCTCGACGCGAACGACACGCGTTCCCCACTTGTCGGTGGCATCGTCGAGGATCTGACGGAGCTTGGCGTTGATCACCTCACGGGAGGTGAGGGCTGCGTCCAGGTCGAGGTCACCGACCACGTTCCTCAGGTTCGTCTGAGCGAGCTTCGTCACGGCCAGGATGAAGTTCCCGACGTTGTACTTGAGCTTCACCGGGTCCGTCGGCTCGTAGTAGATGACCGCATCCACCGTCACGGCCACGTTGTCCTTGGTGATGACCTCCTGCGGTGGTACGTCGACCACCTGCTCGCGCATATCGACCTTCGTGATGCGCTTGACGAACGGGATCACCCAGCGGAGTCCGCTGTCCACCGTCTTTTCGTACCGTCCGAGGAACTCGATCAGCCCCTTTTCGAACGGTCTGACCACCCGGAATCCGGCTGCTGCGACGAGGATCGCCGCCACTGCCAGGATGAAGAGCAGGAACACGAGTGCGTCCATTGCCTACCTCCCTTTCTGTTCTGTCGTCATTCTTCGACCAGCGGGCTGACGACAAGGCGCGACCCTTGGACGTCGGTCACGATGACTCGCGTGCCAGCCGCAATCGGTGCGCCGTCGTCGCTGATCGCCCGCCACTCTTCGGTGTCGATTCGTGCCATGCCGGTGCCGGCGTGTGGGTCGATGTCCTGGAGCACGACGCCTTTGGCTTCGAGCCATCGGTTGGCGCCGATGCGTGGCTGGACCTGATCGTCCTGGCGGTCGATGAACTTGCGGAGGTAGGCAAATGAGATCGCCGAGACTCCGAAGAACACCAACCACTGCGCGGCCTGCGCCACTCCCAGCCACGCCAGCACGGCCGCGGCGGCCGCTCCGATCGCGAACGGAAGCAAGAAGAATCCGGCGGTGAAGATCTCACCGATTCCCATGCCGAGGGCGAACAGGGTCCACACCCATCGCCACGTTTCATTGTTCACCTCGTCACCTCCTTGAGCGAGACTGCCTGCCACGACGCCGGCCATGAGAGCGACGATCCCCAGTCCGTAAGTCGCCATGGTCCGCCGCGTCATGCGGCGGAAGTCGGCTTGTCCGGTCTGCACGTCGCTCCATGTCGTTCTCTCGTTGCCGTGCCCTTGTCCTTCTGCCCATTCCGCCGCGAATCGTTCGATGTTCGAACCGATCACGGCTGAAGCAGGCCGACCGTCCGCGGCGGCGTCTGCCAGATGCTGTTCGAGTTCGAGTCGCATGTGTGTGCGCGCTCGCCGAGGGACTCCGTTCTCGCGCCAGTACCGGTCGCAATCGGCGGCGATGCGCGCGAGGTCTCCGCTTTCACTCATCTGGATCTCCTCCCAGCACGTTGCCGACGCCGTTCGCCAACTGGTGCCACGCTTTCGTCCATTCCGCCAGCGCGGCTGTTCCCTTCTTTTCGACCCGGTAGTACTTCCGGGCGGGACCTTCCGGTGATTCGACCAGGTATCCCTCGATCAGCCCGTTGCGTTGCATTCGGCTGAGCACCGGATAGATCGCTCCTTCACTCACGAGGTCGAGCCCGCGCTCGGTGAGTTTGCGGACCATCTCGTAGCCGTAACTCGGCTCTTCTGAAATCACTGCGAGCAGACACATGTCGAGCACTCCCTTCAACAGCTGGGTGTTGCGATCCGGATCGCCCTTCCGGTCGGAAGCAGTGTTTCTCGCTACCATCGAACTACCATGAGATGCAAGGTAGCACACGACACGGGCTAGTCAACGCCGCGGGATAGTCCACCCCGGTTCGAGCCTCAGTCGGTGAGCTTGATCCGGCGGTTGACCGCGTCGAGGACTGCCTTGGCAGTCGCCGTGGCCGAGTCGCCGTCTCGAACGAGAGAGGATCCGATCAGATAGTCCGACCAGCCGGCCTGTCTTACCTGCGCCAACGCGATCCGGACAGGTCCCAGATCCGACGTGGCAACGGCGCTCAGGTCGAACTCGGCGACGTCGCCGGTGAGGTGTTCGATGGCACGCAGCGTCGCCTCTCCGACCACCCGGGCGCGATGGTGTGGATCTGCCACGCCCTCGGCGGTGCCGTGGTGGACTTCGCCGGCGAATCCGATGGTGATGTCGACTCTGACTCGGTCACCATCCTGGGTCTGCTCGATGGTGGCGAGGAATGGTCGCTGCGTGCGGTTCGATGTCATCTGCGACCAGGCTAGGCCCCTCTTTCGGTCGGCCGTCGCTCTGAACGCCGGAGTATGTTTCGTCGCCACAGCCAACCAGGGGGAGTGAGACGTGATCCGAGAGTTCAAGGAGTTCATCAACCGGGGGAACCTGGTCGAGATCGCCGTTGCCTTCGTGCTCGGCGTCGCCTCCGCTTCGGTGGTCACGGCGTTCACTACCCGGATCGTCAGTCCGCTTATTGGGATGGTGTTCGACCTCTCGAGCCTCGAGACGATGGGGACCTTCGGGCCGGCCGCGCCCGAGACGGGCCTGCCAATCGGTTCGGTCGGGGCATTCGTCCAGGCGCTGCTGAACTTCCTCATCGTCGGACTGGTGCTGTTCTTCGTGGTGAAGGCCTACAACCGCATGCAGGGTCCACCCCCGGAAGCCGAGCCCGAAGCCGACCCGGAAGATGTCGTGTTGTTGCGCCGGATCGCTGCTGCGGTCGAAGGAGCCTGATCGTCGGGAGAAGTCGGGAATAGATCTGAGGCATAATGACTTAGATTTATTGATACTCTCGGAAAGGACCCCTCACATGGAGCTCGAGCGGCTGACCCAGAAAGGTCGCGCCGCCCTCATCGCGGCACAGGAACGTGCCGTCGCCCGCAGCCACCCGGCGGTGACGTCGGTGCACATGCTGGCGGCATTGCTCGATCAGACAGACGGAATCGCCCTCCCACTGGCGCAGGCCGCCGGTGCCTCGGTTCCCAACTTACGCACTGCGGTCGCAGCAGAACTCGACAAGCTTCCCAAGGCGTATGGCGCTTCGACGCCAACCGTCGACGCTGATCTCGCCAATGTCCTGGCCCGGGCCGACGATCGCCGACAGGAGATGAGGGACGATTTCATCTCGGTGGAGCACCTCCTTCTCGCTCTCACCGAATCCAGCGGCCCAGCACGCGAACTGCTCGCCGGCGAGGGTGTCAGCGTGGACTCGGTGCTTTCCGCGTTGAAGGACGTCCGCGGGTCACAGCGCGTGCGCTCAGACGATCCTGAATCGACCTTCGATGCGTTGGAGCAGTACGGGCGGGACCTCACCGATGCGGCCCGACAGGGCAAGCTCGATCCGGTGATCGGCCGCGACGAGGAGATCCGCAGGGTCATCCAGGTGCTCAGCCGCAGAACCAAGAACAACCCGGTGCTGATCGGAGAACCCGGTGTGGGGAAGACGGCGGTGGTCGAGGGCTTGGCCCGGCGCATCGCAGACGGCGACGTTCCAGAGGGCCTGAAGACGAAGCGCATCGTCGCACTCGACCTCTCTGCGATGGTGGCGGGTGCCAAGTATCGAGGAGAGTTCGAGGAGCGGCTCAAGGCGGTCCTCGCCGAGATCGCCGACGCCCAAGGCGAGGTCATCACGTTCATCGACGAACTTCACACGATGGTCGGCGCCGGTGCCGCCGAAGGCTCGATGGACGCCTCCAACATGCTCAAGCCGATGCTCGCTCGCGGAGAGCTTCGGATGATCGGCGCCACGACCCTCGACGAGTTTCGCAGGCACATCGAGAAGGACGCGGCGCTCGAACGGCGGTTCCAGTCCGTCTTCGTCGCCGAACCGTCGGTCACCGACACGGTGGCGATTCTGCGCGGGCTAAAGGAGCGCTACGAAGTGCACCACGGCGTTCGCATCACCGACGGAGCCCTTCTCGCTGCCGCCACCCTTTCCGACCGGTACCTCCCCGCCCGCAAACTCCCCGACAAGGCCATCGACCTGATCGACGAGGCGGCATCCCGCCTCCGTATCGAAATCGACTCGATGCCGGAGGAGATCGACGAAAGGACTCGCCGCAAGATCCAACTACAGATCGAGGAGGCTGCACTCGCCAAGGAGTCCGATTCGGCTTCGAGCCAGCGACTCACATCGTTGCGCGAGGAACTTGCCGACCTCGGCGAGGAAATCGAGGCGCTCACGGCTCGCTGGCATTTGGAGAAGCAGTCGATCGCAACGATCCGTTCCACCAAGGAGGAGATCGAAAGGGTCAGGGCAGACGCCGAGCGCGCAGAGCGAAATGGCGATCTGACCGCCGCCGCCGAACTTCGCTACGGACGTCTTCCGGAACTCGAATCTGCACTCGTCACAGGTCAGGAACACCTCGAGCGGCTGCATGCCGAGGGCCGAATGCTGTCCGAGGAAGTGACCGAGGAAGACGTCGCCGAAGTTGTGGGACGATGGACCGGGATCCCGGTCGCCAAGCTGATGCAGGGTGAACTCGAGAAGCTCGTCCACCTCGAATCCCACCTGCACCGCCGAGTCGTCGGCCAGGACCGGGCGGTCGACTCGGTTGCCAACGCCGTGCGCCGCAATCGGGCGGGCCTCGGCGACCCCCACCGGCCGATCGGCTCGTTCCTCTTCCTCGGACCCACCGGGGTCGGGAAGACCGAACTCGCCCGGGCGCTGGCGGAGTTCCTCTTCGACGACGAGCGGGCGATGGTCCGCATCGACATGTCCGAGTACATGGAGAAGCATTCGGTGAGCAGGCTCATCGGAGCACCCCCGGGCTACGTCGGATACGACGAGGGCGGGCAACTGACCGAGGCGATCCGGCGCCGCCCGTATTCGGTGATCCTCCTCGACGAGGTGGAGAAGGCCCATCCAGACGTGTTCAATGCGCTACTCCAGGTGCTCGACGACGGGCGTCTCACCGACGGACAGGGGCGGACGGTCGATTTCACCAACGCGGTGCTGATCATGACGTCGAACCTCGGATCCGAACACATCCAGGCGGATCTCCCGCCCGAGGTCATCTCCGAGCGGGTGATGGCTGCAGTCCGTGTCCACTTCCGTCCCGAGTTCTTGAACCGGGTGGACGACGTCGTGGTGTTCGACCGGCTCGATGCGTCCCAGATTCGAGCGATCGTCGACATCCAGTTGGAAGGGCTGGTGGCTCGGCTGGCCGAGCGTGAGATCGAGTTGGTACTCGACGCCGCCGCCAAAGACCTGCTCGCCGAGTGGGGCTACGACCCTGCCTTCGGGGCGCGTCCTCTCAAACGGGTGATCCAGCGCGAACTGGCCGATCGGCT
>JBBDQP010000057.1:9720-32539 GCA_040905965.1 Acidimicrobiia bacterium
CCTTCGGGGCGCGTCCTCTCAAACGGGTGATCCAGCGCGAACTGGCCGATCGGCTGGCGGTGAAGCTGCTGGACGGCTCGTACGCCGACGGTGACGCGATCGGGGTCTCGGTGGCAGACGGCGAGCTGGTGTTCACCGACGCCGTCATCGGCGCCTGATCAGCCGCAGGCGCTGACGATCCAGCGAAATAGGGGCTGTTCGTCGGCAAGGTCGAGACGTTCCGGGTGCCACTGCACCGCCACGGCAGGCCACCGGCCGGTCGTGGCGACTGCCTCTGTACGCCCGTCGGGGGCGGTGGCCATCACCTCGAGGTCCGAGCCGATCCGGTCGAGGGACTGGTGGTGGAGGCTGTTCACACGCCGGGCATCCTTGCCGTAGATCTCTCGCAGTTTCCCATCGAGGGTCACATCGTGGTGTCCGTTGGCGAGTTGGGTCCGATCCTCGTTCCACAGGTGAGGATGATCGACCGAACCCCACACGTGCTGGTGCAGCGTTCCGCCGAGTGCCACGTTGAGGATCTGGCTTCCCCGGCATATGCCGAGCATCGGAACACCCTGACGGCGTGCTTCTGTGACGAGCGCCAGTTCCCAGGCGTCGCGAATCGGATCGATGTCGGTGCTGTCGGTGTTTTCTGCGCCATAGCGAGAAGGGTCGATGTCGCCTCCGCCGGTGATGACCAACCCGTCGATCCGGGAGATGACCGCGGGCGCATGGTCGGGGTCGATCGAGGGGAGCAGAACCGGTATGGCACCCGCCGCGAGTAGCGCCGTCGTGTAGGTGGCCGACAGCATGTGGTGGCGCTCGCCGGAGGCGATTGTCGTGTCGTAGGGCCGCTCCCAGCACGAGAGTCCGATGACTGGCATGGAGGGGAGGGTATCGCAGCGTGCTGAAATCCGATCATGACCTGGGTGTTCGTCTACGGCACGCTGCGATCCGGCGCCACTGCGGAGCATCTGTTGGCTCCCGGTGTCAGAGCTCGCGAGCTGGCAGTGCTCGACGGCTACGCCCTGTACGGGCTGACGTGGCCCTATCCGTTTGTCACTGTCGCCGAGGGTGGATCTGTCCACGGTGAAGCCGTCGGCCTCGATCCCGCGGTTGCTCCCACCACACTTCTCGCGCTCGATGAGTACGAGGGACAGGAGTATCGAAGGACGATCGCCCCGGTCCGTCTGCCCGATCGAGTCGTGTTGGCCCATCTGTGGGTGGCGAAGGAATCGACCCTCCTACCGGAAGCAGAACGGATCGCGTCGGGCGACTGGTTCGAACGGTCCGTGTGAGAATGAAGCGATGATCCATCGGGACGACTGCACCGACCTCGACGCACACGACCCCCTGGCGCATCTGCGCGAGCGCTTCGCCCTGCCCGCGGGAGTCGTGTATCTGGACGGCAACTCGCTCGGTGCCCTCCCATCCCATGTCTCTGCTCGTCTGCACACGGCAGTGACCGAGGAGTGGGGAAGGGACCTGATCCGGTCCTGGAACGTCAACGGCTGGGCGGATCTCCCGTACCGGGTCGGCGATCGACTTGCCCGTCTGATCGGCGCTCCCGCCGGCAGTGTCGTGTGCTGTGACTCCACTTCGGTGAATCTGTTCAAGGTCGTCTCGGCGGCGCTGGCTTCAACCGACCGCACGGTCATTCTCTCCGACGTCGGCAACTTCCCCACCGACCTCTATGTGATGTCGTCGCTGGCCGAAGTCCGGATCGTCGAGTCCGAGAACGTGATCGACCACATCACCTCCGACGTCGGGGTGGTCGCCCTCACTCACGTCGGGTTCGGTACTGGGCGAATGCACGACATGGCTGCGATCACCCAGGCGGCACATGCGGCGGGCGCCCTGATGGTCTGGGATCTCGCCCATTCGGCCGGCGCTATGGAACTCGACCTGGGTGATGCAGACTTTGCCGTCGGCTGCGGCTACAAGTATCTCAACGGCGGCCCAGGGGCGCCTGCGTTCGTCTATGTCCGCCCCGACAGGATTTCCGGCTTCCGCAACCCGATCACCGGTTGGTTTGGACACGCCGCCCCGTTCGACTTCGACCTTTCCTTCGTTCCGGCCGAAGGGATCGCCCGGGCGAGGGTGGGGACGCCGCATGTCTTGTCACTTGTTGCCCTCGACTCGGCGCTCGACGTCTTCGACGAGGTGGACATGGCCGAGGTGCGCAAGAAGTCGGTGTCGCTCACCAGCCTCTTCATCGATCTGGTGCAGCAGGCGGACCTCGGTCTTCGGCTGGTCAGCCCGCTCGACCCTGCGCGGCGCGGGTCCCAGGTCTGTTTCGCGCATCCTGATGGATACTCCATCATCCAGGCCCTCATCGAGCGGGGTGTGATCGGCGACTTCCGCGCTCCCGACATCCTTCGGTTCGGGTTCGCTCCGCTGTACGTGAGCCACACAGATGTGTTCGACGCCGTGCGGATTCTCGTCGATGTGGTGTCCTCCGAAGTGTTCCGGGACGCCCGGTATTCGACAAAGAACGCAGTGACATGAGTGAAGGGCGGGGACCGTAGTCCCCGCCCCTCGATTGTCAGGTCCGGGTCTTGGCTCAGGCGCCGGGGACGAGGACTGCGTCGATGATGTGGACGGTGGCGTTGGCGGTCTGGACGTTTCCGCAGATGACGCTCGCACCGTTGACAGTGATCGTGTCACCGGACGTGGCGATCTGGAGATCGGCCCCGTTGACCGTCGTCACGCTTCCGGCGTCGGCCAGTGCCTGGGCATCGAGGGATGCGCCTGCCACGACGTGGAAGGTGAGGATCGAGGTCAGGAGGTCGGTGTCGGCCAGGATCGCTTCGAGGTCTTCGGCCGGGATGGCGGCGAAGGCATCGTTGTAGGGGGCGAAGATCGTGAACGGTCCTTCGCTGTTGAGTGTGTCAACCAGTCCGGCTTCGACAACTGCCGTGACCAGGGTGGAGAGCACGGGGTTGTTGGAGGCGGCGGTTGCGGCGGGATCGTCGGCCATGCCGTCGAAGGAGCCTTCACCGTCTGCGGGGACTGCTCCACACGCCGCACCGAAGTTGACTGCGGTGAGGTCGACCATGTCATCCATCGCCTCTTCCATCTCGGGGACGAGGACTGCGTCGATGATGTGGACGGTGGCGTTGGCGGTCTGGACGTTTCCGCAGATGACGCTCGCACCGTTGACAGTGATCGTGTCACCGGACGTGGCGATCTGGAGATCGGCCCCGTTGACCGTCGTCACGCTTCCGGCGTCGGCCAGTGCCTGGGCATCGAGGGATGCGCCTGCCACGACGTGGAAGGTGAGGATCGAGGTCAGGAGGTCGGTGTCGGCCAGGATCGCTTCGAGGTCTTCGGCCGGGATGGCGGCGAAGGCATCGTTGTAGGGGGCGAAGATCGTGAACGGTCCTTCGCTGTTGAGTGTGTCAACCAGTCCGGCTTCGACAACTGCCGTGACCAGGGTGGAGAGCACGGGGTTGTTGGAGGCGGCGGTTGCGGCGGGATCGTCGGCCATGCCGTCGAAGGAGCCTTCACCGTCTGCGGGGACCGCAGCACATGCCCCACCGAAGTTCATTGCGGTGAGATCGCCCATGTCATCCATTGCCTCGGTCGTGGTGGGTGCCACAGTTGTGGTCGTGGTGTCGGCGGCCTCGTTGCCGCCGCAGGCGGCGAGGACGAGGGCGAGCATGGCTACCAGGGCAACCAGTCGCAGATTTCGGGTCAGTGTCTTCATTTCATTTCCTTTCGGGTTTGGCTCTCGAAGGAGCCGTCGGGTGTTATTCGGAGCGGCGGCGCTCCTGGATGGGTCAGGCTTCGACGATGACGACGATCGAGTGCCAGCCGCTGGCACCGTTGGGGATGGGCCGGGTCCGCTCTTCGGTCTGCGTCGTCCCAGTTCGATCCGTGGCACGGCAGCTGATCTCGTGACGGCCGGGCGTTGCGTCCCAGGCCAATTTCCACTGCCGCCACGTCGTGTCGTTGAGTTCGGCTGCGAGTTCGGCGTCCTGCCACGGCCCGTCGTCGATGCGCACTTCGACCCGATCGATTCCCCGTGTCTGGGCCCACGCCACTCCGGCGATGGCGGTCGTGCCGGGAGCGATGCGACCGAGCGCGGATGGGGTGTCGATGCGGGACTGGGTCTTGATGGGCGCTTCTGCGTCCCAGCCGCGGTCGACCCAGTAGTGGTCGAACTGGTCGAAAGTGGTCAGTTCGATCTCCGCCAGCCACTTTGTGGCCGAAACGTATCCGTAGAGACCGGGAACGATCAGGCGGGCAGGAAAGCCATGTTCGGGCGGCAGCGGCTCGCCGTTCATCGCGATCGCCACCAGCGCATCGCGCCCATCGAGAGCGCTCACCGGGAACCCGCAGGTGTAGCGGTCGACTGAGCGCCCCACGATTTGGTCGGCGCCCGGGGCGATGCCGGCCTCGTCCAGGAGGTCGTCGAGCCGAACACCGAGCCACCGGGCATTGCCGACCAGCTTTCCCCCGACCTCGTTCGAGACGCATGTGAGAGTGATGTCCGATTCGACGAGGGGTCGATCGATCAGTTCTTGGTATGTCAGCGTCAACGGTCGGTCGACCATGCCGGTGATGGCGAGGGTGTAGGTGGCAGGGTCGATGCGGGGAACTGTGAGGGCCGTGTCAATCCGATAGAAGTCGGCGTTCGGAGTGACGAACGGGTCGAGTCCGTTCTCGGTGAATGAGACATCGGAGGGGATCGGATCGAGTGAGCGGTCTGGCGAAGGAAGGGCGAGCCCGCTGGGGTCGACGTCGAAGCGCCGGTCGAGAGCGAACCCGAGGCCACCGAGTGCGAGTGCGGAGACCGCCATCGCCCCCGACGCCTGGAGAAACGTCCGTCGAGAGGCGGCGAGGTGAGGATCCAGTTCCGGCGCGGTGTATCGGCTGAGGAACAGAAGGGCGCCGATCCCCGCTCCTGAGCCGACGATGCTCGGTATCACGGCGATCGCTCTGCCCGTCCCGGCCACTGCGGCGGCGGCGCCGATAACTCCAAAGAGGGCGACGCCGATCGCACCGAGAGGCAGGCTCTTACGGGCGGCAACGATGCCCACTCCGGCTGAGTACGCGACAAGCAGCATGGCGATACCGACGAGCAGCACGGGTTTGTCTGCCGTACCGAAGACGTCGATCGCAAATTCCTTGACGGCAGAGGGCACGCCGTCGATGACGCGATCACCGACGTCGAGGATTGGGTTGCGGAGATTTCGGGAGAACGAGGCGATGAGTTGGGCAACGGAGACGGCAACGAGGCCTGCCACGATGCCGGTCAGTGCGCCGCGTCGTACGGTGGGGTCACGGTCGGTCATGCGGATAGTTCGGAGCCGACGGGCGTTTGGATGGCCTCAGTCGCGTACCCAGGGTTCGGCACCACCTATACGGTGGTTTTCGCGCACAAGTTCGGAGCGACCTGGCACGATGAGCGACATGTCGCCGACTCCGTACGCCGAGTACCTGGCCCTCGGCCAACTTCTCGCCCAGCAACATCCCGTCAGCGACGAGCACGACGAGATGCTCTTCATCGTCATCCACCAGGCCACCGAGCTGTGGATGAAGGTGGTCCTCCACGAGCTGGCCCTCGCTCAGACGCAGATCTCCGACGACGACCTCGGCCCGGCCTTCAAAGCGCTCGCCAGGGTGGCCAGGATTCAGCATGTTCTGATCGAGTCGTGGCAGGTGCTCGCCACGATGACGCCAGTCGACTACCTGGAGTTTCGCCACCTCCTCGGCTCCGCCTCCGGTTTTCAGTCCGATCAGTATCGGGCGATCGAGTTCGTCCTCGGCCGCCGTCCCGTGGGCTACCTCAACCAGTTGGACGATGCAGGACAGGCCCGCCTCGAAGCGATCCGGCACGCCCCCGGTCTCTACGACGAGACGCTGCGTCTGCTCGCCCGCCGCGGGCTACTGGAAGGGCAGTGGCTCGACCGTGACTGGGCCGAGCAGCACGAATTGAGCGAGGAAGTCGTCGAAGCGTGGCTTCACGTGTATCGCGACACCGCCGAGTTCTGGGATCTCTACGAGCTTGCCGAGAAGCTCGTCGACCTCGAGCACGCCTTCAGCCGTTGGCGCTATGAGCACTACCGGACGGTGCACCGCATCATCGGCGGCAAGCGAGGCACTGGAGGGACGGAGGGACTCGGCTACCTGCGTCGCGCGGTGGATTTCATCTTCTTCCCCGAACTGTGGGAAGTGCGCTCTCGGCTCTGATCAGAACGGGACTTCGGACTGGAGGGCAACAACCCGGACGTCGATGAGTTCACCGTCAACGACGTCCCCCACCTGCGGACCGACCAGCGCTCTGGCGCTGTTGCCGTTTTCGAGGTCGAGGATCGACTCCATCGTCTTGGAAGAGAGTGCAGCGTTGACGTAGAGGCGGATCGTCCCACCCCAGGTGGCGCCCGAGTCGGGGTCCATCCGCTGCAGGGTGGCCTTGCCGATATCGACGAGCAGCCCGTTGAGGTCGAGGATGCGGGCGCGGCCTGTGAACGTGTCGCTCATGTCGGCGGCGAGAGTAGTCGGCTGGGTAGTCGCGTTCTTAGCGAGCCAGCGCTACGTGAACAGCGCGTTCTGCATGCGAAAAGGATTTCACTGTCCATCGGTACGCCTCTGGGACTCGCCTCATCTGCGCTGAACGCGAAAAGCCCTATTCGCGGGTGATGTCGGGGAGCATTTCTGAGCGGAGCATGATCTCGTGGCGGTAGGAGGCATGGATGTCGCGGGCCTCGCGTGCTGCTGCCTCCCGGGTGCGCTCGAGTTCTTCCACCAGCGCCTCAACCTTGCCTTCGAGACGGGCGATCTGGCGCTGCAGGTCCATCACCTTCTGCACTCCGGCCAGGTTGAGTCCCTGCTCGGTCATCTCCTGGATGAACGCCAGTCGGTCGAGATCGTCTTGGGAGTAGCGGCGCGTCCCGCCAGGTGTCCTATACGGGTCGATCAGACCTTTGCGCTCGTAGATGCGCAACGTCTGAGGGTGCATCCCGGCGAGTTCGGCCGCGACCGAGATGACGAAGACCGCCCGGCGCTGGGTCGACTGTTCGGCGGATGCCTCGTCCCCGGTGGCTTCGACGTCGTCAGCGGTCATGGCTCATCATCCTTGCAGGTGGGCGCGAACGTCCTCGGGATCATGCGTCCCGAGTTCTTCGATCAGCTTCTTGACCTCGCGATTCGGCTTGGAGGGCACGACGATCTCGGTCTTCACGAGGAGATCACCGGGCTTTCCTCTCGGCGGAGTGACCCCGCGCCCGCGGACACGGAAAGTCTTGCCGCTGGTGGTGCCCGCCGGGATCTTGAGCGTGACAGGCTCGCCCATTGTGGGGACTTCGAGTTTCGTGCCGAGCGCCGCCTCCGAGAACGTGATGGGAACGGTGATCGTCAGGTCGTTGCCGCGCCGGCTGAAGAGGGGATGCTTCTCGACCGTGACGTTCACCAAGAGGTCGCCGGCGGGTCCTCCGTTGCGCCCCGGTCCGCCCTTGCCGGGCAGCCGGATGGTGGCCCCGTTCTTCACTCCGGCCGGAATCTTCACCTTGATGTCCCTGACCCGGGTCTCTGTGCCCCGTCCCCGACAGTTGGTGCAAGGCGATTCGATCAGCCTTCCGGCACCGCGGCACTGGGGGCACGTCTGAGGGAAGGCGAAGAGCCCCTGGCTCTGGGCGACCTGGCCGGCACCGTTGCACGTGGGACATGTCGTGACCGACGTCCCCGGCTCAGCGCCACTCCCTCCGCAACGGCTGCAGGCGGCCTCGCCTCGGACCGAGACGGTGGTGGTGACCCCATGGAATGCGTCTTCGAAACTCATGTGCAGAGCGGCGCTGGTGTCAGGGCCCTTGCGGGCGGCGGCTCTGCGTGTCGCTCCGCCGCCGAACAGGTCGCCCAGTCCGCCTCCGAAGACGTCGCCGAGGTCTTCGACCCGGATTCGCTGGCCTCCGGCACCGAACGGCCCCGCACCGAACGGCCCGCCGCCGGCGAACCCTGTCGCGCCGATCCGGCGGACCTCGTCGTATTCCTTGCGCTTCTCTTCGTTCCCGATGACGGCATACGCCTCGGAGAGCTGTTTGAAGCGGCTCTCGGCGGTGGCGTCGTCCGGGTTGGCGTCAGGATGGAGCTTTTGGGCGAGCTTGCGATAGGCGCGCTTGATCTCCTCGGCCGTGGCGTCCTTGGACACTCCGAGGATGGAGTAGAAGTCCTTCTCCAACCAGTCCTGGTTCACGGGCGTGCCTCTCAGTCGGCCTGTTCGAGCGCGACCAGAGCGGCGCGGAGGACCCGACCCCGCAGGCGGTATCCGCGTCGCAGTTCCTCGGAGACGACGAGACTGCCGTCACCGCCCGACGTCATCACCGCTTCGTGCACTTCAGGGTCGAACGGCATCCCGACCGTCTCGATCGGCTCCAGACCCTCCCGGGCGAGCACATCCATCAGTTGGGTGCGGGTACTGCGCATCCCCCGCAGGAGTTGTTCTTCGGTCTCGGTGCGGGCCTCGATTGCGAGCGCGGCGTCGAAGCTGTCGAGGACGGGAAGCATGGCGCTGAGGACGCGTTCGGCCGCTCGGTCGACGATCGTCTGCTGATCGCGGACGGCTCGCTTGCGGAAGTTGTCGAAGTCGGCTGCCACGCGACGGAGATCGTCGAGGTAGGTGCCGGCTTCGGTCCGGGCCTCGTGGACGGCGGCGAACAGCGCCTGTTGCGCCTCGTACGGGTCTTCGGGAAGGTCGATCCCGAGCGCATCTGCCGACAGCACCGGAGGGGTGGCGGACGGTCCGCTCCCCTCGGTGACGACCTCAGCCTCGAACTCGGCCGCAGGCTCGACGTTCGTCTCTTCGGTCTCCATCAGGACTGATCATCGTCCTCGTCGACGATCTCGGCTTCGACCACGTCGTCGTCGTCGTTGGACGCTTCCTCGCCGCCTTCGGCTGCAGACTGTTCGGCTGCCTGGGCGTAGAGCCGTTGGGCCATCGCCTGGCTGGCGGTGATCAGCGCGTCCATCTTCGACTGGATGTCGTCGTTCGAAGATCCTTCAGTTTCGAGGGTCGACTTCAGGTCGGCGAGGGCGGTCTCGACCGAAGACTTCTCCTCCTCGGTCATCTGCTCGCCCTGCTCGGAGACGAGCTTCTCGGTCTGATTGACGAGTTGCTCGGCGCGGTTGTGAAGTTCGACCGTTTCCCGCTTCTTGCGGTCCTCGTCGGCGTATGCCTCGGCGTCCTTGATCATCCGGTCGATCTCGTCGTTGGCGAGCGATGTTCCGCCGGTGATCGTCATGGCCTGTTCCTTGCCGGTGGCCCGGTCCTTGGCGGTCACGTTGACGATGCCGTTGGCATCGATGTCGAAGGTGACCTCGATCTGGGGGACACCCATCGGAGCCGGCGGAATCCCGGTCAGACGGAACTTGCCCAGGCTCTTGTTGTCAGGCGCCATCGCCCGCTCGCCCTGCAGGACGTGGATCTCCACTTCCGGCTGATTCGGCTCTGCGGTGGTGAAGGTTTCGGAACGACGGGTGGGGATGGTCGTGTTCCGCTCGATCATCTTGGTCATCACCCCTCCCTTGGTCTCGATTCCGAGGGTGAGCGGTGTGACGTCGAGCAGGAGGATGTCCTTGACGTCGCCCTTCAGGACGCCTGCCTGGATGGCAGCACCGGCGGCGACCACCTCGTCGGGGTTGACTCCGCGATGCGGATCCTTTCCGCCCGTGAGCTCTTTGGCGAGTTCTTGGACTGCGGGCATGCGAGTGGACCCGCCGACCAGGATCAGGTGGTCGATGTCGGAGACCTTGACCCCGGCGTCCTTGACCGCCTGCTGGAACGGCCCCTTCACGCGGTCGAGCAGATCTTCGGTGATCTTCTGGAACTCCGATCGGGTCAGCTTCATCTGCAGGTGGAGCGGGCCTTCCGCTGTGGCGGTGATGAACGGCAGGTTGATCTCGGTCTCGGAGACCGAGGACAGTTCGATCTTCGCCTTCTCGGCGGCTTCCTTGAGACGCTGGCTGGCCATCCGGTCAGCGGAGAGGTCGACCCCGTGGTCGTTCTTGAACCCGGTGACGAGCCACTTCATGACTGCGTCGTCCCAGTCGTCACCTCCGAGCTTGGTGTCACCCGCCGTGGCCTTGACTTCGAAGACGCCATCGCCGATGTCGAGTACCGACACGTCGAAGGTGCCGCCTCCGAGGTCGAAGACGAGGATGGTCTGATCTTCTTCTTCTTTGTCCAGTCCGTAGGCGAGGGCGGCCGCGGTCGGCTCGTTGATGATGCGAAGCACGTTGAGCCCGGCGATCTGGCCCGCTTCCTGCGTGGCCTGGCGCTGGGCGTCGTTGAAGTAGGCGGGAACGGTGATGACCGCGTCGGAGACGGTGTCGCCGAGGAACGACTCGGCATCCCGCTTGAGTTTCATGAGGATGCGCGCCGAGATCTCCTGGGCGGTGTAGTCCTTGCCGGCGATGGTCTGCTTCCAGTCCGTGCCCATATGGCGCTTGACCGAACGGATCGTGTTGTCCGGGTTGGTGATTGCCTGACGCTTGGCGACTTCTCCGACGAGGACGTCGGCGTCTTTGAACGCGACCACCGACGGCGTGGTGCGGCCACCTTCGGCGTTGGCGACGATGGTGGGTTCTCCGCCTTCGAGGACGGCGATCACCGAGTTGGTGGTTCCGAGGTCGATTCCGACAGCACGGGGCATGGGATTGCTCCTTTTGGGGTGGATCAAGACGATCTGAGTATGTACATACGGTACAACCTGAGTCCCCCCTTGTCATATTTCCGTAATCTCGGAATAGTTCGGACGTCAGGTTGTTCGTGTAATGACCATTACCCCGTCCAGGGAGTCGGATCGCATGCCGCAAACCACCCAACTCAGCCTTCCCGTCCTGCCATTGCGCAACGGGGTGGTGTTCCCGCACATGACCGTCACTCTTCGGATCGAGACCGCAGAAGGACGCACCGCGCTCGCCGCCGCCGGAAAGGCCGACGGTCGCCTCCTTCTCGTCCCGCGTATCGACGGTCGCTACGCCTCGGTTGGAACTCTGGCTGAGATCCAGGACGCCGACGACGACGGGAACGTCGTCGTCTCGGGCCTCGCCCGTGCCAGGGTCGGAGCCGGATCCACCGACGACACAGGCGCGCTGTGGGTCGAGGCGGAGACCTATCCCGAAGTCGACCTCGTCGACGAAGAACTCGACGCCCTCGTCGCCGAATATCGGGCGATCGTCACCGAAGTGCTCGAGCACCGCGGCGTCGGAGCAGTGGCCGAGCGCATTCTTGGGATGGAGAACCCCAGCCAGCTGGCCGACTTGGCCGTCTACTCCCCGGATCTCAGCCTGGGCCAGAAGGTGCAGCTGTTGGAGACCCTCGACCTGCGCCAGCGTCTCGGACTCCTGTTGGACTGGATGCGCGAGGTGCTCGGCACGCTGGAACTGCGGCGCAAGGTGCGTGACCAGGCCGCCGAGAACATCGACAAGTCCCAACGCGAGTACCTCCTGCGCCAACAAATGGAGGCGATTCGTAAAGAACTGGGCGACGATTCGAACGTCGGCTCGGACTACCGGGCCAAGCTGGCGGAACGCGACTTGCCCCCCAAGGTCCTCGAGGCAGTTTCCCGCGACCTCGACCGTCTCGAGCGGATGAGTGAGCAGTCGCCGGAGCACTCTTGGATCAGAACCTGGCTCGACTCCGTCTTCGACATCCCGTTCGAAGAGCACACCGAGGACCGGTTCGATCTCGACGAGGCGTGGACCGTTCTCGACGCCGACCACACCGGACTGCCCGACGTCAAGGAACGGATTGTCGAGTACTTGGCGGTTCGCAAACTCCGCAAGGAGCGCGGTCTGGACAAGGACGACAATCGTGACGGGGCCATCCTGCTGCTGGTCGGGCCTCCCGGTGTCGGCAAGACGTCGCTGGGCGAGTCTGTCGCTCGCGCCCTCGGTCGCTCCTTCGTCAGGGTGGCGCTCGGCGGGGTTCGTGACGAGGCAGAAGTAAGGGGTCACCGGCGCACCTATGTCGGGGCGCGTCCCGGCCGGATCGTTCGCGCCCTCGTCGAGGCGGGTTCGATGAACCCTGTGTTCCTCCTCGACGAGATGGACAAGGTCGGCAACGACTGGAGAGGCGACCCTTCCTCGGCGCTGCTCGAAGTCCTCGACCCGGCCCAGAACCACACGTTCAGGGACCACTATCTCGAGTTCGACCTCGACCTGTCAGAAGTCGTCTTCATCGCCACGGCGAACGTCGTCGAGACGATTCCCGCTCCGCTGCTCGATCGCATGGAGGTCATCCGCATCGACGGCTATACCGATACCGAGAAGGTGGACATCGCCCGTGACCATCTGCTTCCCCGCCAGGTCAGGGGCGCGGGTCTCGAGCCTGAGGAGATCACCGTCACGCCTGGCGCCCTCGGGGCGATCATCGACCGGTACACCCGCGAGGCAGGTGTCCGCAACCTTGAGCGTCAGCTCGGGAGGCTGACGAGGAAGCTGGCCACCGAGGTGGCCCGTTCGACCGGCGACACGCCGTCGTTCACCGTCGACGTCGACGACGTCGACACCTATCTCGGCAAGCCCAAGGTCTGGAAGGACGAGGCGAAGGACCGCACCGATGTGGCGGGGGTGGCCACCGGACTCGCAGTGACCGGAGCGGGCGGCGACGTGCTGTTCGTCGAAGCGTCTGCCACCGCCGGCGAACGCGGTCTGACCCTCACCGGCCAGCTCGGGGACGTCATGAAGGAGTCCGCCAGGATCGCGGTGTCCTACATCGAGGCGAACGCCGCCCGGCTCGGTATCGAGGGAGATCCTCTCAGCGGCAGGATTCACCTGCATGTGCCCGCAGGCGCAGTCCCCAAAGATGGTCCGTCCGCCGGTGTCACGATGACCACCGCGCTCGTCTCCCTCCTCACCCGTCGAAAGGTGCGGGCGGAGGTCGGCATGACCGGCGAGTTGACCCTGCAAGGCAAGGTGCTGCCGATCGGCGGTGTCAAGCAGAAGGTGCTCGCCGCCCATCGGGCGGGACTCACCGAGGTGATTCTCCCGGCCCGGAACGAAGTCGATCTGGACGACGTCCCGCCGACGGTGCGCGACGAGATGACGTTCCATATCGCCTCGACCATCGATGAGGTGCTGGCGGTGGCGCTGGAGGCGTGAGAGGCTGGGCGGGAGCCGCCGCAAGGAGAAACACGTGGAGCCTGTCGAGATCGTGATTACGGGACTGCGGATGTGGGTCGGTGTGGTGATGCTGGCGCACGGCATCAACCATGGCCGCAGCCTGGATGGAACCGCCAAATGGTTCGGGTCGAAAGGTTTCGCCATGGCGCGCCGCCAAGCCCAATTGTCGGCGTTCGGCGAGATCGCCATCGGGGCTGCCCTCGTCGTCGGGTTCCTCACCAGCTTTGCCGCCTTTGGCGTGGTGGCGATCATGACGGTGGCGTTCTGGTCGATCCATCGCTTTGCCGGCTTCTTCGTGTTTCGCCGGCCCGACGAAGGCTATGAGTACGTGGTCACCGTGGCGTTGGCGGCCGTGGTCGTCGCCACCGCCGGTCCTGGCCCCCTTTCACTCGATGCTCTCACCGGTGTCGCCGATGACCTCGACGGCTGGACCGGGCTGGCGGCGGCGTTGGGCGGACTGGTCGCAGCCGCCGTTCAGTTGGCGCTGTCGTGGCGCAAGCCCGACGCCTGATCGGCTGCCAACTCGTCGACCAGGCCTGCCGCGGCCACTTCGATCAGGTCGTACATGCGCTCGTAGGCGGAGTCGGGCTTGCCCCAGGGGTCAGGGACTTCTCCTCCGCCTGCAAAGTCCATGAGGGGAACGACCCGCGCGTGGTGACCGGGTGGAGCCAGCCGCAGGGTGTTGTCCAGATTGGAGTCATCCATGGTCACGATCAGGTCGAATGCCTCGAAGTCCTCGCTACGCAACTGACGCCCGCGTCCGGTCACGTCGTACCCGCGCCGAGCGCCTGCCTGCGCTGACTGGGTGTGTGGCGGGTTGCCGACGTGATAGGCAGCGGTCCCGGCCGAGTCGACCTCGACGGCGAGTCCGGCCTGCATGGCCTTGGCCCGTATCACCGCCTCGGCGGCAGGAGAGCGGCAGATGTTGCCGAGGCAAACGGTCAAGATCCGATACGTCATGACCCGCGACCATAGGAGTTCGATTCTTCAGTTGGCCGTTCACCCTGCCGAAACATCATTGGGTGAGCATTCGCGGCATATTGCGATATGCTAACTCTTGCAAGCACTCTTCCGAGACACCGCTCCCACCTCCAGGAGGACGGGAATGAACGCTCCATCGCCGGCCGGCACCGCCATCACTCTCGGCGCGACGGCCACCGCCCTTTTGAAGGACGGCTCTCACATCCAACTCCGTCCGGTGACTCCGGATGACAAGCCCCTGATCGCGGATGGCTTCAGCAGGCTGTCCGCCCGCGCCCGCTACCTCCGCTTCCTCGTCCCGTCCGACCGGCTGTCTACCCGCCAGTTGGCCTATCTCGCCGAGGTCGATCACCACAACCACGTGGCCTGGGGCGTGCTCGACGGCGATGCTTCTGCCGGCATCGGCCGTTGGGTGCGACTCGATACCGACCCTTCGGCCGCCGACGTTGCGATCACGGTCCTCGACGACTACCAGGGGCGCGGCATCGGACGACTATTGCTTCAAGTGCTGGCGGTCAGCGCACGAGCTCGGGGTGTCGGCGTTCTGCACTTCGATGTGCTTGCCGAGAACGAGCCGATGAAGGGTTTGCTCGCCTCGGTCGGATCCGTGCGCGCCTCGGAGACTGAGATCGTTCACCACGTCCTCGACGTCGCACGGGTTCCGGCGCCCGACGTGGTCGAAGGGGACCTCTTGGGACTGCTTGAGGATGCGGCGAGAGCGTCAGGGAATCTCAGTCAGGATCGAGTTCCAAGCTGAGCGAGTTGACGCAGTAGCGCAATCCGGTCGGCTGAGGGCCGTCATCGAAGACGTGACCCAGATGGCCACCGCATGTGGCGCAGACGATCTCGGTCCGAACCATGCCGTATGTCTTGTCGGTCCGCTCTTCGACTTTGGCCGGGTCCAGGGCCGCATAGAAGCTCGGCCAGCCGGAACGGGAGTCGTACTTGGCTTCCGATGAGAAGAGTTCGGTCCCACATCCGGCGCACTTGTAGGTGCCTGAGCGCTTCTCGTCCACGTACTTGCCCGAGAACGCCCGCTCTGTCGCACCCTCTCGCAACACCCGGAATTGTTCGGGGTCGAGTCGGCTGCGCCATTCTGAATCTGTCGTTGGAGTGTCGGTCATGGAGTCGAAGCTACTCCTCCGGTGTGGCTACCGGTTCCGACCGAGGGCAGCGTTCAGCCTTTCGTAATAGACGACCTGGGCGGGGTTGAGGAGTTCGGTCCCCTCCGCCTCTCCACACCAGCGCATCTCGTCGATCTCCGGAAACGTGAGCGCTCGCCCGTGCCAGTCGATCGTGACGGTGTCGCCGTTCAGGTCGGCGGGGTCGAAGTCGGCTTGGAACGCCCAGGCGGTGATCCGTTTCCCGGCCTTCTGGACGACCTCGCCCAGAAACACCAGCTCCGTCTGGCTCACCGTCCAGCCCGTCTCCTCCCGGAACTCACGCATCGCCGTCTCCAGCGGTTCCTCGTCCGGTGGCACTTCACCCTTGACGATCGACCACGCCCCTTCCTGCTTGGACGCCCAGAACGGACCGCCCGGATGAGCGATGAGAATCTCCAAACGGTTGGCGACGATGCGATAGGGGACGAGGCCGGCGCTCGGCATGGATCCGACGGTAGGACGGGTATTCGTTAGCCTCGCCGACGATGGAGATCGGATCCCAGCCTGTCGGTGCGCATCCGTGGGGGGATGCCGAAACGCCCTATCTCGCCCTTGGCGGAGATGGAGGCGTGAAGGCGCTCGCCTGGGCCTTCTACGATGTGGTCGAAGAGACCTCGCCGGTGTTGGTGGACATGCTCCCGAAGGACACCGAGGTGTCGCGACAGAAGCTGTATGAGTTTCTCAGTGGATGGACCGGCGGTCCGGCCCTGTACTGGGAGCGGCGCGGTCACCCTGCTCTCCGCATGCGCCACGCCCCCTTTCTCATCGACTCCCACGCCGCGGAAGAATGGGCTCGGTGTCTCGGCGAGGCGCTGGATCGCATCGACGTCGAAGGCGAGCTCGCTGCTTTTCTCCGCCGTGAGCTCGGCCGAGCGGCCCGCGAGCTGCAGAACCGGGATTGAGTCGCCGGTACGCTCACCGGGTGCACCCGATCCTGCCTCCTGTCGTCGACCGTCCGTCGCGTCGGCAGCGAGCTTGCGAGTGTTCTGTCCCCCCTCGGCTTCGCAAGCTCGGCCACTCCCCCCAACGGGACTTCGTCCCCGGGGGGAGAGATCACTGGAACGAGACGAAGACCACGACGGGTTCGACGGCGAGGACTTCGGCTGGTGTGCCCATCGGGTTGTCCTCGTCGTAGAAGTTCTTCCAGCCCCACGCCCATCCGGCGTCTTCCTGGCCGGCGGTGATCGCTCCGTACGTCTCGTATTTGGTGTGGAGCGGACCCTGGCCGTCCATCTGGATGACGGTGAACAGCTCCGTAGGTGTCTCGATCAGCTCACGGTTGGTGATCATCGAGAAGTGGAACTGGTGGACCAGGAAGTACTTCTGCGGGAGCTGTTCTTCCCGCACGATCTCCGCCAGCCACGCAGAGACTTGGTTGATCTCGGTGGCGTCGACGGTTCCGATCTGCCGCAGATGAACCTGATTGGGCTTCAGCCGCCACTCGGGGTCGAGGGCGAGTCCCACATGGGGGAGGCGGAGGAACTCCTCGTACCGCTGGGCCTGGGTGAGGAAGTCGGTGCGGCCGGGCTGGAGATCCAGTACGACGTAGACGCCGTTGGCAGCAGCGAAGTCGATCCAGGGGCGGAGGGTTTCGATCCCCGCCTCGTCTGAGTAGTCGTTGTCCGCGCCAGCTCGGGAGGAGGCCACTGTGGCGATGATCTCGAACGTCGGGATCCCCTGCAGCCCGTCGGCTGAGTAGTCCTCGACGATCGGTCTCAGCCGCTCGAGGGTTGCCGCCGGGTCCTGTTCACCGAGGACGCCGAGGGCGCTCGTCGTCGGATTGCCGTAGAAAGCGACGAGCCGCTTTCCGTCGAAGGTGAATCCGCCGCCGGGGAGTTCGGTCGCCGCCCGGACGACCCCGAGCTGCCACATCTGGTTCTCGTCGAGACCGACCGTGACGATCGTGCCGATCCCGAAGAGGTCCATCACTTCGCGGTCGACGGTGCGCAGATCCTCGAATGCGGTGATGTCGACGAAGGCCTCGCCGCGGGCTGCCGCCGCCGCGCGGAGGATCGGTGCGGCGTCAGAATTCTCGCCCAACACCCATAGCGCAGGCGGGTCGGTGACAGTGAGCGATGCCGGCGTCCCGATGTCAGCAGGCGAGACGATGCTGGTCTCGATGCCGAAGTCGGGTGCCGGGGCGGGACCGACCCACCGCACCGACCGGGCACCCAGCCGTTCGAGTTCGGCGACGGTCCCGTCTCCGTTCACCAACACGGGCTCGTCGTCTTCCAAGCCGAGGGCCGCACCGGCTTGGATCGCCGGGAGCGAGTCGGAGGTGACGACCGCGGCGTTGGCACATTCGAAGCGGAGATTCGACACCGCCACCGAGATCTCCGACGCCGACTCGCCTTCGATCATGTTCGGGAGGGGCCCGTCGACAGACGAGCAGTCCGCCAGCGTGGTCGTGGTGGTCGTCGGAATCGTCGTCGTGGGCGGTGCCGTTGTTGTCGTGGACGACGTCTCGGCTGTACCGGTGCAGGCGGCGAGCACCAGTATGGCGATCGCAGTCGCGACCGGTCTCGATGTTGTGAGCCTCACAGGAGTTTCAGCCGGGCGGAAGGGTGCGAACGCGCTTGACTCGTCGACGCTTCGCCTTCGACTCCCATCGTGAGCGAGGCCTGGGGATCGAGGTCGACGGCGAGGACCGTTCGCCCGAGCCGGGCGGCAAGGGCGTGGGCTGTGGTGGTCTTCGCCACCTTCTGATTCGCGATTGCGATCACCACGGGCGCGCGAGTCTACGGAGGCGCGGGGTGATCGCAGTCCGGCGTCAGGAGACGGGGGCGGCGATGGCGACCAGGTCGCCGCGGGCGGTCGCCACCAGTACGAAGTCGTTGGCCACTACCGGTCTCGTCCTGATCGGTGAGCCCAACGAGGACCGCCATCGTTCGCAACCGCAGCCGCAACCCTGAAGCTGTGAACCGTGCGGGAGTATCTCGCGCGATTCACGCCCGGCTATCTCGATTCATCACAAAAATTGAATGGTTAGGTCAGTACAATTCGCTGGAACTGAATGATCGGATCCGAGATGATGTTCATGAAACCCCAAGGGCGCAGAAGTTGTGCCCGCCGTGCCGAAAAGGAACGCCGTGTTCAGCGTCCGCTGCCAGACCCACAACCGAAACGAAATGCTGTCGACCGGGTCGATCGTTGCGGTGCACTCCATCGCCTCGGGTCGCCTCGCCTACTACCGCTGTGCCTGCGGGCGCATCGGGTGGTTCGTGGAAGGCGACAGTGTTCATCCCGACGCCCGCAAGGGCCACTGCGCCTGAATCGAGTTGGAAAGGAGGTGCGTCGTGTATTCACTGCAAGTGACTGCGATGCTCCTCATGCGGGAGCATCAGTTCCCGCTCATTCGTAAGTGAGATCGATCAGGTCGGACCGCTTCGGTAGTCACCGCAGCCCCGACCGAGAAGCGACGGCGGACCGCGCCGGCGTCCCTGCCAAGATGCAGCGGATGTCTGCAGAGGTCCGTCGTTCCGCGTTCCAGGGTGCCCGGGACATGGCGATGCTGCTCATTCCCACTGTGCCAATGGCACTCGTGCTTGGCATCGCCATCGCCGAGAGTTCCGTGCCGAATGTCGCCGGCTGGTCGTCCTCGTGGCTGATCTTCGGGGGAGCGTCCCAGCTGACTGCGGTGACGTTGCTGGCGGAAGGCGCCGGTGTGGCCGCGGCGATCATTGGCGCATTGACGGTGAACGCCCGTCACGTCATGTACTCGGCGGGGTTGGTGCCCAAGTTCCAGGGTCAACCTCGCTGGTTCCGGTTCCTCGGGCCATACCTGCTGTTGGACCAGGTCTTCGCGTTGGCCTCGCTGCACGACGCTCCACCGGCCAACTGGCGGGCGTACTACCTCGGAGCCGGCGGCCTGGCGTGGACGTACTGGCAGGTCTTCGTCGGTCTGGGTGTGATCTTCGGGCCGGCCATCTCCACCGACGTTGACGTCACTTTCGCGGTTCCGGCACTGTTCCTGGCCCTGGTCGTCCCCGCACTGGTGAAACGGCCGTCGCAGGTGGCGGCTGCGGTGGGCGCGGGCGTGACTGCCGCGTTTTGGCAGGTCCCGAATCGGGGCGGGATGCTCATCGGTGGTGTCGCCGGGATCCTGGCCGGGTATCTCGCTGACACGGGAGCGGATGAATGAGCGCCTGGGTCGCGTTCGGCGTCGCCGGGATGGGTACGTATCTGCTGCGCGGATTGTTCGTGCTTGTCGTTGGGAATCGGCCCCTCCCGGCCAAGGCAGAACGGGCGCTGCGCAACATCGGCCCTGCCGTGCTGGCGGCGCTCACCGCTTCGCTGTTGACCACGTCGGGTCTCGGTGAGTTCCTGACGAGTGCACCGGAGGTGCTTGGCGTTGTCGCAGGGATCGTGGTCGGGATGTGGCGTCGCAGCGTCGGTTGGTCGTTCGTCGCCGCCTTCGGAACCTGGGCCTTACTCACCCTCCTCCTCTGACCGGCGACGGACTGAACCCAGGGCTACATCCGTCGTATGCGACGGATTCTCATCACGGTTCAGGTCAGAAGCGCCGTCACGATGTCGTCGATCGCGTCATCCGCCAGGGATCGCATCTCGTCATCGGTTCGGTCCTGGATGGGATGCGGTACGAAAACCCGCATGGGTTCGATGCCCAACGCCTGTGCCTGGGCGTCGGCCGCCGTCACGAACTCGGTCGAGGCGACGAATACGCCCGGAACCTGCCGCCCTTCGAGATCTGCGATGTCATGCACACTGCACGACGTGCAACTTCCTCAGTCGGCGAGGGCTTCGATGACCGCCCCGCACTCCTCTGCGATCTTTGCCCGGAGATCCACCGGCGCAGGTTTGGCGAAGGTCGGTTTGGCGTATCGACGTATGACCGCCCCTCGCGAGCCGAGCAACTCCTCCAGCCGGTCCAGGAAGACGTTCCCGCGCGGCTTGGAGATGTCGAGTAGACCGATGGTGACTCCCTCGATCGACACCAAGCGGTCTGTCAACGGACGCGCTGTCTGACTGCGTTCTGCCGTCGGATCAAGGAGGATGGTCATGGCTCTAGCCTTGCACACAGAACCCCGTGTTGTGTCATCGGATCTCCACGGTCGTCATCTGCGATCCTCTCTCGCCGTTCACCCATCCGGGGAGAATGGCGCTGAACAGCCCTGCGCCGCCGCCGGCGTGGACGAACCACAGACCGTCAGGACCGAACTTGGGCACGTCACGATCGGCGAATGACGACGGCATCCCCTCGGCGATCCCATCCACTCCCCGCATGAGATCTGCCCCTGGGCGGATCAGTCGTTCAAACAGCTCGCTCCGCAGCCGCTTCTTGTCCCATTCGGCCGCACGGAACACGCGGGCATGCTCGGGGGAGACCACGACCACCGCGTCGAACATCAGCGCCAGTTTCGGGTGCGACAGCCGCAGGAGTTGGGCGGCGAAGGAGTTGGCCAGGGACTCGGGGGTTCGAGACAGTTGATCCCAGATCTCGGTGGGTCCGTGTCCGGCGAAGAGCGTGACGGTCGACTGGTCGGCCGAGAACCCCCGCTCGACCGACAACGACTCCCACGGGGAACCTGCTTCGTCCTCCGGAAAGCAGAAGGAGAGCTTGCCAGGGTTTCCGAACGTCGCACGGTCCACCCCGCCCGGTACCGCGCCGCCCACGTTTCTCACGACGAGGTTGAGGGCGCGTCCGATCGTGAGGTTGGCCCGGTTCCCCGGACCGAGGGCGTTGATGCCCGCGTTCATTCCGAGACGTGTGACGATCGGACCGTTGACGATCACGATCGGACCTGAGAAGTAGGTGGTGGCGGCCAGCCCGTGAATGTTGAACGTGTCGCTGGCGGCCGCCTCGACGGTGGCCAGCACGACTGGCAGATGCTCGGGGAGACAGCCTGCCATCACTGCGTTGACGGCGACCTTCTCGACCGTGCAGTCGACGAGATCGGGCGGCATCCCGCAGACGACCTCGTTCGGAGCCCGCTCGGTTCCCGTCAACATTCGCTCCACCCGGTCCTCGGTCGGAGGCACGAGCGGCAAACCGTCGGACCATCCGCGGGCAAACATCGCCTCGAAGAGATCCTCCGCCCCGCCCAACTCGACGCGGCGCGAGTGCAGCGACGACACGGAGTGTTCGCGCAGCAACCGTTCGTGGATCTCCGGGTCGAAGATCATCGACCCGCAGCCGGGCCGTGACTCCGGGAGACCGGGTCCGAGATCCGGGACGCCGCTCAGGGACTCCCACCGTTGGCGGTGCCATCCCGCGGTCGAATCGACGACGGTCCCGCCCTCGATCCGATAGAGCGTCGGCGTCGTTTCTGTCTGCAACTCCCAGGAGAGGTCCAGGCTGGTGTCGTCGATGACATCGTCAGTTGGGAACGATGCGTCGTCCTGACTGGCGATGACGAGATCCGGGATCTGGTCGAGGACGGGAAGGACCAGGTGACACGTCTCACAGTCGCGTTTGACGACCACGAGTAGCCCATCGGTGAGCGGCAGCGCCATGCGCCACAACCTAGTGGTGTGGCGCGCCGCTCCCCGTCAGGGCTTGCACACCGAGCACGGTCGGTATCCGCGACTCACGGCCTCCTCCAACCCGGCGAACGTCACCAGATGGGGCTGCGTGATGCGACGGGCGTTGGCGCACGTCGGATGACAGACGATGTGGGTGGTGTCCGCGCCGACAAAGCGGATGCCGCGGCGAGCGAGAGACTCCAGCCGTTCGGGGTCGGCGCCCTCGAGCGACAGCAGTTCCCGCTTGTTGTGCGGGCCACCGAGGGAGTAGTTGCCGATTGTGCCGTCGGTGCGCACCACACGGTGGCACGGCACGATGAGGGGAACCGGGTTCGACGCCATCGTCGAGCCGACGGCGCGGGTCGCTCCTTCGTTGCCCACCTGCCGGGCGAGCCAACCGTACGACCGCACCTGACCGCGGGGGATCGCGGCAGTCACCTCGAGCACCGAACGCCGGAAGGGGGTCACAGACCGGAAGTCGATCGGCAGATCACCCGGCATCCCGCGCTCGATGGCCCGTCCGATCTTGACGTCCCATCCCTTTGGCGGACGGGCGAGAGTCATCGGTCGCCCGAAGCGGCCCAGGAAGCGGTCTTGGCTGTCGTCGTCGGCCAGGTCGACCGACGACACCCCACTCGGATTGAATGAAACGATCACGTCGCCGACTGGAGAGTCGAACACGGCGTAGCCGTCGATGTGGCCCGTCCCGAGCAGCGTCCCGGTCGTAGTCGCAGGCGGTGCCGCCCGCCGGAGCGACCTGAGTTGGTCTTCGAGAGTCATCGGTCTTCCTCCTGCATGATCGTTCGTAGCCGGGCGAGGCCGCGGCTGACGTCGGCTTTGACGGTTCCTTCCGGACGTCCGGTCGCCTCGGCGATCTCGCCGTACGAGAGGTCGACGACATGGCGCAGGACGACCGCTCGGCGCTGCGCGAGCGGAAGCCGCCCGAATCGGGCGTCCCAGGCGACGGTGTCAGGCGGTTCTGGGTCATCCGCTCCGTGCCGGTCGTCGAGTTCGACCGGCAACGGTCTGCGAGCGTTGTCGCGGATCCGGTTCCGACCCAGGTTGAGGGCGATCGTCCAGATCCACGG
>JBBDQP010000058.1:0-119876 GCA_040905965.1 Acidimicrobiia bacterium
AGGCGTAGGACGGAAGAGCGATGAGCAAGCCTCGGCGCGCATCCGCCTTCTCGGCAGAACGCTCGAGGGCGGTCCGATCTTTTCGCGTGGGGGCCCCGATCACTCGCTGACCTCGATCGTTCCCTGCTCGATCACTTCCCTCGCCCGTTCACTCTTTGACCACCGCCATGGCAGAGGGGTGCCAGACCACCACGACACGCTCCCCGTTTTCGTAATGCTCGACACCGGGCCGGTTCTCTTCCTTCGCTTCGATCCGCCCGGCAGGTGTGTCGACGTCGTAATAGAACACGTCTCCGTAGTACGTCCGCCGGGCGACCGTGCCGTCGATGCGGTTCGAGCCGTCCGGAATCGTCTCGTCGAGGTCGTAGAGCTCGAAACGCTCCGGCCGGATGGCCACCATCACGTCCTCCCCAGCCTCAGCTCCGGTCGTGGCACCGACCCGATGACCTCCCAGCAGTTCGACAGTGCCAGCGTCGACGACCATCGCCGGCAAAAGATTGATCTCGCCGATGAAGTCGGCCACGAAACGAGAGGTGGGATACTCATAGATCTCCTCCGGCTTGCCGACTTGGAGCAGCTTGCCTGCACTCATGACGCCGATCCGGTCACTCATCGTCAGGGCCTCCTCCTGATCGTGGGTGACGTAGATGAACGTGATGCCGACCCGCTCCTGGAGTTCTTTCAGTTCGACTTGCATCGCCTGCCGGAGTTTCAGGTCGAGAGCACCGAGCGGCTCGTCGAGCAGCAAGACTTCCGGTTCGTTGACGAGGGCCCGAGCGAGCGCCACTCGCTGCTGTTGGCCGCCGGACAGCTGGGTCGGTTTCGCAGACGACCGATGCCCGAGTTGGACCATGTCGAGAGCGCGGTCGACACGTTCGGCGATGTCGTTGCTAGCGACCTTCTTCATCTGCAGGCCGAAGGCGACGTTCTCTTCCACCGTCATGTGGGGGAAGAGCGCATAGGACTGGAATACGGTGTTGACCGGACGGCGGTTGGGCGGTTCCAATCCCACTTCGGCGCCGTGGATCTGGATCGAACCGGCGGTCGGGAACTCGAAGCCGGCGATCATGCGAAGCGTGGTCGTCTTTCCGCACCCTGACGGACCGAGCAGTGAAAAGAACTCCCCGTCGGCGACGACAAGGTCGATCCCGGCCACTGCCACGACCTCGCCGAAGTGCTTCGTCACACCGCTCAGGACCACCGCCGCCTGGGTCACACCTCACCCCTCCACTCGAACACGATTCGCCACGTTACCGACCCGCATACGTCCCGTGCTCCCAACAGCTTTTGGTACGCGAAACGCACTGTTTTTGTCGCGCTCGGACGCTAAAAAACCGGTCAGACCGCCCGCTCGAACACGACTCGCCCGCCTGCCATCGTCACCTCGACTTCGATCCCCGCCGGGTCCGCCACCTCGAAAGGGTCCCGACCGAGCAGGACGAGATCGGCCACGTTACCGATCCGAATACGTCCCGTGCGTCTGGCCGAGCCGTTGATGGTTGCGGATCCGAGAGTGAAGGCGGTCAGCGCCTGGTCGAGGGTCAGCCGTTCGTCAGGAATCAAGACAGTCGGGCGGTCGTCACCGGGCGGTCGACGTCGGATCGCGACCGACATCTGGTCGAGGACGTCTCCCGAAGAAACCGGCCAGTCGCTTCCCATCCCGATCAGCGCACCGCTCCGCAGCAGGGACCGGTAGGGGTACTGCCACTCCGCCCGCTCCGGGCCGAGAAACGGAATGGTCATCTCCACCATTGCCATCTCGTTGCACGCCCACAGCGGCTGGCAGTTCACCGCGACCCTCAGCTCGGCGAATCGCCTGACGTCGGCCGGATCGATCACCTGCAGATGGGCGATGTGATGGAGCGGTCCCGCCCAGCCGTTCGCAGTTCTGGCCGCCGCCACCGCGTCCAGAGCCGAACGCACGGCCCGATCGCCGATGGCGTGGAAGTGACACTGAAGTCCGAGCGCGTCGAAGGACGTGACTGCCGCAGCGACCACGCCGGGCGGGATGAAGTCGATCCCCGTGTGGTCGTCGCCCTCGCCGTGCGGACCCTGGTACGGGGCGTTCAAGGCTGCGGTGAAATTCTCACACACCCCGTCCAACATCAGCTTCACGGCGCTCGGTCGGTATGACCCGGCGCCCTCCCGGCTTCGCTCGACGATCTCGTCGATCTGCTCGAGGCCCCTCTCCCGGTCCCACCACAGCGCACCCACGACGTCCCCCGCCAGATCGAACTCGCGGTACGACCGATGTTCGCGATCGGCGATCCAGGCATCCTGCCAACTCGTGACCCCTTTGCGATGGAGATAGCCGACCCCCGCGGTGAGCGCCGCCGTGAGAGTCGCCTGGTCTGGTGGAGGGACGAGCGACTCAACGAGGCTCATGGCTCCCTCGTGCAGAGTGCCTTGCGGCGATCCGTCTTCGTTGCGTTCGATTCTCCCATCCGCAGGATCGGGCGTCTCGGGTGTGATGTTCGCCAGCGCCAGCGCAGCCGAGTTGGCCCAGGTGGAGTGTCCGTCCCGTACCTTGATCACGGCGGGTCGACCCGGGGCGAGCCGATCGAGCGACTGGGCGGACGGACACCCGCGCGGATACCAGTCATAGAGCCAACCGCCGCCAGTCAACCAGTCGCCGGGGGGAAGCGAAGAGGCAACGGAGGCAATCCGGGCCTCGGCTTCCTCCCGCGTGACCGTCTCGGTCAGATCGCAGCTGAGGATGCGCAAACCGCCCGTGATCGGATGGACGTGCGCGTCGACGAACCCCGGCACCAGCAAGCCGTTCCCGACGTCGATGATCCGGTCGGCAACCGGGTCCTCATCGAGAGCGACAATCGAGCCACCCTCTGTCACGACCGACCGATTCGGCACCAATCCGGCACCCGCAGACCATCGCTTTCCGCCGACGAATGCCACTCGCATCGGCGGCACTGTACGCGGCGACGCGAGCGCTCCGAGACATGGGGGTTCCAATGGGAGGAGGGGACGCGTACGTTCGCCGCCTGTCGACCAGGGAGAACCCTCAGTGACCGCACCCGCAACCCCCGTCCGTTCCGACGCCGTCGCCTACGTGATCGAACCGCTCCACCGGTCCCGCAACTGGATGAAGTTCCTCGCCATCCTGCTGTTCATCGCCGGGGCACTCAACGCGCTCAGTGTCATCGGCCTGCTCGTCGCCTGGATCCCGGTGCTCGTCGGGGTCTTCCTGTGGCAGGCTGCCACTGCGCTGGAGGACGGCCAGCAGACATCAGACGTCGACAGGCTGCGTCGTGCGACCGAAAAGATCCGGCATCTCTTCATGACGTACGCCGTGCTCGCCGTCGCCGCCCTCATCGGCTTCGGATTGCTGGTGGGACTCGGCTTCATCGCCGCCATCGCCGAAGCCTTCTGAGCGAGCACCCGGGTAGGGTCATGTCACTCCCGACATGGCCCTGCCCACATGACTGACCCCACCCTCGCTGACTTTCGTCGCAGCATCGACAACATCGATGCTGCACTCGTGTTTCTCCTCGCCGAGCGTTTCGCCATCACGAAGAAGGTCGGGATCTACAAGGCCGAGGCCGGCCTTCCGCCCGCAGATCCCGAACGGGAGGACACCCAAATCGCCCGTCTTCGAGAGCTCGCAGCGTCGGCCCAACTTGACCCCGAGTTCTCCGAGAAGTTCCTGCGCTTCATCATCGATGAGGTGATCCGTCACCACACCCACCTGGCGTCAGAGAGTCCGGAGTGAGCGCCGCCCCGGAGACGGGGCGGCTGTCCGAACCGCTCGCGGTGGGCGCTCTCGGCGCGCTGGGACTCCTCCTCGTCAATCCGCCGGCGGCCGGTGTCCCGTGGTGTCCGTCGGCCCTTGTCTTCGGCGTTGCGTGCCCTCTGTGCGGGCTGACCCGAGGTGTCGCGCGGTTCGTCCGCGGCGACATCACAGCATCACTGGCGTTTCACCCCCTGGCGTGGATCGTGCTCACCGTGGCGGTGGGCGCCTGGGTTGCCTGGCTGGGACGACGGGCTGGCTGGTGGACACGCAGGTTCCGTCACGTCGAGAAGTGGACCTCGGCGCTGCTCGCTGTCGGACTTGTCGCCGTCTGGATCTTTCGCGCCGTCACCGACACGCTCCCCCCGATCTGAGCCACTCAGCGGATGACGAGTTCGGGGTGGGTTCGGACCCGTGGCTTCTTGGCAACCACGGCATCGGCCAGCAGGTCGAACGCGGCTGCAGACTCGGAGTCGGGGGCAGCCAGCACGACTGGGACACCGTTGTCCGCCCCTTCCCGCATTGCCGCAAGCAACGGGATCTTCGCCATGAGAGGAACGCCGAGATCGTCCGCCAGCGCCTTGCCGCCTCCCGCGCCGAACAGTTCATAGCGCGTGCCGTCGTCGCCGGTGAACCACGACATGTTCTCGACGACCCCCATGACCTCCTGATTGACTTGGGCCGCCATCAGGGCCGCCCGTTTCGCGACCCGTTGGGCAGTCGGCTGAGGAGTGGTCACCAAGAGGACCTGGGCACGGGGAAGGAATTGCGCCATCGAGATAGCGATGTCTCCCGTACCTGGTGGCATGTCGACGATCAGGAAGTCGGGATCGTCCCACCACACATCCTGTAGGAACTGCTCGATCGCCTTGTGCAGCATCGGACCCCGCCAGATGACGGCCTTGTCGTCCGGAACGAAATAGTCCATCGACATCGCTCGGACTCCATGGGCGACCGGCGGGATGATCGACTGGTCGATCACGACCGGAGGTTCGGAAATTCCGAGCATGCGCGGGATCGAGAATCCCCAGATGTCGCCATCGATCACGCCGACGGAATGACCCTTGCGAACGAGCGACACGGCCAGGTTGGTGGTGACGGATGACTTCCCCACGCCGCCCTTGCCCGAGGAAACCGCGACGACCCTGGTGCGCGATCCGGTCTCGCCGACACCGGGAGGTGCATCGGTGCGAAGCGCTCCCATCATCGACACGCGCCCCGCATCGTCCATGACCTCGAAGGTGACCTCGGCATCACTTCGGGCATCGTCGAGGGCGATCCGTATCCGGCGTTCCAGTTCTTCACGCGCCGGATAGTTGGGTACTGGAACCGAAATGGTCAGTCGATCCGCCCCGAGCCGGCGCTTCTCGGCCGAGCCGACCATGCCGAGCATGCCTATCGATCGCCCCAACAGCGGGTCCTCCACCGCCCCGATGACTTCCCGGAGCTCCTGATCGTCCGCCATATTTCCCCTACCGTGATCGTGTTTAGAAACGGCTCGGAACTATAGTTTTCAGGGTGTCGCAACCCATTTCCGCCGAGTCCCGTCAACTCGACCGGACAATCGGCGACCTCACATCGGCTTTGGGGGACCCCACCCGACGCGCCATTTACATCGCCGTCCGGGAGGCAGGCGATCCGATGACGAGCAGCGACGTCGCCACCCTCTTCAGCATCCACGCCAACGTGGCCAGACACCATCTCGACAAACTCGCAGCCGACGGGTATCTGCGGATCACCCATCGCCGCCAGAACGGCCGCAGCGGGCCGGGAGCGGGACGTCCCGCCAAGTGTTACGAGTCGACATCGAAGGAGATCGACCTCCACTTCCCGAGTCGACGGGCGGACGTCCTCATCGAACTATTGCTGCGGATCGTTGCCCGATCGGGAGTCGATGACCTCGCCTCGGTCGCCGAAGCGGTCGGGCGCGAGTACGGCCGAGAGGTCGCCTCGGAAATCGGCACACCCGACGAGCGCGGATACGACGAAGCGGTGAAGGCCGTCGCCGAGGCGATGACCGGCGTCGGGTTCCACATGTCCCCCGACCTCGACGGACACCGCCTCTTGACATCGTTCTGCCCGTTCGGCGATGCGGCCACCGGCCACCCCGACGTCGTGTGTTCGCTCGATCGCGGCATGGTCGGGGGCCTTTTCGAGCTGCTGAGTCAGGGTTGTGAGCCTGTGCTCTTCCCATCCCCATCCGACGACGAGGCGTGCATCACCGAAGTCCCGGTCTCGATCAACAAGCGATAGGCCGAGGGGGGACAATCTCGGCGGGTCGTAGACTCGGAGGTGAGACACCGAAAGGGCCGCACCGATGACCTCCGAACACAGCACCGTCCCGACCCCGCTCGGCGAGCGGCGCATCGCTTCCATCGCCACCGCCGGCGAAGTCGACCACCTCCCCTACAGCATCAAGGTGCTTCTGGAATCAGCGATCCGCAACGAAGACGACCGTGCGGTGACGGCTGCGGACATCGCCGCCATCGCTGCCTACGACGCCAGGAACGTCGGCGAGACCGAGATCCCGTTCATCCCCGGTCGGGTGGTGCTCCAGGATTTCACCGGTGTGCCTGCGGTCGTGGACCTGGCAGCCATGCGGGCCGCCATCGTTCGAATGACAGGCGATCCCGACTCGGCGGAGAAGGTCAATCCGGGCGTTCCGTGCGACCTGGTCGTCGACCATTCGGTCCAGGTCGACGCTTTCAACAGCCCCGATGCCCTGATGATCAACAGCCGAAAAGAGTTCGAGCGCAATCAGGAACGTTACGAGTTCCTCAAATGGGGCCAGTCGGCGTTTCACAACTTTCGGGTGGTGCCGCCAGCCACCGGGATCGTCCACCAGGTCAACTTGGAGTTTCTGGCGAAGGTCCTCTGGGATGACGGCACCTGGCTGTATCCGGACTCACTGGTGGGCACGGACAGCCACACAACGATGATCAACGGTCTCGGCGTTGTCGGATGGGGCGTGGGCGGGATCGAGGCCGAAGCGGCGATGCTCGGTCAACCGATTTCGATGCTGTTGCCGGAAGTCGTCGGTTTCCGCCTCACCGGCCGCCTGGCGGAGGGCTCCACTGCGACCGATTTGGTGCTGCGAGTCACCCAGATGCTGAGGGAGCACGGTGTCGTAGGCAAGTTCGTCGAATTCCACGGACCTGGTCTCGACGACATGCCCCTCGCAAACCGGGCGACCATCGCCAACATGGCACCGGAGTACGGCGCCACGATCGGCTTTTTCCCGGTCGACGAGCAAACGCTGCGCTACATGCGCCTCACCGGGCGTCCCGACGATCTCATCGAAGCCGTCACCGAGTACTACAAGGCCCAGGGCATGTGGCGCGACGATTCTCGCCAGATCGAGTACTCGGCGAATCTCGAACTCGACATGTCCACCGTGGAACCGTCTCTGGCAGGCCCGAAGCGGCCACAGGATCGCATCAGCCTTTCAGCGATGAAGAGCCAATGGCACCGCGACCTCGCCAACACTTTCGGGAGGGCATCCGCTGCGGCCACCGGAACCGCTGAGGCCATGACCGACGAAGGCGGACCCACCAACGACCATCCCGACCAGATCGCACAGGTCGAGGTCACCTACGACGGGCAGACGTTCGAGCTCTCAGATGGCGACGTCGTCATCGCCGCCATCACGTCCTGTACCAACACATCCAATCCTGACGTCATGGTCGCCGCCGGCCTCGTGGCCCGGAAGGCGCGAGAGCGCGGCCTCAACCGCAAACCGTGGGTGAAGACGTCGCTGGCTCCCGGGTCCAAGGTCGTGACCGAATACCTCACGTCCGCGGGTCTTCTGGAGGACCTCGAAGCGACCGGCTTCTACAACGTCGGATACGGCTGCACGACGTGCATCGGGAACTCGGGGCCGCTCCCCGAGCCGATCTCGGCGGCGATCAACACGAAGGATCTCGTGGCGACCTCGGTCCTGTCCGGTAATCGCAACTTCGAAGGCCGGATTTCACCGGATGTGAAGGCGAACTATCTGGCTTCGCCGCCGCTGGTGGTGGCATACGCGCTGAAGGGCACGATCGACTGGGATCCCACCTCGGAGCCTGTCGGGTCTGACCGCGAAGGTCGCGATGTGTTCCTGTCGGACCTCTGGCCGAGCCAATCCGAGATTTCGGCGATCGTGGGCGAGCACGTGACGAAGCGGCAGTTCGTCGAGAAGTACGCAGATGTCTTCAGCGGTGCCGAAGAATGGAAGTCGATCGAAACGACGGGTGGTGCGCTGTACGACTGGAACGACGATTCGACCTACGTTCAGGAACCGCCGTTTTTCCTCGACCTCAGGCCGGAGATCGAACCGATCCGCCCCATCGAGGGAGCGAGAGTCCTCGCCAAGTTGGGCGACTCGGTGACGACCGACCACATCTCGCCCGCCGGTTCGATCAAGGTCGACTCGCCTGCCGGCGCATTCCTGATCTCGAAGGGCGTTCAACCCGCGATGTTCAACTCGTACGGGTCACGCCGGGGGAACGACCGTGTGATGACGCGCGGGACGTTCGCCAACATCCGGGTCCGCAACGAGTTGGCGCCCGGAACCGAAGGTGGGGTCACGGTGGATTGGACCGACGGGCAGACGAAGCCGATCTTCGACGCCGCGATGAACGCCAAGGCTGCCGGCATCCCGTTGATCGTGCTCGCAGGAGACGACTACGGCATGGGCTCGTCCCGTGACTGGGCCGCCAAAGGCACGTTCCTTCTCGGGGCGAAAGCCGTGATCGCATCCAGTTTCGAGCGGATCCACCGCTCCAATCTCGTGATGATGGGCGTCTTGCCGCTGCAGTTCGCGAGGGGAGAACGTGCCGAAACCCTTGGTCTCGACGGAACGGAGACCTATCGGGTGGAGGTCGCCGACACCCTCAGCCCGCGCGAATCCATCACCGTGACCGCGACGCGGTCTGACGGGACGACGACCACGTTCGAGACTGTTGCTCGCGTGGACACGCCGATCGAGGTGGAGTACCTGCGGAACGGCGGCATCCTCCACTTCGTGCTGAGAGAGATGGCCCGCTGAGCGTCAGGAGGAGGTTTCAACCTCGTCGAGGTCGTCGGCTGTCACCGGGTTGGCTCGGATCGACTCGAAGATTTCGTCCCGGAAGAATTTGAAGGTGCGCCCCCCAGGAAGCTTGTACGCCGGGAGCCGACCTTCTCTGGCATATTTCCTGACCATCTGGACATTCATGCCCACCAACTCCGCCACCTGGGCGGCGTCGAGGATCGGGGGAAGGTCATCCGATGCAGCCATGACTTCTCGACACTCCTCGCCATTTTTCGCTGTCTTACGTTGCTTGAGGATAGCGCCCGAGTTTGCCGTCGCCAGCCTCTAATCTGCGACCGATGACAGAACCCATTCGGCCGGACTCGATCGACAACTCGGCAGACGGCAAGGACTCGATGATCAGTGAGCCAACCAAGATCCTCCGGATCGCATCGATGACCCGCGCCCTGCTGGAAGAGGCGCGCGCCGCCGGCCTCGACGAGGGTGGGCGCAAGAAGCTCACCGAGATCCACGACAAGTCCCTCGAAGAGCTGCGCGAGGTTCTCTCTGACGATCTCCTGGAGGAATTTGACGAGGTGTTCGCGCCGGTGCGAGGCGAACAAGTGCCATCCGAGTCGGTGCTGCGGATCGTCCAGGCCCAACTTATCGGCTGGCTCGAGGGTCTGTTCCACGGAATCCAGATCTCGCTGGCGAGCCAACAGATGGCTGCCCAGGCCCAACTCGCCCAGATGCAGCAGCGAAGGTTGGAACCACCGGCAAGTGGAGCCGACAGCGACGAGCAGACCGGCCACTACCTCTGATCGGGGTCGGCAGGTAAGGCGAGGATTTCAGCCGTCGGTTCGTCAGCCCCGGCGTTGAGACGCTCGACCATGCGCTCCCGCGACGAGTCGGTCCCGAACGCGGTCACGACGTCGTTGGCCACAAGGACGGTCGCACCACCCGGAACCAAGACTTCGGTGCCTCTTCGTACGGATACGAGCGTGGATCCTTCAGGCCATCTGACGTCGCGAACCGCCTTACCGTCGGCGACCGATCCGGGAGGGATCCGGAAGTCGTAGTAGTTGGCTCGTGGATCGATCCGCTGCCGCAGGCGATCGCGTTCGAGGGCGTGGTCGGTTTCCGAACCCAGGGCCTGGTGATACGCCCGGACTGCGTCCTCCCGGCGGAAGAACCCGACCAGTTCGCCGGAGTCTCCCTCCGAGACGACCGGAAGTCGCCCGACCCCGAGCACTGCCATGCGAACGAGCGCTTGGGACACAGGCGTCATCGGGCCGACGGTCACAGGGGACGGCGTCATGGCATCCGCCACTGTCCGCTCCGTCGACGGACCGCCCGCCCTGCTCACGTCTGTGACTGTGATGATCCCGACGAGACCGTCGAGAGGATCGACGACGGGCAGGCCGTGGTACCGATGCGCGTCCATCAGCCGCGACACGTCGATCAAGCTCATGTGCGGCTCGGCGAGGATGGGCGGCATCGCCGCAACTTCGCCGACCGTGACAGTGTCCAAGAGGTCAACCTCTCCCGTTGGCCGCATACGGATTCCCCGCTTCACCAGGGGCATCGTGTACACGCTCTCTGGATGCACCTTGTCTGCGACGAAGGTCGCAAAAGTGGCGGACAGCATCAAGGGAAGGATCAACTCGTAGTCCCGGGCTCCGGTCACCTCGAAGACGATGATGATCGCCGTCAACGGTGCCCTGGCGACCGCCGCGAAGACCGTCGCCATCCCGACGACCGCGAACGCCCCGGGTTTGATCACGGTCGCCGTCCAGAATCGGCTCACGAATTCGGCGTACCCGGCCCCAAGCGTCGCGCCGATGAACAGCGACGGCATAAAGGCACCACCGGACCCGCCTGCGGCGATCGTCAGCGACGTCGCAAGGATCTTGCCGACACAGAGGATGGCGAGAACGGACACGGCGAAAGTGTCCACTCCAAAGCCTTCACCAAACGCCTGGCGTGCGAGCAGGTGGCCCACGAACTCCTGTCCGGTGCCCAAGAGCCGGGGCTCGAACACGCCGATCATTGCGACAGTCAGGCCGAGTCCGATCGGCCGCAGCCATGCGTGACGCGCACGGCTGTCGGTGACTCCTTCGACGATGTCCAACAACCGCAGAAAGAGGTAGGCGGCGCCCACGGCCAAGATCGCGAGCCCGGCGTAGAGGAGGAGCTCCGACGAACCGCCCAGCTCATAGGCCGCGCCCTGGAGGATCTCGCTCTCCGGCGCGAGTCTGCGGAACATGACGGCTGCGGAGATCGAGGCCAGCACCACCGCCGACATGTGGCGGACTGCAAAAGATCCGAGCACGACCTCCAACCCGAACAGCATCCCGGCGATCGGAGCGTTGAAAGAGGCGCCGATGGCGGCAGCCGCACCGGCGGCCACCAGGCTGCGAACGTGGTCCTCACCCAATCCGAATCGTCTCGCCACCGAGGATCCGATCGCCCCCCCGATCTGCACCATCGGGCCCTCACGACCGGCGGAGCCGCCACCACCGAGCGTGAGCGCGGTGGCCAGGATCTTCAGAGGAATCGACTTCGAGGACATGTACCCGGCGTTGACGGCCAGCGCAGCCGAGACCTCAGGCACCCCGTCACCCGCGATCTCGGGGGCGAACTTCTTGGCGAGCCACCACGCCAGGTAGATGCCGAGCGGCACGGAAACCAGGACGAACCAGTTCGAGGCGTCACCGAGGAGTTCCCCGCCGAAATGGAACGCCTGCTCGACGGCCTCCAGCACCGAGATCAACAGAGCGGCAGCCACGCCGACGACGACACCGACGAGCAGAGACACCACCAGGAATCCGGTGTCTGCCTGCTGGCGGACCTTGATGAGAATCCGCTCGATCACTTTCGGACCGACTTCATCCGGGCTGCGGCCAGATCGACCTGGACGACGGACTCGATGGTGACGAGCGCCTGCGGATTGAGGCGGGCGATCTCGCGATAGACCTCTTTCAGCTTGCGCCTTGGGACGACCACCAAGCTGACTCTGACCTCATCCCCGGATTGGTCGCCAGCGAGGACCGTCACTGCATATCCGAGCTCGCGCAGTCCTTCGGCCGCTCTCGGACTCGACGACGGAGCGACGATTCGCACCAACGCCGAGCCGACCGCCATCCACCGCTCCATCGTCACACCCAACGCGGTGCCCGCCCCGTATCCGGCTGCGAAGGCGACCATCCGCCAAATGTCGTCGAGCCCGTCGAGAACCCGGGCAGCGGCGATGACCCAGATGAATGACTCGATGACGCCCAATGCGGCAGCACGGCCCCGGCTCCCGCGTCCCAACAGGACGATCCGCACCGTGCCGATCGAGACGTCGGTGAGCCGGAGTAGAAAGATGAGAATCAGGTCGACGAGCGGTTCCATGGTCGGGAGGATACGAGCAGGACCCCGAGAGTTCGTCCACCTCGCCTGGCTATCAGGCGCGTCGCTCCTCGACCAGGTCGTCTGCGCCCGGACGCCCGGCGTACGGGCAGTGACGACAACCGGTCTCACAGCAGTACCCACGATCCCAGAGGTACTTGGCGGAGAAGACGAGGAGGCCGCTCACCGGATCGCGGTACCCGTATGTGTCGAGCTCGATCGAACGCTCGTGCGCCGAGAGAACCGCTTCGAACTGAGGGTGATCGGGAGAAAACCGGGAAGGCGCGGGCGTTCGCCGTTCCGGCGGGAGAGAGTCCTTCATGACTCCGGCGGCGCGCCCCCGCGCCCGGAGCGCTCACCGATGAACGCATCCAGTCGTGCGAGTGCCTCCGGTTCGAGGACGGGCGGCTCGAATTCGTCGACGACCCGCTTCCACACCGCGTTGGCGCGCTGGGTCGCGTCGAGCGACCCAGCGTCTGTCCACTGGCCGAAGTTCGACCAGTCCGACACGATCGGCGAGTAGAACGCCGTGTCGTATCTGCTCATCGTGTGGGGTGAGTCGAAGAAGTGCCCTCCGGGCGCCACCGCCGCGATCGCGTCGTAAGCCATGGCCTCTTCGTCGAAGGAGACGCCGGTGAACACCTCCGCCAGCATCTGGAGGACTTCGACGTCGAGGATGAACTTCTCCGGCGAGGCCGACAGTCCACCTTCCATCCAACCTGCGGCGTGCAACACCATGTTGGCGCCACCCAGCGTGGTCCCGAACAGACTCATCATTCCCTCGTAGGTTGCTTGCGCGTCGACCGCGTTGGAGGCGTTCGGGCCAGAAGACCGCCACGGCATCTCGATGTGCCGGGCGAGCTGTCCGCTTCCGAGCGCAGCAAGAACCGCTTCTGGTGTCCCGAACGCCGGAGAGCCCGATCGCATGTCGACGTTCGAGGTGAACGCTCCATAGATCTGGGGCGAGCCCGGGCGAACCAACTGGGCGAGCGTGATGGCGGCAAGCGCTTCGGCATGTTGCAACACCAACGCTCCCGGGATGGTCACTGGCGCCATCGCTCCGGCGAGTGTGAACGGGGTGATCACCGACACCTGGTTGGCGGCGGCGAAGTCGATGATCCCGGCGCACATCGGAATGTCGAGTTGGCGGGGCGAATTCGTGTTGATCACGGTGTAGCAACGATGGGCTGACGCAAACTCGTCACTATCGAGTCCGCCGACGATCGACAACATCTCGAAACATTCCTCGACCTGTGGCCCGCCCCGTGAATAGACGAAGGGGATCTTGTCCGACAACGTGACGACCGCCCGCGTCGAGGCGTAGTGACGCAGATGCGTCGGAACGTCCTGAGGCTCGACGCTCGGGCCGACCATGTGGATCACGTCGAAGGCCTGGGTGAGTTTCGTAAAGAGCTCGAAGTCGGCGAGCGTTCCCGGGCGCTTGCCTCGGTCGAGATCCATGATGTGCGGAGGGCCGCCGACGGGCAGGAACGCCACCGAGTCACCGCCGAACGTCAGGTCCCGTTCACCGGTCCGAGACGTCATCTCGAATCGAGCGGGTGCGGTGGCCAGCGCAGCGGTGACAGTGTCCCTCCCGATCCGGACCATTGCGTCGCCGTCGACGATGCAGTCGGCCGACGCGAACACATCGCGCGCCGCCGGCAGGAGGACTCGCATCCCGTGCTCCGCCAGGAGGTCGAGCGCCCGCTCGTGGATTGCCGCGACGTGGTCGTCGGAGAACGCCTTGACCGGCGGTATCGGGTTGCGCAACCGTCGGTAGCGGTCTGTCGACCGAGGGGTCCCCCTTCCCCGCCCCGCCTCCCCCCGCCTGCGACGGCGAGGTCCAGTGTCGCCGTCGGGCGCGGTGGTTTCCATGCAGCGATCGTACGCAAGCGCGCGGTCGGCCTGCCGTGATTCACCCTCGATTCGGGGGCTGCAATCCCCCATCCCGACCTAGAGTCGAATCGCGGGAGACGCAGACCACGGATGGTCCAACCCGCCGAGCCCTAAGAAATGAGGAGATATGGGCGATACGAGCAAGCGCATCGACGAGATCCGTGCCGGAGCGAGTCCAGCCGAGAACGAACTCATCGACGGGTATATGGAACGACGATTGAGCCGCCGAGAGTTCATCCGGAGAGGATCCATCGCCGGGATGTCGCTCCCGGTCCTCGGATTCATCGCTGCGTGCGGCGACGCGGAAGGCGACGCCACGACCACGACCGCCGCCGGAGGATCGGACACGACCGCTGCTGGGACCGACACCACGACGACCCAGCCGATGTCGGAGGAGCCGGTCACGATCCGGATGGGAATCAACAATCCGGCGGGTGTCATCGACCCGGTGCTGATCAACGACCTCGGACGCATCCAATTCATCAGCCTCTTCGCCGACACCCTCACGTTCTCGAGCGCCACCGGACTCCGACCCGCCATCGCCGAGTCATGGGAGTCGAACGAAGACGGGACCCAGTGGACGTTCACCCTGCGCGAAGGGCTCACGTACAGCGACGGAACCCCGATCACCGCCGCCGACGTCGTCGCGTCGTTCGAGGGGATCGCAGAGGGAAACGCCGCCTCGGCGCTCGGCACCGGTGCTCTGTCTCCTGGTGGAACCGTGGCTGTGGACGACAGGACAGTTCAGTTCAATCTGGACGCACCGGTTGGCGCATTCCCGTTCATCGTCAGTTCCGACAACTACAACGCCGTCATACTCCCGACCTCTTTCTGGGACACCTACGCGGAAGGCTCGTACGAGGGGAGCTTCATCGGATCCGGGCCGTTCATGGTCGAGGACTTCACACCCGGTCAGGGTGCGGTTCTCGTCCGTAACGAGAACTACTGGGGTCCCACCGCCGTGCCCGATCGGGTAGAGGTCACATTCTTCGCCGACGAGTCTGCGATGATCGCGGCGTTCCAGGAAGGACGACTCGACGTCATTCCGTCGTTCTCGGCTGCCAACGGCCAGGCGCTCCTGAACGACCCCAACACCCAGGTCGGCGTCATCCCTACGGCCGAGCACCGCCAGATACACATGAACACCCAGGAAGGGCTGTTCGCCGACAAGCGGGTCAGACAGGCGCTCGCCCTGGCGGTCAACCGTCAGTCGATGGTCGACGGACTCCTCTCCGGCTTCGGGGATCTCGCCAACGACCATCCGATCGCTCCGTTCTTCGCAGTGTTCAATCCCGGCGCGGTCGCCCAGAAGGAAGAGGATCTCGCAACCGCCAACGCCCTCATCGACGAGGCCGGAGTGCGCGGGGCAGAAGTCACGCTCAACACGCTCCAGTTCGCCGAACTCGAACTGCTCGCCCAACTGATCCAGGGCGCCGGAGCCCAGATCGGGCTCACCATCAACCTGCAGATCGACGACGCGGGCACGTACTACGACGCCTACTGGCTCGACTCGACGCTCGGAATCACCAACTACGGGCACCGCGGTGTCCCCAACGTGTATTTGGGAGCGCCGCTCAAGAGCGACGGCACGTGGAACTCGGCCAAGTTCAACAATGCCGAGTACGACGCACTGGTCGACGCGTTCGTGGCCGAACCCGACGAGGACGCACAACGTGAACTCGCCGGCGAGATCCAGGCGCTGCTCGCAGACGAAGTCCCGATGATCATTCCGTACTTCCTCGGAAACATCTCGGCGACCCGACCGAACACCGTCGGTCTCGAAACGACGGGCATGGGCCACGTGATCATCACAGAACTCATACTCGGCGGCTGAGAGTCGAAGCTCATGGGACCCGGGCAGCCATGATGGCGCCCGGGTCCGATGGCAGGTGACATGCTCCGATTCATCATCAGACGCCTCGGCCTGGCACTCGTGAGCCTCTGGCTTCTCAGTGTGCTGGTATTCATCGGCACCAACCTGCTCCCGGGTGACGTCGGCCGCCGCATCCTCGGCCCCTTCGCCACCCAGGAGTCGGTCGACCTCCTCAACGCTCGCCTCGGGACCGACCGACCGCTCCTGACGCAGTACTTCGACTACATCGGAAACCTGCTCACGGGCGATCTCGGAAACTCCGTCTCCTTCGCCCGCCCCGTGACCGAGATGCTCGGATCGGCGCTCGCCAACTCGGCCAAGCTGGCGATTCTGGCCTTCGTGATCGTCGTGCCGCTGTCGATCTTCGCCGGGATCGTGGCCGCTCTGAAACGGGGCACTTTCACCGATCGATCGATCACGGTCTTCGGACTCTCTGCCACCGTCATCCCGGAATTCGTGTCAGGGATCGTCGTCATCGTCATCTTCGCCATCACCCTCGGCTGGCTACCAGGGGGGGCGCAGGCTCCGGCCGGATCCGGAATATTCCAACAGATCCGATATCTGATCCTCCCCGCCATACCGCTGGTTTTCGTCCTTTTCGGATATATCGCCCGCATCACTCGGGCAGGGATGCTCGACGCCCTCGATGCCGACTACACGCGCACCGCGATCCTCAAGGGACTTCCCCGCCGTACAGTGATCCGTCGCCACGTCCTCCGAAACGCACTGCTGCCCACGATCGCGGTCGTGGCGACGCAGGTCGGGTATCTGTTCGGCGGTCTGGTCGTCGTCGAGGTGCTCTTCAATTACCAGGGGGTCGGACGGCTCATCTTCGACGCTGCACAGAAGGCCGACTTCCCGCTACTGGCCGGCGGTGTGTTGGTCATCGGAGTGATCTTTCAACTCTCCACACTGATCGCGGACACGCTGTACGGCGTCCTCAACCCGCGGGTCCGCTTCGGAGCCGAAACATGACGATTGCCAGTGTGTCGCGCTCCCAGCGCCGGGCCCAACTGGCCCGATCGCTCACATTCTGGGTCGGCGGGATGATGACGCTGATCTGGATCGTCTTTGCGATATTCGGTGACTTCGTCACGCCGTACGATCCACAGGGCACGCCGACGGACATCCTCAACCGACTCGCCCCGCCGTCATCCGAGCATCTCATGGGAACCGACTCGCTCGGTCGCGATGTACTCAGCCGACTCCTCGCCGGGGCCCGACAGGTTCTGATCATCGCACCGCTCGCCACGCTGATCGGGACAATCGCCGGCACCGCACTCGGGCTCACCACCGGCTACTTCGGGGGATGGGTGGACGAGATCGCCTCGCGCATCCTCGATGCCTTCCTCTCGATCCCGCTGATCATCACGGCCATGCTCGTCCTGGCAGCACTCGGGCCCACCACTGCCGGTGTCATCCTGGTGATCGGTCTGGTCTTCACCCCCATCATCGCCCGCACCGTGCGGGCGTCCACGCTGTCCGAGGCCCGCCTCGACTATGTGACCGCCGCCAAGCTCCGCGGCGAGGGCCCGCTCCACATCATGTTCATCGAGATCCTGCCGAACGTGATGGGTCCCATCATCGTCGAATTCACGGTCCGGCTCGGTTATGCCATCTTCACGACCTTGGCGTTGTCCTTCCTCGGGTTCGGCGGGGACCCGTCGGTCCCGGACTGGGGCCAGTCCATCTCCGATCACTACGTGTTCCTGAGCGGCGACGTGTGGTGGCCGACACTGTTCCCCGCGCTGGCCATCGCATCGTTGGTGGTCGGCGTCAACCTGCTGGCCGACGCCATCGCCCAGGTCTTCGAGACATGAGAGCCATATGACCGATACACAGACCGTCGACGCAGTCCTCTCTGTCGAGGACCTCAGCATGGAGTACCGAGTCGGGAACGAATGGAAGAAGGCGATCCGGGGCGTCAGCTTCGACATTCCCCGCGGCAAGACATTCGGGTTGGTGGGCGAGTCAGGCTGCGGCAAGTCCACCATCGCCATGGCACTGATGCACTACCTGCCCCGCAACGGCCGCATAACCGGAGGAACGATCCGCATGGGCGGGCGCGACATCACCAAGTTGAGCGATCGCGAGCTTCGAGAACTTCGCGTCCATCGCCTGTCGATGGTCTACCAGGACCCGATGACGTCGCTCAACCCGTCCATTCGCATCGGCCGCCAGGTCGAAGAGGTTTTCGAATTGCTCGATGAGCCGGCCGACATGGTGGCAGACCTCACGCTCGCGGTCCTCCAGCAAGTCAAGATCGCCGATCCGGAGTCGGTGATGCGCCGGTATCCCCACCAGCTGTCAGGCGGGATGCTGCAACGCGTGGTGATCGCGATGGCGATCGCCTCCCGTCCCGAGTTGCTGATCCTGGACGAACCGACCACCGGGTTGGATGCCACGGTCGAAGCCGAGGTGTTGGATCTGGTCACGAGCCTGCGGGACGAAGTGGGAACGTCGGTCCTGTTCATCTCCCATTCCCTGGCGGTCATCCGCAAGATGTGCGAGGTCACCGGCGTGCTGTACGCGGGCCGGATGGTGGCGTCCGGACCCACCGAACAGATCTTCACCGATCCGCGCCATCCGTACACCGTGGGGCTGCTGCGATGCCTTCCTGGGACCGCCGGAGTCCAAGGCAGGCAGACGCTCGACACGATCCCGGGTTTTCTCCCTCCGCTCGGTGCCGAGCTGCCAGGTTGTGTGTACGTCGATCGCTGCGCGATCGTCCAGGACATCTGCCGCACGGAAGAACCCGATCTCCTGGAAGTCGGCCCGGGCAGGTTCTCTCGTTGTCACTTCCACGAACTCGCCCCGGATCTCCCGCGCAACGAGCCGGTGGAATCGACCGCGGTCGCCCCCGGCGACGTGCTGTTATCGATTCGCGGAGCGTCGAAGACCTTCCACCAGGACGGCAAACCCGTCCACGCCCTGGTCGACGTGAATCTCGACATCAAGCAGGGAGAGACGCTGGCGCTTGTCGGCGAGTCCGGATCAGGCAAGAGCACGCTTGCCAAGATCATCCTGGGTATCCACGTCCCCGATGAGGGAACGATGATCACCCTCGACGGCGTCGAGGTCCCGCCGGCGGTCGCTGACAGGGACGACGTTCAGTTCCACGCCCTCCAGATGGTGTTCCAAAACCCGGATTCGGCGCTGAACCGGCGGCATTCGATCCGCCGGATCATCGGCAGGGCAGTCGAGATCCTCAAACCGGACGCAAACGTCAAAGTCCGGGTCGACGAACTGATGGCATCAGTGCGGGTCGGGACTCAACTCCTGTCGGTGAAGCCACGGCAGCTCTCTGGTGGCCTCAAGCAACGTGTCGCCATCGCCCGGGCATTCGCCGGGTCTCCGATGGTGGTGGTGTGCGATGAGCCCACGTCCGCGCTCGACGTGTCCGTGCAGGCCGCGATCCTGAACCTCCTGTCCGAACTCCAGCACAACGAACGGGTCTCCTATCTCTTCATCAGCCACGATCTCTCTGTCGTCCAGTACGTGGCAGACCGGGTGGCGGTCCTCTATCTCGGTCGGATCATGGAAGTCGGCACTTCGAAGCGGATCTTCTCCGGCCCGTACCACCCGTACACCGAGGCGCTCTTGTCGGCATCGCCAGAGCACGACGATGGTCGGCGCATTCGACTCGAGGGTGAGATCCCCTCGGCGTCCCAACCGCCTCCTGGCTGTGTCTTCCAGACACGGTGCCACCGCAAGATCGGCGAGATCTGCGAGACGGTCGAGCCGCCGCTCGTCGAAGCCGAGAGCGGCTACGAGATTCGTTGTCACATTCCGGTCGACGAGTTGGGTCGCCTGCAGGCGACAACCTGATCAGCGTGGCGCGGTCCGCACAGTTGCAAGTGGACGGATCGTCCGTGGACTACACCGAAGGCGACTCCGTGCTGGTGGCCCTCGCCCGGTCAGGCGCGCTTCCACCCGGGTGCCTGTGCAACGCGGGGGATTGCCCGAACTGTCTCGCCACGATCGACGGCCAGCCCCATCAACGCATGTGCCAGACGACGGCGATGGTCGGGATGGATGTGACGACGACGCCCGTGCACGTCTACCCGCCTCTCCCCCAGGCTCGAGACCGGTCCGAGACTCCACGGAGCAACCGACACACAGACGTCGTCGTGATCGGCGGCGGAGAGAGCGGAAGAGACGAGTCGACCCGCCTGGAAGCATCCGGCCGCTCGGTGGTCGTTCTGGAAGCACGCGAAGGGTCCGAAGCGCTCGCCGTGTACCGGGGACCCGAGGTGATCGCGAGGATCGGCGGGGAGATCGTCCGGCTGCACTGCAATGAAGTGGTCGTCGCCACCGGGGCGGCCGAAATCCACCCGGTGGTCCCCGGTGCCGATCTGTCGGGGGTCCTCACTCCGCGTGCGGCCGCCGAGCTGGCACGTGCAGGCGTTGATCTGGGACGGGTGATCGGGATCGGGTCCGCTCCGGAGGGTGTCGAATGCGACCTGGTGGAAGGAGCCCTCGTCCGGATCGAAGGCGACGGCCGTGTCTCCACAGTTGTCGTCGAAGTCGGTGGCGAAGAACGCCGTATCCCATGCGACACCGTGGCGGTCGATCTTGGGAGCTACCCCCGCGACCTCCTGGCGCGAATGGTCGACGACGGATCTGTTCGGGTCATCGGTGACGCATCCGCACCCGGAACGATCCCGGCGTGCCCGCCGGCGGGCACGCTCTGTCCCTGCTCGGGTGTCACCGTCGAGGACCTCGACTTCGTGTGGGACCGCGGCTTCGACGAGATCGAACTGCTCAAGCGGGCGACGCTTGCCGGCACCGGAACCTGCCAGGGCGTCGTCTGCACTCCGTATCTCCGTTCGTATGTCCAGTCGCGCGGCGGTGAACTCAGGCCGACGTTCACGGCTCGTCCGCTCGCCCGCCAGCTCACCATCGGTGAAGCAGCCGCCGGTTTCCGGCTGCCGCCGATCCACCGGACAGCACTCGACGCGGTGCACCGCCGGCTCGGGGCACGAATGGACCGCATCGGCGGCTGGTTCCGCCCCTGGGTGTATCCGGACACAGACAGGGAGTATTGGGCCGTGCGGGAGGCGGTATCCCTGGGCGATGTCAGCACGCTCGGGAAACTGGTCGTCCGCGGCCCCGATGCAGTCGAATTCCTCGAAAAGCTCTACCCATGCCGAGTCGCAGACATCCAACCCGGACGTTCGCGGTACGCGCTGCTTCTCGCAGAAACCGGCGGGTTGATGGACGACGGCCTCATCTCGCGGGTCGACGAGACGACGTTCAACTTGACGTTCACCTCGGGTGGCGCCTCCCATGCCGAGGCGTGGGTGCGCGATTGGGCACACGCCTTCGGCGCAGACGTCAGGGTGATGGACCGGACCCCCTCGCTCGGGGCTATCAACGTGACCGGTCCCCGCGCCACGGAACTCCTCGAACGAGCCGGGCTCGACGAACCGATGAGGTTCATGCAGCACGGGCAGCGGAGCGTCGGTGGCGTCCCCTGTCACGTCTATCGGCTGAGCTTCACAGGCGAGACTTCGTATGAACTCCACCATCCCCTCCGCCACTCCGTGGACCTGTGGAATCGGCTCATGGAACTCGGAGCCGACCTGGGGATCGCGCCGCACGGACTGCAGACCCTCCAGACCCTGCGGCTGGAGAAGGGCCACATCATCATCGGGATGGACACCGAACCGGACAGCACCCCGCGCCGTCTCCGGATGGACTGGGCAGTGAAGATGGACAAGGGCGACTTCGTCGGTCGGGCGGCATTGGCGCGGACCGACCGGATCCCACTCCGGAAGCTGCTGGTCGGTCTCCAGATCGACGGCGCACCGCCGATCGACGGAACGCCAATCTTCCACCAAGGCCAGATCGCCGGATACGTGACTTCGGCGGCGTGGTCCCCAGTGCTCGAAACGTCGGTCATGCTGGCGTGGGTCGACCTGGTCGGAGGAGAGGTTCCCGATGAAGTGACGGTCGGCGACCGGACGGCCCGCCATGTCCCGACCCCTTTCTACGATCCGGAGGGCGCCCGTGCCCGCGCCTGAGATGCTCGACGTCATCCGCGTGGTGGCCGCCCCCGCCGCCATCGCATCGATCTCGTCGGACGGTGTCGTCCTTCAGATCGCTCCGGACGAGGCGATCATCCTCGACGCCACCGACGTGGTCGTCGAAGACGAGGCGGCAATCACCGTCCCAGACGATGGGTTCGTGGGCGTCGAGATGACGCGAGACCGTCTGGAGGAATGGTGCCGGAGGGAAGCCGAGTGGGAGCTTCCGGATCTCGTCTCGTACTTCACCCAGGGCATGGTCGCCGGGCTCCCAATCAAGATCTGGGTGAACGGGGATCGGGCACTTGTGATCGGTCGGACTTCCCTCGCCCGCGACTTGGAGGAGCGACTGTGAACGAGTTCGTCGAACGCCGGGTCAGACTCAAATGGGCGGAGCCGAAGTCGCGTTACGACGTCGTCATCATCGGTGGGGGCGGGCACGGCCTCTCCACCGCCTATTGGCTGGCGCGAGAGCACGGCATCACCGACGTGGCAGTCATCGAACGCGGCTACATCGGAAGCGGCAACTCCGGGCGCAACACCACGGTGATTCGCGCCAACTACGGGATCCCCGAGGCCATCCGCTTCTACCAACGGAGCCTCGAGCTCTACCAGCGGCTGGAGGACGATTCGGGTCGATGGGTCATGCATCAGGAGAAGGGTCTGATCTGGACGGTGCACAGCGAGGGAACCGTCCGCGGAGAGAAGAAGCGGGCCCTGATGAATACTGCGGCCGGTGCGGAGACGGTGTTCTTGGAGCCAGAGGAACTGAAGAAGCTGGTGCCGGAACTCGACCTCACCGTCGCCGGGAGCGGCTATCCGATCCTCGGCGCGTCCTACCACCTGCGCGGGGCAACAGCCCGCCACGACCGAGTGGTGTGGCTCTTGGCCGAAGGCGCCATGGATGCAGGAGTCGACGTGATCCCTCGTACGACTGTCACCGGAATCAAGATCGCCGGCGACCGGGTCGCCGGCGTCATGACAGATCGCGGAGAGATCGCGACGTCGACCGTCCTCAGTGCCGTTGGCGGTCACGTCAGCCAGATCGCCGACATGGTGGGGCTCCGCATGCCGATCCGCAGTCATCCTCTCCAGGCGTACGTGACCAACCACTACGAGAACAGTTTCCCGATGATCGTCGGCTCCGTCGACTTTCCGTTCTACGTCAGCCAGACGCCGCGCGGCGAGATGCTGATGGGCGCCGAATACGAAAAGGCGCCTGGCTATTCGTACGGATCCACCTTCGAATTCCTGCAGAGCTGTTCGGCGAAGGCCGTGGCCATGCTCCCGTTCATGGCCGATCTGCGAATCCTTCGGCAGTGGGCGGGCGTGTGCGACATCTCGCCGGATGCCTCCCCGATCATGGGAAAGACCCCGATCGAAGGATTCCTCGTCACGACCGGATGGGGAACCTGGGGGTTCAAGGCCATCCCGGTGGGCGGAGAGCAGATGGCGGCCCTCATCGCCACCGGCGAGACCCCGGCACTCATCGCTCCGTTCAGCTACGACCGGTTCGCCAACGACCGGATCATGGCCGACGCCGGTTCGGCGGGGACACACTGATGGCGCTGCAGATCCCGTGCTCGTTCTGCGGTCTCCGCTCGGTGGAGGAGTTCGGATATGGCGAGGTGCCTCAGGTCCCCGACGACATCACCGACCCAGATGCCAGGGACGTCGACCGGGTGTACATGAAGTCCAACCCCAACGGTCCCGCGCCCGAAGCCTGGTTCCACGCCTACGGGTGTCGCAGGTGGACCTACCTCACAAGGGATCGGTCTGACGACACCTGGGTGTGAGTTGTTCTGTCGCGGGAAACGGTCACAAGCCAAGAAGGACCCTGATCGCCCGACGAATACGTTCGCTTGACACAGGATCCAGAGTGCCTAGTTGAACACTCAGACGATCGCGATTGACCGACCTCAGCGACTCCGGCTGGGCGTAACTCCGGATACGAAGTCCGTTATCCCGGGTGGGTGGTACCCCAACGTGGAGGGTCAGACCCCGATCGGTGCTGGTGAAGGGCACGACGAAACGAACCGGGAATCGGGGACCGAAGTCATCCGGCGGACCGACGACGACCGCAGGTCGTTCAAGCGCCGGCTCGGATGGGTGTGGGTCACCGAAATCGACGGTCCAGATCTCATCTATCGAGGCCATCGGATACCGAAAGGCTGTCGTTCTCCGCTCGATACGACGCCATCTCTTCGTCCGACATCGCCTCGAACTCGGCCCGCACCCTCGTAACAAAGGCCCGTCGTTCGAGTGCTTCCGTCGCTGATTTCACCGTCTCGATGAGCGGACGACCCGACACTCGACTCAGTTCGAGAAGCCTGGCGTGCGTCTCACGATCGACACGGATCGTCGTGGTGGTTGCGTTCACGCAATCCACCGTACCGACCTGTAGACGTTTTGTCTACATGCCTGACGAGCAGTACTCTCACCAGTCGTCGCCAGATCGCGGCTCGCAGGCGATCCGGGCGGTCAGGTCCACCGGTGCGGTGGTAGCCAACACCATGATGCTGTCGTCGTCGTCCGGGGTGGGGACCAGGGTCCCGTCGGGATAGCGGACCGCACTCGGCCCCCGCCACCGCTCCCACCCGAGCCGCTCGTAGAAATGGTGCTCCCCGGTGCCGAGGCAGCCCAGGTCGTAGGTCTCCCGGATCCAGTACCCCGTCAAACTCACGACATCCGTCCCGTGACCGAGTCCCTGGGACTCCGGATCGGTGGCGACAGCTTCCACGTACCCGGTGCGATACGGGACATCCCCCACCCAGATCGTCCGTTCCGCTACCGAGGCGTGGGACACCACCCGGCCGTCGTCCACGACGACGAAGTGACGTCCGCCCAGGGCGTGCTCCCAGTCCTCGGGGTCGAAATCGCCGTCGAACGCACGCAGACAGAGTTCGTGGGCCTGCTGCAGAAACGATTCGGGTGCGTCGGGAGTCTCGAAGACCCTGACGGTCACGACGCCTCAGCTTCTCGCACCGCCGATTCGATCGCTCGGCCGACCGCCTCGAACGCCGCCTCGGCCACCACGTGACGTGGCACCTCAACGTCCCCGCAACTCACGGCGAAACAGGTGTCGCCGTCGAAGCGGGTGTGGGCCGGCCGCAGGCAAGCGGCAAGCGCATCCTGACCGCGGACGGCGAGACGGGTGAGATCGGACCGGTTGAATCGGGCGTCGGTCGCCACGACCACCAGAGTCGTGTTCTGACCCCACTCCGGCTCGAAGGCGGGAGCCCCCGATACGTGGGGTCCGCCGGTCAGCGGCTCGCCCTCAAGTGTGAAGACATCACCCATCGCGTTGAGGACGACCAGTGCGCCGACGGTGGCACCCGCCCGGGTGGCAACGGCTGAGCCGATTCCGGCGGGGACTGGCTGCATCCGCCACTTCCCTACCGACGTTCCGGTTCCCGCCCCCACCCGACCGAGGTGGACCGGGTCCGAACTTCGACTTCGATACGCAGCGGCCCCCTGCTGGGGTCCGGGCCGGACCGAGGCGTCGCCTTCCATCAAATCGAAGACCACGGCCGTCGGAACGATCGGCACCGGTCCAGCCGGCGTCTCATGTCCCCGACCATCGACCTCCAGTTCCCGCATCACGCCGTCGGCAGCAGCGAGACCGAAGGCACTCCCCCCGGTGAGGAGGACGGCGTGGCATTGCTCGACAGCCATTCCCGGTTCGAGCAGTGCGGTTTCGCGCGAGCCCGGGGCGGCTCCGCGAGTTTCGGCGGTGACCACGTTCGGTTCGGGGAGGGTGACCACGGTGCATCCGGTGCGCGCCACGGGGTCGGTCCAATGTCCGACCTCGATTCCCGGGATGGCGGTGATCGTCGTGTTCACAGCGGTGGGGTGAAGCGGCCGTCGATCGCCAACCACCCGCCGTCGACGACGAGCAGCGACGCCGTCACGAACGACGCCGCGTCGGAGGCGAGATAGACGATGGGACCCGCCATCTCGATCGGTTGTGCCCAACGCCCGAGGGCGCCCTTCTGGGCATACGCCTCGTACCAGGCAGGGTCGTTCTTGATCTGTTGGGTGAGCGGGGTTTCCACGACCCCCGGCGCGAGCGCATTGGCGCGGACTCCGGACGGGCCGAGTTCGGCTGCCAGGGCGCGGATCATCTGCAACACTCCGGCCTTCGTCGCCGCGTACACCCCCTGGCCCGGTTCCACGACCTGGGCCCGGATCGAGGAAACGACGACGATCGACCCTCCCCCACCGTCCGCCATGATCCGTCCCGATCTCGTCACGACGTTGAATGTTCCTTCGAGATTGACCGAGACGACCCGGCGGAACTCTTCCTCGGTCAGGTCGAGAAGACGTTTGCGGACGTTGATGGCGGGCGTCGTGACCAGGACGTCATGCGAGCCGACCCGATCGAAGAACTCGCCGACCGAAGCGGAATCGGCCACATCGACCGTGTCTGCCGTCGCAGAGCCGCCCGCGTCACGGATCTCGGCGGCAACGTCGGCCGCGGCGGTCGCAGCGAGATCTGCACACACGACTTCGGCCCCGTGGGCAGCGAGACCAAGGGCGCCGGCGCGGCCGATGCCGCTCCCTGCCCCAATCACGACGGCGCGCCTACCCGAGAGGTCGAAGAGCGCGCGGTAGGTATCGAATCCGGACACGACGGTCAGACTAGAACCGGTCAGCGAACGGTGACAGCGTCCTCGGGTAGCCCGTCCTTGCCCGCCCGATCGACCACCTCACGCCCGAAAGGTGCGAGGGCGAGGCGTGTCATCTTGAAGTTGGCGATTCCCATCGGGATACCGATGATCGTGAGGCAGAGCAGGATTCCGGTGAGGATGTGCGCCAGCGCCAGCCACCATCCGGCCAGCACCACCCACAGCAGGTTGCCGATCACGGCAAGCACACCAGGGGTCTTCGTCCGCACGACCGCCTTGCCGAATGGCCACAGTGCGAACCCGGCCAACTTGAACGCCTGGATACCGAACGGTATGCCGACGATCGTGACCATCAGGAGTAGTCCGGCGATCACGTAGGCAACCGCCAACTCGATCCCCGCCACGACCAGCCAGATCAGATTCAGAATCACACCCATGATCGAAAGGTTAGGTGAGGGCCAGCCAAATGCGCTGGCTGCCCCCCTCGCCCGGCCCAAAGCGACCGTGCGGTCCCCCCAACGTCGCTCCGCTCCTGGGGGGACTTACTCGCTGCGCTCACTCCGTGCTATCAACCAGCCGTATGTACGTTGTCCGCCGGCTCGGGGTCTTCCTGTTCTCGGTGGTGGTGGCGTCGGGACTCGTGTTCTCGGTGATGTCGATCCTTCCGGGAGATCCGGCGCAGGTGATGCTCGGCACGCAGGCAACGCCGGAATCGGTGGCGGCGTTGCGCACCGAACTCGGCCTCGACCGTCCGATACCGATCCAATACCTCGACTGGCTGAGCGGGGTGGTCCGTGGCGACTTGGGTACGTCGATCTTCTCCGGTCAAGACATCGCCGCCCAGATTGCCTCCCGCCTGCAAGTGACGATGCCGCTGGCGGTGATGGCGATGACAATGACGATCCTGCTGGCGTTCCCGGCCGGGGTGTACGCCGCCTCCCGTCACCGGCACCTGGGTGACACCGTGGTGACCACCCTCAGCCAGGTCGGGCTTGCGATCCCGGCGTTCTGGGCGGGACTGATCCTCGTCACCGTCTTCGCCGTTGGTCGCGGGTGGTTTCCTGCGAACGGTTTCCCGGGTTGGAACTCGGCGGGCGAAGGCCTGCGCGCCCTCTTCCTCCCGGCCCTGTCTCTCGCCATCGTGCAGGGGGCGATCATCACCCGTTACGTACGCGCTGCGGTGCTCGACACGATGCGAGAGGACTACATCCGCACCGCCCGCGCCAAAGGTTTGAGCCGCTCCGCCGCGCTGTGGCGCCACGGGCTGCGCAACGCCGCCATCCCGGTGCTGACGATCCTCGGGCTCCAGTTCGCTGCCCTGCTGGCCGGCACCGTCGTGATCGAAACTGTCTTCGTCCTCCCTGGGCTCGGATCGATGCTGCTGCAGGCGATCACCCGCCGCGACCTGCTGCTCGTCCAGGGCGGCGCCTTTGTGATCGTGGCGTTCATCCTGACGATCAACCTGCTGGTCGACCTGACCTACCGCTTCGTCGACCCTCGGGTGGCCAGGCGATGAGATGGAAACGAGTGAACCTGGTGGTGGGGGCGGCGATCGTCGCCCTGGTGATCGTGACCGCGCTGGTGTCCTTCGTGTGGACCCCGTACGACCCGCAGCAGATCTCGTCGACGGAACGACTGCTCGGTGTCGGCGAGAACGGCCATGTGCTGGGGACCGACCAGTTCGGCCGGGACGTCCTCTCCCAGATCATGGTCGGCTCCCAGACCGCCCTCTTCGTCGGTGTCCTGGCCGTCGGTATCGCGGTGGTCATCGGGATTCCACTGGGCGGACTCGCCGCCGCCCGCCGCGGGTGGACAGAGGAGGGAGTCATGCGTCTGTCCGACGTGATCTACGCGTTCCCACCGGTACTGCTTGCCATCCTGTTGGTGGCCGCGGTCTCCCCCGGGGTCGGACCGGCGATGGTCGCCATCGGCATCGCCTACGTCCCGATCGTCGCCCGGGTCACCCGTGGTGCCGCCCTCAGCGTGTTCGAACTCGACTACGTGGCCGCTGCACGCACCTACGGCCGACGAAAGACCTACATCTTCGTTCGCCACGTTCTCCCGAACATCGCCTCGGTGCTGATCGTGCAGGTGACGGTGCTCTTCGCCCTCGCCATCCTCGCCGAAGCTGCCCTGTCCTTCCTGGGGATCGGGGCCCAGCCGCCCCGTCCCTCGTGGGGTCGGAGCCTGCGCGATGCCCAGACCTTCATCCAACTGTCCCCCCGACTGGCAGTGTGGCCCGGGCTGGCGATCGCCTTCACCGTGCTGGGGTTCAACCTGCTGGGTGACGGACTGCGCGACGCGCTCGACCCCCGACTGGAGGTGCGGCGCACATGACCTTGCTCACGGTCGACGGCCTGACGATCACGACCGCATCCGGTCAAGCGCTCGTCGACGACGTCTCGTTCGCCATCGAGCGGGGCGGCCGAACCGGGCTGATCGGAGAATCGGGATCAGGCAAAACCCTCACCGCGTTGGCGATCATGGGACTACTCCCCGAAGGGCTAGAGGTGTCCGGCTCGATCACACTCGACGGGGAAGAACTCGTCGGACGGTCAGATCGCGCTCTCACTGTCCACCGGGGCAACTCGATGTCGATGATCTTCCAGGAGCCGATGACGGCGATGAATGCCGTCATGCGGGTGGGGCGGCAGGTGTCCGAACCGCTCCGCATCCACCGGGACATGTCGGATTCCGACGCCGACGCCGAAGCGGTGGCGCTGCTGGAGGCGGTCGGAATCGACCGACCGGAGCAGAGAGCCGGTGCCTATCCGCACGAGCTGTCCGGCGGACAGCGGCAGCGGGCGATGATCGCGATGGCCCTGGCGTGCGGCCCTGCGCTGGTGATCGCCGACGAGCCCACCACTGCCCTCGATGTGACCGTCCAGGCCCAGGTTCTGTCGGTGTTGCGTTCCCGGCTCGCCGCCACCGACGCTGCACTCCTTCTCATCACCCACGACCTGCCGGTGGTGGCGGGGATCACCCACGATCTGTTGGTCATCGAAGGAGGCAAGATCGCCGACCGGGGCGGCACCCGTGAGCTGTTCGACACACCGGTTCACCCGGTCACCCGCAGACTGGTAGAGGCGGTTCCGCCGATGAGCCGCAGCGGCGAGGTACCGACCAAGGCCCACACTCCGTCGGTCGAAGACGTCATCATCTCAGCCCGCCAACTCACTCGGACCTACACCCTGCGTCGACGACGACTACGAGAACCCGGCCCAGTGATCCGGGCGGTGGACGGCGTGAGTCTCGACATCCACCGCGGCGAGACGTTCGGAATCGTCGGCGAATCGGGATCGGGGAAGACCACCCTCGCCCGCATACTCATCGGCCTCAATCGACCAGACCGCGGGTCGATCACGGTGGACGGTGTCGACCTGACAGCCACCAAGGACCTGCGACCGCTTCGCCACATCGCCCAGATGGTGTTCCAGGACCCAATGGGCAGCCTCGACCCGCGGATGAGAATCGGCGACATCGTGGCCGAGCCGCTTCGCTCTCTGAAGATCGGCGGGGACCACGAAACCAGGGTCAGGGAACTCCTGGAAGCAGTGTCACTCCCGTCAGACACCGCTGACCGCTACCCGCACGAGTTCTCTGGCGGGCAGCGCCAGCGCATCGCCATCGCCCGTGCCCTCGCCCCGGATCCGAAGATCCTCGTCGCCGACGAGCCGGTGAGTGCGCTGGACATGTCAGTCCAAACGGTCACCCTTGACCTGCTCGCCAGGCTCAAAGAAGACTTCGACCTCACGATGATCTTCATCAGCCACGACCTGTCGGTCGTTCATCGGATCTGTGACCGGGTGCTCGTAATGGAGTCGGGCCGTGCGGTGGAGACCGGACCGGCCGACGACGTCTTTCGCACTCCGGACCATGAGCACACCCGCCAACTGGTTGCATCGATCCCGCGACTGGACGGAACGGTCAGTGCCTGACATCACCTCTACGATGCCCTGATCCTGAGGACGGAGCGCAAGGTGACACGACGAATGACTATCGCGGTGGTGGCGCTGACCCTGGTCGCTGCCGCCTGTAACGGATCGGACGGCGGGCAACTGCCCCCTTCGGCCCAACCGGATGCCGTGATCGGACTCCAACTCGAACCACCGACGCTCGATCTGACGTCGAGCCCGGCAGCCGCCATTCCCCAGGTGCTGCTGTACAACGTCTACGAGGGCCTGGTGAAGCTGGAAGCGGACGGATCGATCAGCGGCCTCCTCACCGAGTCGTGGGAAGTGAGCGACGACGGCCTCACGTACACCTTCGAGCTTCGCGAGGGTGTGTCTTTCCACAACGGAGACGAGGTCGACGCGGACGATGTCGTGTTCTCGCTGACGAACGTCATCACCAAGGAACCGCCCCATCCCTTCGCAGGGACGTTTGACCCGATCGCAGCCGTGCGGGCGGTGGACTCGATGACCGTGGAGATCACCCTCGAGCAGGTGAGCGCCAACCTCCTCTTCTACTTGACCCAGGGGCAGGGTGTCATCCTCAACGAGGCAGCAATCGCCACTATCGAGAACGAGCCAATCGGCACGGGGCCGTTCCGGTTCTCCTCCTGGACCGTCGGCGACTCGATCATGTTGGAACGGAATCCCGAATATTGGGGTGAGGCAGCTCCGCTGCAGACGGTCACGTTCCGCTACATCAACGACCCCAACGCGCTCAACAACGCCATGCTGGCGGGCGACCTGGACATCATTGCTGGCGTCTCAGCTCCGGAACTGCTGTCTGCCTTCGAATCCGACGACCGCTTCCAGGTGCTGCAGGGGCTCACGAACGGTGAAGTCACTCTGTCCCTCAACGGACGGAACTTCCCCCTCGACGACGTGCGAGTCCGCCAGGCGATCACCCACGCCATCGACCGCCAGGCCGTCGTCGACCTGGCGTATGCCGGCTACGGCACGGTCATCGGCACCTTCTCGACCCCGCTCGACCCCTGGTACCGGGATCTGACCGACGTCTATCCCTACGACCCGGACCGTGCCCGAGAGCTCCTGGCGGAGGCCGGGGTATCGGATGTGACCCTCCGGATGGTGCTGCCGCCGGTCTCGTACGCCACCCGATCTGGCGAGATCATCGCCAGCCAGCTCGCCGAGGTCGGCATCAACGTCGAGATCAACAATGTCGAGTGGGGCGTGTGGCTGGAAGACGTGTTCACCAATTACGACTACGACATGTCGATCGTCGCCCACGTGGAGCCACGGGACGTCTTCCAATACGGGAATCCGGAGTACTACTGGGGCAACGACAGCCTGCAGGTGGCATCGATCATCGGGCAGGCCGACTCCGAACCGGACGAAGCCACCCGCAACGAACTGTACGCGTCAGTCCTGGAGGAGATCACCGCGGTGGCCGCAGACAACTGGCTGTTCGTGCTCCCGGCATTGTCGGTGACCGAACAGGGCGTGACCGGGTACGAAGCCGACCTGCCCGGCCTGTCACTCGATGTGACCAGGCTCGCCATCAACCCGTGAAGCCCGCCATCGACCGGGTCGGCCTGGTCGAGTTCACCCGCCGGCTGGTACGCATTCCCAGTGTGAACCAGCCGGGCCAGGGTGAGACACCGGTGGTGACGGCGGTGGTCGAACTCGCTCGCTCGTGGGGGTGGGACCCGGTGGTCGACGAGGTCGCTCCCGGCCGACCCAACTGCATCATTCGCCTGGAAGGAGGACTCCCGGGCAGAACGCTGCTGTTCGAGGGCCACACCGACGTCGTGACCCCGGGCGACCCCGAGGAGTGGTCGCGCGACCCGTTCGGCGCAGACCTGGTGGACGGCCGGATCTGGGGTCGGGGTTCGGCGGACATGAAGGGTGGCCTGGCGGCCATGCTGTTCGCTGCCCGTGCCATCGAAGAAGCCGGACCGTTCCCCGGCACGATCGTGCTCGGAGTCCTGTGTGACGAGGAAGAAATGATGATCGGGGTGCATGACTTCGTCCGCCGCGGTCACGCACGGGGGATCGACGGGGCGATCGTCTGCGAGCCGGAGGCAGGAGAGATCTGCATCACCCAGAAGGGTGCGATCCGGCTACGGATCGACCTCGAAGGCAGCATGGCGCACGGTGCCATGCCGCATCAGGCTCGTAACCCGATCCCCGCAGTACTGGACCTGATCACCGAGGTCCGTGAGATCGAAGCCGACTACCAACGCCACCCCGGAGACCATCCCACCCTGGGCCTGACCTATCTCACCCCCACCCACGTCACTGCCGGATCACTCCCCCAGATGAACGTCATCCCTTCGACCGCGTTGTTGACCCTCGACGTGCGCACGGTGCCCGGCGTGGACCATCTTGACCTGCTGGCAAAAGTGGGCGAAGCAGCCGACCGTGTCGCCTCCGCCACCGGAGTCGAGATCACCCCCACCGTCCTCGTGGATCGACCGCCCACCTCCATCGACCCGGATCATCCACTGGTTCAGGCAGTGGATGCCGCCCACCGCGAGGTGACCGGATCCGAACCGGTGTACGGCGGTGTGCCGGGAACCACCGACGGCACGATCCTGTGGCGCGACGCCGGTTTGCCTGTCGTGGTCTACGGGCCCGGCGGCAAGTGGATCGCCCACCAGGCTGACGAGTACGTCGAAATCGACGACCTCGTCCGCCACGTCGAGGTGTACGTGTCTGCCGCTCTCCGTTTCCTGTCAGTTTGAGGGTCTCGTAAGGTTCTGCCTCGTGCGCAAGCTGTCGGACATCACCCACATCGGGCGGATCATCGATCTCCGGCTGGCATCCAACCGGGCGGCGCTGCTCATTCCGACAGGGGCGGCCCTGGTGCTGTACGGCTTGGACACCTCCGACATCCGCCGGGCAATCGCCGGAGCCATGGGATCGGTGGCGGCGTGGATGCTGGCCCGGGAACTCGATCCGGATCGACCCCATGCCGCCACCATCGCCGCATTCTTGGCCCCGGCGTCGACCCTGGTCCTCGGCGCTCCCGCTCCGGCCGCGTTGTTCTTGACGTTGTTCACCGCCCGCATCCTCGCCCGCACCACCGGACTGCCTCCCCGCACCACCGACTACGCCGGAGTCGGACTGGGCGCAGTGGTATTCGCCGACACTCCGTGGGGCTGGGCGGTGGGCATCCTGCTGGCCTTCGCCATGGTGCGCGACGTCGCCCTGCCGGGCGATCCCCCGATGAATGCCGGCTTGTGGGGAGCGGTATTGGCGATCGGAGTGACCCTGCGCGCCGCCTTTGGAGACCGTCTGGGCGACTGGACCGCGCCCGACGTGACCTCGCTCGGGTTCATCTTGTTTGGACTGGTCGGTGCAGCGGTCGTCGTGCAACCGATACCGGTTCTCTCGTTGGGAGATTGGACCCGAATGCCGCTCGAGCCGCGCCGGGTCCGAGAGGCGGCGGTGTTCACAGTGCTCACCGCGGCCCTGGCGGTCCTTGCCGGCGGTCAGGCGGGCGTGGTGGCGGTCGCCCCGCTGCTCATGACCTTCGCGGCGGTGGCCATGACCCGGATCGCTTCGCGCTGATCAGATCACCTGCCGCACCCGGGCAAACACCCCGTCGAACATTTCTTCAGTCAACCGCCTTGTGAACGTGTTCTGCTGACTGGGGTGATACGAACAGATCACGAGGGGACCGTTCTCGAGTGCGACCTCGACACCGTGACCGAACTTGGGTTTCGGCACCGGACGCTGCCACCCGAGCGGCTCGCACATCCTGAGCACCGCATCGAAGCCCAGCCCGCCCAAGGCGACGACGACCTCGAGCTTCACCAAAGCCCTCATTTCGGCGACCGTCCACTCCAGACACGCCGCCCGCTCACCGGCAGTGGGCGTGTTGTCTGGCGGAGCGCAATGGACGGCGGAGGTCACAAACACCCCGGTGAGTTCCAGCCCGTCGCCGGCGTGGCTCGACTCTGGCTGGTTGGCGAAACCCGCCCGATCCAGCGCCCGGAACAGCCAGTCACCGGACCGGTCGCCGGTGAACATGCGCCCGGTGCGGTTGGCGCCGTGGGCGGCTGGGGCGAGACCGACAATGGCCACCCTGGCATCAGAATCACCGAACCCGGGTACCGGTCGTGCCCAGTAGTCGTCGTCACGGAACGCCGCCCGCTTCTCCCGACCGACCCTCTCCCGCCACTCCACCAGTCGCGGGCAACGGCGGCATTCGATCAGCTCGGAGTGGACCAGGTCGAGGCTCAACCCGGATCGAGGGCGTCGACGCTCACATTGGAGAAGGCGTTCCACAGCATCCAGCCGAGTCCGAACGCCTCGGCCGATTCGGTCTGCGCTCTCACCTGGTCGGCCGTGTAACCGAAGTCCTGCAGCCACGGCCGGATGATTGCGCCCCGCTCCAACCGGGAGATTCCGTCTTGAAGGGCCCGGTGCACCATTTCACCCGGGTGATCGACGGGTCGGGCAAAGCCATACCAGTCCGCCGAGTAGTGGCTGGGGTAGAGCATCGGCGAAGCCACGTCGACGGTGTCGACAAGAACATCCCACTGCTGGCCGATCCCGCCGTCGTCGCGTGCCGTCGTGATGAACCCGAAGATGTCTGCCGCCACCGCGCATCCGAGCGGATGCAAGACCTCGCGCGCTTCGAGCAGGAACGACTCGATCGTGGCGACCCTCGTCTCCGAATCCGAACCGCCGTCGAAGACGACGGTGTCGGGAAGGCCATCGGGGTAGCGGACATAGTCGAACTGGATCTCGTCGACGCCGAGTTGACATGCCTCGACCGCGAGCGAGAGGGCGTACCCGCGAGCCTTGGGATCGGTCGGATCGAGGAACCACTGCCCGTTGTTGTTGTACGGACCGTCCGTGGCGGTGTTCCACGCCGCGATATCGGGTATGCGCTGGGCAGCCTGCGGGTCCTGGAATGTCACGATGCGGCCGATCAGGTAGAGATCCCGGGCGTCGACGTCCCTCACGATCTCGCCGAGGTCGTACAGCGGGTAGTCGGCGTTGGCTTCCTCGGCCACGCCGACAGCGGTGTCGTAGTAGATGAGGCCGTACTCGTCTTTGAGGTCCAGCATCACCCCGTTCAACTCGGTCGCTGCCTTGAGATCGAGGATCGCCTTCCACCGGACGGGATCGCCGGCCACTTCGCCGGTGACGTGGACCGCTTTCACCACCCGTGGCTCGATCTGGATCGTGCGTTCGCCGAGACCGCCATCCCATTGGAAGTCTGCGAGGTGCCAGGCGGGACGCCAGACCCTTACCTCGCCTGGCTCGGCGAGCCGGACGGAGAACGCACCATCGGGACCAGACACGGCGCTCCCTCGACCGGATTCGACGTACACGCCCTCGACCGGCCGCCCGTCGGGATCCTGGACGATCCCGCGCAGAGTGTGTGGCATGAGCCGCACGGTTGTCGCCGAGTCCACGGTCGGGGATGTCACCGGCTGCGGCAGGAAGCCATCAGCCTCGACGATGAGGTGACCGTCGTCCGGCCAGTCCAGCGTCGCGACGCCGTCGGGACCGGTCGTCGCCTTTTCCGAGCCGTCGGCCACCAGCAACGCACCCGGAACCGGCTCGCCCCGCTCGTCGACCACAGCAACAGCAGCCGAAGTCTCCGGTCCGAACGCGGCGAAGCCCGCCCACCCCGCCCAGACCAGGGTGATGACGAGAAGGACCCGAAGTTGATGTGTGCGTTTCGCCATGGCTCGGCCAAGTGTACGAACTCCGGCAGTTAGGCGAACCTCGGCGAAACTTCATTGCGGGCGTCACACCCTGGTGATACTTTGGCCACCGGTGTCGGGACCATCCCGCACCGTGAGCGCAGCGTCTGCTGGGACGGAGAGGGGGTTCTCGTGTCCAACCGCCATTCGGCATCCGCAGCCGACACGATCGGCATGTACCTCGACGAGGTCTCCTCCCACACGCTCCTGACCGCGGATGACGAGATCCGGCTGTCGCGCACGATGGAGCACGGCCGCCGGGCAGCCATCCGACTCGAGACCGAGCCCGATTTGGACGCCGAGGAACGCCGTCGCCTCCAACGAATCGTCGAGCAGGGCGAGGAGGCGAAAATGGCCTTCATTCGCGCCAACCTGCGTCTCGTCATCTCGATCGCGAAACGCTACGCCGGTCGCGGCCTCGACCTCCTCGATCTCATCCAGGAGGGCAACCTCGGCCTCATCCGAGCCGTCGAGAAGTACGACTGGAAGAAGGGTTTCAAGTTCTCGACCTACGCCACCTGGTGGATCCGCCAGGCCATCAGTCGAGGTCTCGGCAACGCCGCTCGCACCATCCGGCTCCCTGTCCACATGGTGGACATCGTCCGCACCGTCCACGACACCAGACAGATCCTGTTCGAGACGCTGCGGCGACCGCCAACGCTCGACGAGATCGCCGAATACAGCGGCCTCGACATCGACAAGGTAGAAGCCGCCGTTCGAGCGCCGACGGACACCGTCTCACTGGACCGTCCGGTCGGCGAGGACGGAGACTCCGAACTGCACGAGTTCGTGGTCGACGTCGCGGCGCCCGATCCGTACCTCGAAACCGCCGAAGCGGACCGCCGATCTCACATGCTCACAGCTCTCGCACACCTCGACCCCGAGGAGCGGATCATCGTTGATCTCCGGTTCGGTCTCTCGGGCGACGACCCGTGGACGATGTCCGCCGTCGGCAAACATCTCGGACTGACTCGTGAGCGAGTGCGGAACATCGAGACCAGGGCGCTGGCCAAACTGCGCCATCCATCGTGCGGGGTGGATCTCGAAGAACTCTTGTAGGCAGGGTTCGTCGGGGTAGCTTGTCAGGGCATGCCCTTCGACGACATCACCAACCAGGCGGTGCTCCTCATTGCCCTCTCCGGAGGAATCGGCGGGCTGCTGGGCGGACTTCTCGGATCGCTCCGGGCCAATCTGATCGGTTCCATCCTGGTGGGTGCGATCGGAGGAATCTCGCTCGGTGCCATCATGCGGATCGCCAACGTCGACCCGATCGTCGACGCCGGCGGCGGCTACAGCTGGCTCTGGTCCTTCATCGGCGGCCTGGTCCTCGGCCTCGCCGTCTCCGCCTCCAACCGCTAGGCGCGAACCCCTGGGTACGCAACGATCGATCTAGCCGATGGCGCCGGCTTCGGCCATGTTGAGCTCGATCAGACGGTTCATCTCGACGGCGTATTCCATCGGGAGTTCACGCACGATCGGCTCGATGAACCCGGCGACGATCATCGACGTCGCCTGATCCTCGGTGAGTCCGCGGCTCCGGAGATAGAAGAGCTGCTCGTCTCCCACCTTCGAAACGGTCGCCTCATGTCCGATCTCGGCGTCGTTCTCCTCGATCTCCATGTACGGATAGGTATCCGAGCGTGAGTGGTCGTCGAGGATCAGCGCGTCGCAACGGACGAAGCTCTTGGAATTGACCGCTCCCTCTTCGACACGGACAAGCCCCCGGTAGCCCGCCCGTCCACCGTTCTTCGAAATGGACTTAGACACGATCGTCGACGTGGTGTTCGGTGCGACGTGGACCATCTTCGCTCCGGCGTCCTGATGCTGACCCTCACCGGCGAATGCGATCGAAAGCACCTCGCCGTGCGCGCCCGGCTCCATCAGCCAGACTGCCGGGTACTTCATCGTGAGCTTCGACCCGAGGTTGCCGTCGATCCACTCCATCGTGGCGTTCTCATAGGCGGCAGCCCGCTTGGTGACGAGGTTGTAGACGTTGTTCGACCAGTTCTGGATGGTCGTGTAGCGGCATCGGCCGCCCTTCTTGACCACGATCTCGACCACGGCCGAGTGCAACGAGTCCGACGTCCAGATGGGAGCAGAGCACCCTTCGACGTAGTGACAGAACGCGTCTTCGTCGACGATGATGAGGGTCCGCTCGAACTGACCCATGTTCTCGGAGTTGATCCGGAAGTAGGCCTGAAGCGGCTGATCGAGGTGCACGCCGGGCGGGACGTAGATGAAGGACCCGCCTGACCAGACCGCCGAATTGAGCGCGGCGAACTTGTTGTCGTTGGGCGGGATGATCGTTCCCATGTACTCCTGGACGATCTCCGGGTACTCGCGCACCGCCGTATCCATGTCACAGAAGAGCACGCCGAGTTCTTCGAGGTCCTCCCGGTTGCGGTGATAGACGACCTCGGACTCGTACTGCGCCGTGACTCCGGCCAGGTACTTCCGTTCGGCCTCCGGAATTCCCAGCTTCTCGTAGGTCGCCTTGATCGACTCGGGCACCATGTCCCAGTCTTTGGACTGACCTTCGGTGGGCTTGACGTAGTAGTAGATGTCGTCGAAGTCGATGTCCTCGAGTGCGCCACCGCCACCCCACGTCGGAAGGGGCTTGGCGAGGAACCGCTTGTAGGACTTGAGGCGGAAGTCCAACATCCAGTCGGGCTCGTCCTTGATCTTCGACATCTGGCGGATGATCTCTTCGGACAGCCCCTTCTGGGGCTTGAACACGTACTCGTCTTCCGAGTCGTGCCAGCCGAGCTTGTATGCACCGAGGTCGATATCGACGGTTGCCATCAGGCGTTCACCTCTGCGATCGAATTTGCACTATGCACGTAGTGTAAAGCGCATCACGCCTGAACGGTATTCCGCACGGGCACGTTCTCGCCTCCCCTGGATTGGTTGGTGCAAGCGCTTTCGACGTAGAATCCTAACTTGCGCATATGCGCATAATGCCGAACGCCGCGAGGAGGGGCACATGACGGACGCATCCCACCACACCCGCCGTGTGGACGCACGCGCCGCCGCCCAGCGCCACGGTCTGTACCGGGAGGAGACCGAGCACGACTCCTGTGGCGTCAACTTCGTCGTCGACCTCAAGGGCCGAAGAAGCCATCAGATCGTCCAGCACGGCATCGACGCCGTCTGCAATCTCGAACACCGCGGGGCGACGGGAGCCGATCCCCTCACCGGAGACGGTGCAGGCATCCTCATCCAGGTCCCTGACCGGTTCTTCCGTGCGGTCGTCGACTTCGAACTGCCCCCGGAAGGAACGTACGCCACCGGTATCGCGTTCCTCCCCCAGGAGGGGGAGCAGGCAAGGATCGCCCGGGCGAGGATCGAGGCGCTCGTGGTGGACGAGGGCCTCGACGTGCTCGGGTGGCGCGATGTCCCCGTCGAGCCGTCGATCCTCGGCAAGGCGGCGCTCGAGACGATGCCGCGCTTCAAGCAGATCTTCATCGCCGGCAAAGGTCTGAGCGGCATGGCCTTGGAGCGCCAGTCCTATGTCTTACGCAAACGGATCGAGCACGAGATCCACCTGCAGGCTGGACCGGACGAGGTCAACGAGGCGATCGGCGGAGCCTCGACGATGCACGACGGCGTCTACTTCCCGAGTCTCTCGTGCCGCACGTTCGTGTACAAGGGAATGCTCACGGCGCGACAGGTCGCCGAATTCTTCCCCGACCTTCACGACGACCGGGTCGAGAGCGCGATGGCTCTCGTGCACTCGCGATTCTCGACCAACACGTTCCCCATGTGGCCGCTCGCCCACCCGTACCGCATGGTCGCCCACAACGGCGAGATCAACACCATCCAGGGCAATCGCAACTTCATGCGCGCCCGCGAGACGCTCCTCGACACGGACCTGATCCCCGGCGACCTGTCCCGGATCTTCCCTGTGTGCTCCCCTGGTGCCTCGGACACCGCCGGTTTCGACGAGGCGCTCGAGTTGCTGTACATGGGCGGCTATCCGATCACCGAGGCGGTGCTGATGATGATTCCCGAGCCGTGGGAGCGGCATCAGCACATGGACCCGGATGTGCGAGCGTTCTACCAATACCACGCCTCACTGATGGAGCCGTGGGATGGGCCGGCCTCGATCGCCTTCACCGACGGTCGGGTCATCGGCGCCGTCCTCGACCGCAACGGCCTCCGCCCCAGCCGGTACTGGGTCACCGATGACGACCTCGTGATCATGGCTTCGGAGGTCGGTGTCATCGACATCCCGCCACACAAGGTCATCGAAAAAGGCCGGCTGCAGCCCGGAAAGATGTTCCTGGTCGACACGACGAAGGGCCGCATCGTCCGCGACGAGGAGATCAAAGCCGAACTGGCTTCCGCCCGCCCCTATCGGGAGTGGCTCGACCGACAACTTCTGCACCTCGACGACGTCGAACGGCGCGAGTCGCACCGAAGCGAAGCCTCCTCCCTCCTTTCGCGCCAACAGACGTTCGGCTACACCCATGAGGAGCTCAAACTGCTGTTGGCGCCGATGGCCCGGGACGGCAAGGAGGCGCTCGGATCGATGGGCACGGACACGCCGGTGGCGGTGCTGTCCGCCCGACCGCGCCTGATGTACGACTATTTCAAGCAGCTCTTCGCACAGGTGACCAACCCCCCGCTCGACGCCATCCGCGAAGAACTGGTCACCGCACTCCGCACGATGATCGGACCCGAGGGGAACCTCTTGGCGCCGCGAGAGCGCTCAGCGAACATGATCGAGCTGGACAGCCCGATCATCGACAACGACCAGCTCGAACAGCTCTTGCATCTCGACGAGGCCCCAACCGTCGAAGGATTCACCGCGGTCATTCCCTGCCTGTTCGAAGTCGACGCCGGCGAAGCGGGCTTGCGGTCCGCCATCCAATCGGTCTTCGACCAGGTGGATGCCCTCATCGAACAGGGCGTCTCGGGGATCGTGCTCTCCGATCGAGGAGTCGACGCCGCTCACGCCCCGATACCCTCCCTGCTCATCACGGCAGGTGTCCACCACCACCTCATCCGCACGAAAAACCGCACCCGTATCACGTTGATCGTCGAAACCGGAGAAGCGCGCGAGGTGCACCATCTGTGCCTCCTCCTCGGATACGGTGCGGCTGCCATCAACCCGTACCTGGCGTTCGAGACGATCGACTCGATGATCGACCAGCGGCTGTACGAGGTCGACTCGATCGACCGGGAGACCGCCCACGCCAACTACATCGACGCGGCCGGCAACGGGATCCTCAAGGTCATGTCCAAGATGGGCATCTCCACGGTCGCCTCCTATATCGGGTCACAGATCTTCGAAGCCGTCGGTATCGGCAGTGAACTGGTCGACCGCTTCTTCACGGGAACACCGAGTCGCCTCGGGGGCATCGGTCTCGACACCGTCGCCGAAGAGGTGGCACTCCGCCATCGTGTGGCATTCGCCCCGAACCCGGCGGAACGAGCCCACCGGGATCTCGACCTCGGCGGCGAGTACCAATGGCGTCGGGAAGGCGAAATCCACCTCTTCGCGCCGGAGACGGTGTTCAAGCTCCAGCATTCGACCCGCGAGGGGCGCTACGACATCTTCAAGGAGTACAGCAAGCTCGTCGACGACCAGACCGAGCGACTGGCCACGCTTCGAGGGCTGTTCCGCTTCAAGACGGGCGTGCGACCACCGGTTCCAATCGAGGAGGTCGAACCGGTCTCGGCAATCGTCAAGCGGTTCTCGACCGGTGCGATGTCGTATGGGTCGATCTCCCGCGAGGCCCATGAGACGCTCGCCATCGCCATGAACCGGATCGGCGGCAAGTCGAATACGGGTGAGGGCGGTGAGGACGCTGACCGCTACACGCCGGACGCCAACGGCGATTTGCGCCGTTCGGCGATCAAGCAGGTCGCTTCGGGCCGTTTCGGGGTCACGTCCGAGTACCTGGTGAATGCCGACGACCTCCAGATCAAGATGGCGCAGGGCGCCAAGCCCGGTGAGGGAGGACAACTCCCCGGCCACAAGGTGTATCCATGGATCGCCAAGACCAGATATTCGACGCCCGGTGTTGGTCTGATATCGCCGCCTCCGCACCACGACATCTATTCGATCGAGGACCTCAAACAGCTCATCCACGACCTGAAGAACGCCAATCCCGACGCCAGAGTGCACGTCAAGCTGGTGGCGGAGATGGGAGTCGGGACAGTGGCGGCCGGGGTTGCCAAGGCCAAAGCCGACGTCGTCCTGATCTCGGGACACGACGGCGGGACCGGCGCCTCACCACTCACGTCGCTCAAGCATGCCGGTGTTCCCTGGGAACTCGGGCTGGCCGAGACACAACAGACCCTGCTCCTCAACGAGCTTCGCGATCGAATCGTGGTCCAAGCCGATGGCCAGCTCAAGACGGGTCGCGACGTGATGATCGCCGCCCTCCTGGGCGCCGACGAGTACGGGTTCGCAACTGCTCCCCTCGTGGTCTCCGGCTGCATCATGATGCGCGTCTGTCACCTCGACACCTGTCCCGTGGGCGTCGCAACCCAGAACCCGGAACTGCGAAAGAAGTTCTCCGGCAAGGCCGAGTACATCGTCAACTTCATGGAGTTCATCGCCCAAGAGGTCAGGGAACTGCTCGCCGAACTCGGGTTTCGGACTCTCGCAGAGGCGATCGGCCACGCCGAACTCCTCGATGTGTCCAACGCCGCTGACCACTGGAAGACGACAGGTCTGGACCTCTCAGCCATTCTCCACGTCCCCGATCTCGGGCCGGACACCCCGCGGTCGGCGAAGACGGGACAGGACCACGGACTGGAGAAGGCGCTCGACCAGACCCTCATCCAGCTCGCGGGGGCATCGATCGAAACCGGTGAGAGGGTCACCCTCGACCTGCCGATCCGAAACGTCAACCGCACCGTCGGGACCTTGTTGGGGCACCACCTGACGAAACGCCGAGGTGGAGAGGGTCTGGCCGACGACACGATCACCGTCAATTTCACGGGATCCGCAGGAATGAGCTTCGGGGCCTTCGTCCCCAAGGGGATCACACTTCGACTCACTGGGGACGCCAACGACTACGTGGGCAAGGGACTCTCCGGCGGCCGCCTCGTCCTCCGCCCACCAGCCGACTCTCGAATCGTCGCCGAAGACAACGTCATTGCCGGCAACGTCATCCTCTATGGCGCCACGAGCGGCGAGATGTTCATCCGCGGGTTGGTGGGTGAGCGCTTCTGCGTGCGGAACTCGGGCGCGGTCGCCGTTGTCGAGGGAGTCGGCGACCACGGCTGCGAGTACATGACCGGGGGCAGGGCCGTCATCCTCGGCCCGACCGGACGGAACTTCGCGGCCGGGATGTCGGGCGGCATCGCCTATGTGCTCGACGCCACCAGAGACTTTCACACCAAGGTCAACCACGAAATGGTCGACCTCGACCCTCTGGACGACGACGATCGCGCCTTCCTCCGCGATCGGGTCGAGGTCCATCACCGGGAGACGGGCTCGACGGTGGCCGAGCGACTCCTGGCCGACTGGCCCGCCGCTCTCTCCATGTTCGTCAAGGTCATGCCCAAGGACTACAAGCGGGTTCTCGATGCCGCCCGCCGGGCCGAAGAGCGGGGCGAACCGGTCATCGACGCCATCATGGCGGCGGCGCATGGCTGATCCGCGCGGCTTCCTCAAGCACGGACGCGAGCTTCCCACACGCCGCCCCGCAGATGCTCGCATCGGTGATTGGCAGGAGGTCTATCTCGACTTCGGAGCCGACGCGCTCGTCGCACAGGCCTCGCGGTGCATGGACTGCGGGATTCCATTCTGCAACAACGGCTGTCCGCTCGGGAACCTCATCCCGGACTGGAACGATCTCGTATACCGGGATCATTGGAGGGAGGCGATCGACCGCCTCCATGCCACGAACAACTTTCCCGAGTTCACCGGACGGCTCTGCCCTGCGCCGTGCGAAGCGGCCTGCGTCCTCGGCATCAACGACGACCCGGTCGCCATCAAGCAGGTCGAAGTGGAGATCATCGACCGTGCCTGGGACGAGGGCTGGGTTGCTCCGGTGTTGCCCGCCGAACGCACGGGTCACAGAGTGGCAGTGGTCGGTTCCGGGCCCGCCGGCCTGGCTGCCGCCCAGCAACTCACCCGGGCGGGACACGATGTGACGGTCCTCGAGCGGGAGGACCGCGTGGGCGGACTCCTGCGCTACGGCATCCCTGAGTTCAAGATGGAGAAGCGCCATCTCGACCGTCGCATCACTCAGATGGAAGCCGAGGGGACACGTTTCTTGACGTCGGTGGAAGTCGGCGTCGACATCTCCGCCGACCAGCTCAAGGCGGACTTCAACGCGATCGTTCTCGCCGGAGGAGCAACCGCGCCGCGCGACCTGCCCATCCCCGGGCGGGAACTGGCTGGAATCCACCAGGCGATGGAATACCTTCCATGGGCGAACCGGGTCCAACAGGGCGACCTGATGTCGTCGCCGATTTCGGCTGAAGGCAAGCACGTCATCATCATTGGGGGAGGGGACACCGGCGCCGATTGCCTGGGTACCGCCCACCGCCAGGGAGCGGCATCGGTCTATCAATTCGAGATCATGCCCCGCCCACCTGACAGCCGAGATCCGTCGACGCCGTGGCCGACGTATCCGCTGCAATATCGGATCTCGTCCGCCCACGAGGAAGGCGGGGAACGGGAGTTCTCCATCAACACGGAGAGATTCGTCGACGACGGCTCGGGTCGCGTGTCCGCACTCAAGACCCACCGGGTCGAGACGAAGTTCGTCGACGGCCGCCCGACATTCGAGCAGGTTCCAGGGAGTGAGGAGGATTACCCCGCCGACCTCGTCCTCCTGGCAATGGGTTTCGTCGGGCCGGAAAGGAGCCCGATGCTGGAGCAGTTCGGCGTCGAACTCAACCAACGCGGAAACGTCGACCGGGATGACTCATGGCGAACGAACGTCGACGGCGTCTTCGTCGCCGGCGACATGGGCAGGGGTCAGTCGCTCATCGTGTGGGCAATCGCCGAGGGCAGGGCTGCTGCCGCCTCCGCCGACCGCCATCTGATGGGCGAAACCTTTCTCCCGTCCCCGATCGCCCCGACCGCGGCGCCGCTGCGCTGAGTCCGCCGTGCCGGTGATCGTCGTCGGAGCTGACACCGCCGTCGGCCGGGCAATTGTCGATGCGCTCCTCGAACCCGACCGCGAGGTCCGAGCCTTCGTCAGCGACCTCGGGGCCGCCGAGGAGCTACGCGAGCAAGGTGTCAAGGTTGCGCTGGGCGACGTCTCCGATCCGTCTCATGTCGGAGGAGCGTGCACTCGATGTTTCAGCGCCGTGCTCATCACCGAGGCGGCCACCGACGACCGGGAACGTTCCTTCGCCAGGACACCCGGGGCGGTCCTCGCCGGCTGGGTCGAGGCGGTCCAAGATGCGCAGGTCACCCGGGTTATCTGGGTGGGCGAGGGCGCCATCCCTGTCCCCGGACTTGAAGTGGCGAAGGTCGGTGTCGCTGAACCCGACATCCCTGCGCGGGTGGCGGAACTGGACGACGCCGCCAGGATCTGACGGCTCCCGCGCTCAACAGATGCGGGCCGTCCCGTCGGCGATCCGCCCAGCCTGGATGGCGAGGAGAGCCCGTTCGTGGGCTTCGACGAGCATCGTGTAGGGGTCGATCGCCCGACCGTCGCGGTGCAGTTCGAAATGGGTGTGTGGCTCGGTGTGTTCGGCGTTGCCCGAATCGCCCACGAATCCGATGAGCTGGCCCGCATCCACGAATGCTCCCGGGACGAGGCCACTGGCGAATGCTGCGTCGACGCCGCCGCGCCCGTTGTCGGTGCCCGGCTCGTCAGTGTCGAGGTGCATGTACCACGACGTCCATCCGGGTCCATGATCGACGACGATGTATGCCCCCGCTCGGGGGCTGATCGACATGCGCGTCACGACTCCGGGTGCGACGGAGTACACAGGCGAACCCTTGGGCGCATGGAGGTCCACACCGATGTGAACGTTGCCGACTCGGCGGGCACCGAACGTGTCCAAGAACCAGGTCGTCTCCGGATCTTGCGGGAACGTCATGTGAAGTCGTTCGACGGGTTGTTCGGCGATGACCTCGGGCAGGTTGGCATCGGCCGCGCCCAAGGCAGGCAGGGGAAGCAGAACGGAGACGGTGATGGTGAGGGCGAGCGCGCGACGAATCATCGAAGACCTCGGTGGGGAGCCGGTGAATCCTGGCCGACGGTCGTTCCAACGTCAAGACCGCCTGGGCGCGCCCGGCGGTTCGGCCTGTGCCGAGTCCCCCGGTTCGCGGCGTGTCCGCAACTCCCTGGCAGGAACGAGTCAGGCTGTCTCGTATCGACCGGACTCATTCAGGACGTGAGCGGCCCAAAGATTGCTTCCAGTTCCGCCAGTGCCTGGGCGACGGACGTGACCTTCACCGTCCGCATCCCCATCGCCAGGGCGGGCTTCAGGTTGGGACCGAGATCGTCCAGCATCACACATGCGGCGGGCGCCACGCCGAGACGTTCGATGCAGATCTCATAAATCCGGCTCTCCGGCTTCCGCGTCCCCTCGACGACCGACTCGACCACGACATCGAAGTGCGCAGCAAGACCCTCGGGGCCGAAGGGAGTCCAGTTGTTCGTCAGCGCCGCCACTCTGATCCCTCGGTTCCGGAGCCGGTCCACGGCCAGGAGCATCTCCGGTCGGACTCGGATAGAGGTGTCGATATCTGCCATCAACTCCGCCGTATCCACATCGATTCCGGCACTCTCGAACTCGGAGCGAAACATCGCGAGGAACTCCGCGTGGCCCACTTCGCCCCGCTCGTGACGCGCCCAGGCACCGCCGCTTCCGGAGGCAAAGACGTGTCGGTTGATCGACCCAGGACGAATCGAGTGCCGCTGTTCGAAGGCGGCGATTGCGTCCAGCGGCGAATCGAGGATCACGCCGCCAAGATCGAAGACGACAGCTTCGATGGTCACGATCCCCCGAGCTGGAGGCGGATCAACTCGATTTGGTCGTCCAGCATCTCGATCGCACGTCGCATCCGTTCCCGCGGTCCGGCAGCTCCGAGCAGAACGTACGAGTCGAGGGGTGTCACCGGTATCAGCGACGCCAGCTGATACGAAACAGCCACCGGATCGTCGCCGACCTCCAAGTCGACGTCGGCGGTGTCGGCGCCCAACTCTGATGCCATCGCCAGCATCCGTTCGAGACGGCTGCACACTTCGCCACGGAGATCGGAGATGTCCTCGGTCGGGTCGTCGAAACGCTCGACCATTGCCCACGGGTGCGGTGCGTCCTCCAGCCACTCGAGCACCCGGATCCTCTCGACTCCGGCAACGACGATCGCCCGGTGCCCGTCGGAGAGGTCCTGGTGGGCCAAAACCCGTAGCCGCGTCCCGATCGGTGACCGTACGTCCCCACCCCCGACTTCGAAACCGCGCTCGATGAGCACAGACCCGAAGCTGCATTCCTCGGAGAGCACATCATCGAGCAGGGCCTGGTAGCGCGGTTCGAACACCCGCAGCGGGACGCCGCTGTACGGGAAGATGACCGTACCCAGCGGGAACATCCGCAGCCGTTCGGCCACAGGACTCAAGATGGTCTCGGACGCACCGAAAACCGCAGCCGAGACGCCACTTCGTTGTTCAACAGAACGACGAACGAATAGGCCCCGGCCGCCGGAAAAGAGATGTTGTTGAAGGTGAACGACCGGGCGACACCGACGTCGCTTCCCTCGGGAATCCCCTGTGGCCGTGCCACCTTGACACCCTGGGCGACGGGTGGCGTCGGGAGCACTCGTCCTCCGTCTTCGTCCTGGAGGTCGACCCCGATGACAAGCACCTGATCCGTCCAACTCCACGGGACTCTCACGCGCAAGCCCAGGCCAAGCGACGGATAGCGGGCGGGGAAGTCGGTGACGAAGAGGGTGTCCCAGCCTCCGCCGAGTACGTAGAGCTTGCCCTGCACCACCTGAACGGCATCCGCCAGCAACGCGAAATCGACGGCTGGCCGTACTTCTTCTGTCGTCACCCGGGCGATGGTACCCGCACCGTCTTTCGGTGCCGGAGCCGAGCGGGTATATCGTTCCGGTCCCCTCAACTATCCAGGAGAAGCAGTGTCCGCATCCCCCATCCCACCCGCGACCGGCCGCCTCGGCGTCCTCCTACCCGGCATGGGGGCGGTTGCGACCACGCTCATCGCCGGGGTGATGGCCACCCGCAAGGGGATTACCCTCCCGATCGGATCGATGACACAGATGGGGCACATCCGGCTCGGCAGGCGGACCGAGAACCGTTCGCCCCTGGTTCGGGACTTCGTTCCACTCACCCCGATGGACGATCTGGTCTTCGGTGGCTGGGACCCCTACTCCGAGGATGCCTACTCCGCTGCGATGCGGGCGGGCGTGTTGGAAGCGAACCTGCTGGAGTCGGTCGGTGACGAGATGCGACTGATCAAGCCGATGAAGGCGATCTTCGATCCGAGCTGGGTCACGCGCCTCGAGAACACCGATCACGTCGCCAGCTACGACTCCCATCTGGAAGCAGTCGAGAGGATCGTGGAAGATATCGAGGGGTTCCGCCAGGCCAACGACTGTGAGCGTCTGGTCATGGTGTGGTGCGGTTCGACCGAGGCGTACCAGGAGGAGTCCGAGGTCCACCAGACACTCGACGCCTTCGAGGAGGGGTTGCGCAACAACGATCCGGCGATCGCTCCGTCACAGCTCTACGCCTATGCCGCCCTCACGACGGGCGTGCCGTTCGCCAACGGAGCCCCCAACCTCACCGTCGACTTCCCTGCGATGGTCGAACTGGCAATGCGTGAGCGGGTGCCGATCTGCGGAAAGGACTTCAAGACCGGCCAGACACTCATGAAGACCATCCTCGCCCCGGGTCTCAAGACACGCAGTCTGGGAATCCATGGGTGGTTCTCCACGAACATCCTCGGCAATCGCGACGGCGAGGTGCTCGACGCGCCGGAGAACTTCAAGTCGAAGGAGGTCTCGAAGCTCGGCGTTCTCGAGACGATCCTGCAGCCGGATATCAACCCGGAGCTGTACGGCGACCTCTATCACAAGGTCAGGATCAACTACTACCCGCCGCGCGGGGACGACAAGGAAGGCTGGGACGCCATCGACATCTTCGGATGGCTCGGCTACAAGATGCAGATCAAGGTCGACTTCCTGTGCAAGGACTCGATCCTCGCCGCGCCACTCGTCCTGGACCTGGCGCTCTTCCTCGATCTCGCTTCCCGAGCGGGCAAGAGCGGCATCCAGGAGTGGCTCTCCTTCTACTTCAAGAGCCCGCAGACGGCCCCCGGCCTGTACCCGGAGCACGACATCTTCATCCAGCAGAAGAAACTGAAGAACACACTCCGTTCGTGGATGGGCGAAGATCTGATCACCCACCTCGGCGACGAGTACTACGCGGACTGACCGGATGGCTGGCCCGGCACCGGACGACGACCTCGAGGTCTCCGAATGGATCATCCCTTCCGCCGAACTCGAATGGCGGTTTTCGACGTCAGGGGGACCGGGCGGCCAGCACGCCAACCGGTCGAACACCCGGGCCGACCTGATATTCGACCTCGCCTCGTCCGAGGCGTTCCCGCCCGAGATCCTTCAACGACTCACCCGGAAGATCGGGTCGGACCCCATCGTCGTGTCTGTCGCCGAGAGCCGTTCCCAATTCCGCAACCGGATGCTCGCTCGCGCTCGGCTGCGTGAGCTGCTGACCGAGTCGATGAAGCAGCCGAGAAAGCGGCGACCGACCAAGCCGACCCGAGCCTCCAAGCGCAGGCGACTCGACGACAAGCGTGCCCTCAGCGAGAAAAAGGACAAGCGGAGGACACCGCGCATCGAGTGATCAATCGAACAGCGCGCCCACTGCCCGTCGATCGACCTTGCCGATCCCGCCCTTGGGAATCGCCGTGACGCGTATCCAACGACGCGGTATCTCATGCGGCGCGAGATGACCCCGGAGGGCCTCTTGCAACTCATCCGGCTCCGCCGGTCCTGTGAAGGCGGCCGCGACGATCATCCCCCATCGATCGTCCGTCACACCGACCACTGCCACCTCGCCCGCCCCTGACAGGGTGGCCGCGATGCGCTCGACCCGCTCAGGCATCACGTTCTCTCCCCCGGTCACGATCACATCGTCCGCCCTGCCCATGACCTCCAACCTGTTCCCGTGGAATCGCCCGAGATCGCCTGTGAGCAGTGGACCGCCCCGGTCCGCGGCGTCAAGATCGCCCGGCGAAACCATCGGACCGTCGATGACGATCCGCCCCTCGCCCGAGATCGTCACTCGCGCTCCATCGAGGACGACGAGCCGATCGGACCTTGGCTCGGCCGGATCGGCAGTCGCCACCTGTGATGCCGTCTCCGTCATTCCGTAGGTTGCGAGCAGCCGCATGCCCCCCACGGAGAGCGCCCGTTCAGAGGCCGGTCCTCCTCCGACGAGGCCCAACCGGAACCCTGATACACGATCGAGGCCGGTGTCGGCGAGTCGCTCCAACATCGGCGACACGAAGGATCCCAAAGTGGCTGCCCCGGTCGCGAGCAGCCCAGCCACCGTCGCAGCGTCGAATCTTCCTGCCAACACCGCCGCCGAGCCCTGCCGGGCCGAACGCCACAGGATCGACAGCCCCCCGACGTGATGGAGAGGTAGCACCGCAAGCCATCGGTCGTCCGATCGATGGTCGATATGGCCCGCCGATGCCGCCGAACTGGCTTCGATGTTCGACCAGGTCAACCGAACCGCCCTCGGCTGTCCGCTTGTGCCCGAGGTGAAGATCGCGGCAGCAGTCGCCGAGGGGTCGGGTACGGACGGCACCGGTGAGCCATCCCCCGTGTCGCCCGGTCCCACGACGTCGACAACGCCGGCCAAGTCGGCCAACCGGCGCCGCTCGTCATCGCTCCCCGCGACGGGAAGAGGTATCAGCACCATGCCGGCGAGAGGCACCGCCATGGCCACCATCAAGTGGGGAATGTCCGGGCGCATGACGACCCCGAGTCGAGCGCCATGCGGGTACCGACCTCGCAGTCCGCCGGCGATCCCGGAAAGCTGGGCGAAGGCAGCCGCGTAGTCGAGGACGTCCGAACCGTCGATGAGAAACGGAGCGTCCGGTCGATCGCGCGCCCAACGGGCGAACCAGTCCAAGCCGGCTCAATCTCCCCAGTACCGCTGTTCGCGAAACGGGTCGCCATACATGTGATACCCGTTTCGCTCCCAGAAGCCCGGCTCGTCATGATCGAGGAAGCGAAAACCGCGCACCCACTTGACCGACTTCCAGAAATAGAGGTGCGGCACGACCAGCCGCAAGGGCCATCCGTGGTCGGGATCGAGATCTTCGCCGCCGAACCTCCATGCCAGGAGGTTTTCGGGTCGCAGGAAGTCTTCCACCGGCAGATTGGCGGTGAAACCGTGCTCTGCCCATACCAGCACGTGGCTCGCGCTCGGAGCCAGTTCGAATCCGGACATGAACTCCGGCACCTCGACTCCGTGCCAGACCGTGTCAAGCTTCGACCACTTGGTCACGCAGTGAATGTCGGTGACCTTGTCGGTGGTCGGCATCGCCTTGATCTCATCGAGGGTGAACGTCACTTCCCGATCGACGAGCCCCTCGACGGTGAAGTCCCACGATGTCAGGTCGACTCGCGGCACCGACCCGGCGTGAAGCACCGGGAAGCGATCGGTGAGGTACTGACCAGGCGGCACGCGCGAGGCGTCGATGCCCTCCTCCTTCAGATCTGAACCCCGCCCCTTGAAGAACGCCATATCGAACCTCTTTCACCCGGCATCCAATACCCTATCCGCAATGGCAACCACCGATCGACTGTTCCCCGAACCGGTCGCTCCGCTCCAGCCGGCGCGCGGTCGCCTGACGCTCGTGTTCGTCGTCGTCGTCGCCATCGGTCTTCTCGTCGCCCAGGCACTCGGCGATCCGGAAGGTTCCGGGGGAAGCCTCACGGGAGTGGCACCGGAAGTGGTGTTGACCGCGTTCGACGGCTCCGAGTGGCGGCTTTCCGAGCATCTGGCGGAGGATGGCCGACCGGTGGTACTGAACCTCTGGGCGAGCTGGTGCATTCCCTGTCGGGAAGAGATTCCTGAACTCTCGGCTTTCGCAGATGCCAACCCGGACCACGTCGTCATCGGTGTCTCTGTCGACGTATCCGCCTCAGAGGCCCAGGCGATGGTGGACGAGCTTCAGCCCCGCTATCTCGTCGGAATAGACGCCACCGGCCGCATCAGAGATCGCTATCCGTCGGTGGGAATGCCGTTCACGGTTGTCATCGATGCCCGGGGAGCGATTCGCTGGTCGAAGGCGGGTGGCGTCACCGCGCTGGAGCTGAGCCAGGCGACCGCCGGCTGATCAGGAGACGTCGCTGAACTGAGCGTCGAAGAGAAACTGGGCATAGTCCAGGTTGGGCCCGTCGGTGAGTTCGGCCTGGACGATGAGCCGTTGGGCGGCTGAGAATTTGGGGTGACAGGTCGTGAGGGTCAGCCACGCCCCCGGTTTCGGATTGGTGACCCACACATCTTTGGCGGTGACGATGAATGTGTCTCGGACCGTGTAGATGTGAGCGCCGATCGCGGTCTCGATCTCGATGATGTCACCTGGTTCGAGCTGGTCGAGATCGAAGAATGGAGCTCCGTACGTCGTCCGGTGTCCCGAGATGACGGAATTGCCGGGCTGGCCCGGGAGCGGCGTCCACGGCATATGCCCAGGACCCTGATCCAACGTCGCCGGGAGAACCCCACCGAAGAGCACCCAGTCCAGTTCGATCGATGGAATGCGAATGACCCCGAAAGGATCGCCCTCTTCTACCGCATCCTCTGGGTGAAAGTCGATCGTCTCGACGACCGGGGCCGGGGTGGTATCCGTGGTCTGTGGTGGAACGGTCACGGTGACCGGCGTTTCCAGGCTGTCTCGACGCTCGTCGAGGCCGGTGACCAATTCGGTGCGTGCCTCCTGCTGTACGCGATCGTTGAGGAGGTCGGTCACGACGAGTTGATACGCGACGACGCCCAGGGTCAAGACCCCGATCCACACCATGGCAAAGCCGGCGATTCGAATCATTCTGCGCATCGCGCCTCAGGCTATCCGCCGTCTCGGGTTAGAAAGGACTCACTGCTGGCCGAATGAGGGCGGGCGCTTCTCGACAAACGCGCTGACCCCTTCGCGAGCGTCGCGGGTGGACGCGACAGCCGTCAATCCACCCTGGAGACGATCGAGGGCCGTGTCCGAGTCGGTCGAGGCCACCGACATGAAGGCATCGCGTCCGATCATCACGCTCGACGGCGCATTCCGTAACGACGCAACCGTCTCTTCCACGGCGGCGTCGAGCCCCGAGCGGGAAACCACCCGTGACACCGCACCGAGCCGAAGTGCTTCGTGCGGAGTGATGGTCCGACCGGTCAGCATCAGCTCCAGGGCCGCCTTCTGCGGCATCGCCCTCGCCAGTGCCGCCGTGATCATCATCGGCCACAGCCCGACACGAACCTCCGGCACCCCCAACTTCGCGTCGTCCACGCAAAGTGTGATGTCACACGCAACCGCCAGCCCGAATCCGCCGGCGAGGGCATGGCCGTTGACGCGGGCCACCGTCGGCTTCCCGCCACTCCACAAGAGCCTCAGGAGGTCGGCGAACCGCCCCCTCTCCGAGTGCCTCGCCACGGGGTCCTCGAAAAAACCAGACGCCAGATCCCCTCCGGCACTGAAAGCCGCATCGCCGGCGCCGGTGATCACGACAACCGACACCTGCGGATCGTCCAGTGCCCGCCGCAGTCCGACGATGAGACCCTCAATGGTCTCGGAGCCAAGCGGATTCCGGCGTTCCGGATCGTTCATCGTGAGCGTTGCGACCGAGGCGGAGATTTCGTAGATGACCATGAGATCGCACATTCTGGCCGGAACCGCCTGTGATAGCGTTCGCATCGCATGCTGTGGCTTGTCATCGTCCTCTTCGTGGCGATGTCCGTTGCGGTGTTACGTGGGGGACGTCTCACCAATCTCGCCGACATCAGGCTGAAGATGTGGTGGTTGCTGCCCCTCGGTTTCGCCATGCAGGGCATCGCAATCCGGATAGATCCCGACGTCGGGTTCTACCTTGTACTGACCTCCTACCTCCCGCTGCTTGCGTTGATGATCCTCAACCGAGACCGTTCCGGTCTCTGGCTGGCGGGAGTGGGTGTGCTGCTCAACTTCACCGTCATCGCTCTCAACGGTGGCATGCCGGTCCTCGAAGGGGCGATCGAAGTCGCGGCCGGATACGCCCCAGGCGGACCCGATCTCACCAATGCTGCCAAGCACACCGAACTGGGCGCAGACACGATGCTGCCGTTCCTCGCCGACGTCATCCCGATCCGGATGGCCAACCAGGGCTCGGTGATCTCGATCGGTGACGTCTTCCTGGCGGTGGGTTTGGGACGCTTCCTCGAAGCCGAACTCCGACGACCGGTCCGCTGGTTCAAGCCAGGCGTGAAACTGCAGGGCGGATCCGCGACCCGGGATCGTTGATCAACGGCGGCTGACCGATCGGTCGAATGCGCCGCGACGTTCCAAGAGCCGCCGGAGCACTGCCACCACTTCCGGGTCGTAGTCGTAGACCGAACCGCGATGCAGCTTCTCCATCGACTCGAGAGGTGAGGACCCCAACTCGTGCGTGGATTCGTCGTAGGCGCTGCAGACCTTGACGATCTTGGCGGCGATCGGCACGTCCTCGCTGCTCTCCATGCCAGGGTTCCGATACGGCTCGTGCTGCCGAAGCACGACGTCGCTTACCTCGGCGAGATAGGAGGTCTCCCCCACGATCTCCGAACCCCACCTGGCGATGTCGGTGTCTGTGAACCCCATGCGGAGGACGCTCGGCTCGTTCAACGAGATCCGACCGATGTCGTGGAGCAGAGCGGCGTATTCGACTGTGTCGACGTCGCGCGGTCGCAGTCCGAGTTCGGCGGCCACCCCGACGGCCAAGTCAGCCGTTCGGGCGGCGTGCCCAGGATCCGAGTGTCCTGCGACCTCCGGAATCCTGGCGAGCGATCGCACGGTCTGCGAGTACGTCTGCCGGGCGTCCGCATACCTCCGGAACGCCCCATGGGCGAAGGCGTAGGGAAGGGCGGCCAACAGGAGCGACCACCAACCAATGGTCTCGAACGCAATCCCGAACAAGGCACCTGCAGCCACGAGAGAGAGATAGACGTTCAGGTCACGAGCCGTATCCAGCACCACGAAGAGTCTCGGCCCTCCGCCGCCGACCCGTGAACGGAAGGCGGCACTCGTCGCCATCTCGCCGACAAAACCTGCGGACGCGGCGAGAACGAAGAGGAGAGCATCGTGCCAACCGACGACCTGGTCGAACTTGAGCGAAGTGTCACCGACGGCGAAGGCCGCAATGAAAGAACCGTACGAGAGGCTCCGCTTGAAGAAGTCCGCAAGCACCATCTTCTGATCGTCGCTCCTCGCGGCGCGCATGATCCAGGTGATCGCCGATCCGGCGGCAAGAGCGAGAAGGATCTCGCGTGTGGTGAAGAGGCGGTCGCCATCGCTCGTCGAGACGAATGGAACCGAGGCGACGACGAGATAGCCGGCCGTGAACCGCCCCCGACCGGCCGAGGGGACCACCGAGAGGGACGCCACCCCGAATGCAACAGCAGCGACCGCCATCCACGCCAACTCGTCGTCAGTCTCAACGAATCCAACAACTGCCGCGGTTGCCCCGAGAGGGATGAGCGCAGACACGATCCACGACCAACCCCTGATGGTCTTCAAGTCAGCCACGGGAGACAACATCCTCCTGGATCACGGATGACGCCAGTTGGGGCGGCCCATAGGTTTCGCCGACCTTGTCGAGAGCGGCTTCGAGCGCCGCCAAAACTTCATCGTCGTAAAGCGGTGAAGTGTCTTCGCGCAACGCGTCGAGAGCGGCGCGTTGGCTCATGGCCATTCGGTAGCCGCGAACGCTGGTCATTGCGTCGAACGCGTCGGCCACCGCCAACACCTTCTGCTCGAGAGTGGGCGTCGTTGTGTGATGGTGACCTGTCTGTCCGAAGTCCTCCTCCGGCTGTCGGGGATGAGCACCGGAGCAGACGTCAACCATCGGACGCAAGAAGTCGACTTCCGACAGAAGGTCATCCACCGTGTGGGTGGCCGTGCGAAGGCGTCGGTACTCGTCGTCGGTCAACGTTCCTTGCTTCCTCATCAGCTCGATCGGGATCGCCAGCTTGCCCATGTCGTGAATGAGCGACGCCCAACGCATATGTTCGAGTTGAGTTCCAGCAAAGCCCAGTTCTTGCCCAATCAGCTGTGAGAAGTACGCAACCCGTTCTGTGTGACCCCTCGTATAGAGGTCCCGAGTTTCGAGCGTCTTCGCGAAACCGCGCAACGTCGACTCGTGGGCCACGCGCAGCACCGAGTACGACGTGAAAACGGTGTGGCCCAACACGTACACGACGAGTATCAAGAGCAGCAGAGACTCATTTGACGCAAACTCGAACACGGCACCCAACATGCCTCCGAGCAGACCCATGAGGATCTGCGAACCGAACAACATCCACAGTCCCGACCACGGGAGAATGTTTCGTGACCCGTATGCGATACGGACTCCAAACCGGACGAGTGAGATGTTGACGAGGTTGTAGACAAGACCGACCAACGCACCCACCGCCGCCACGTAGACGAAGTCACCGGTTTCTTGTGCGCCGCGACCATCGAGCAGGGTGTCGGCCACGAGACCAGCTGCGAACGCAGACACCACAAGAAGTCCGAAGTTGCTCGCCGGCTGAAACACGCGACGCCCCCGAAAGTCAAGGATGTCGAGGGGACCGACGGCAGCGATCAGCACCACAACGGTCACAGCGTCGAACTCGATGAACCCCTGCGGAGTGGCTTTTGTGTGGATTGCGAAATAGGTGGAAGCGGTGGCGATGACCATCGCACTCGAGGAGGCGAGCATCCGGTCATTCACCTCAACGGATCGGAACGAGAGCGCAGCGAAGGCGAGGGCGAACAAACCCACGATCACCCAGTCGGTACCGGGCTTTGGGGTCCACCGCACAAGCGTGAATACCACGGTTCCGGCACCGAGAAGGAAGTAGGCGCTCGCCAGCGCGAATCGCTTCTTTCGGACATCCACCCGAACGGTCTCCTCGCTGTTCGAAGAGGAGAGAGGACCCGACGATCAGATCAACCGATCTTGAAGGAAGCCGAGCCAGCCACTATGAGCGTGGCGAGGCTTCCGGCCGCAGCAAGAATCCGGACCAGGCGTGCCTTCATCCGGTATCACCTCGTCGGTGAATCAAGACTCGCCGACACATCTGTCGACGCGTCGTTCCGCTCCGCTTCGGTGTAATCAACGTTGGAAGGATCCGTCGCCGGGCTCTCCCCGTATTCCCGACCCGTAGACGAGCCGGGAAACCTCACTTGTCAATGTGAGGCCCCACCTATGACAGGTCCGCCCACCTCCCAACCGGGCAGCGATCCCGGTTCCGCCGGCCTCCCTGTGTGAGACCGACCACAGTGCAATCTACCTGGCGAAATCGCGAAGTCGCAACATCCCGGGTCTCGTGCGCATCCCTGTCCTCACGGGGCTCGGGGGGTACGCTCCGCTGACCATGGATGTCAACGCACTCGAAGCGGCCATCGCCCGGATCCCCGGCGTCGAGAACGTCCGGATCGTGCTCGAAGGCAACAGGCCGCGCGAAGTCCATGTCCTCGCCACACCAGGAAAACCGGCCAAACAAGTGGTGCGTGACGTCCAGTCGGTCGCGATGGCGGCATTCGATCTCGACATCGATCGCAGGATCATCTCGGTCGTCCAGATCGACGGCGAGGAACTGTCCGTCGGTGACCGCCCAATCGTCGACAATGTCGCCGAGGAGATCGACTTCTCCCGGATGAAAGTCACCGTCACCCTGCACTGGCACGACGAAAAGCTGACCGGTTCAGCCCAAGGTCCGGCTGCCTCCGCCACCCGGATGCGGCTGGTCGCCGAAGCCACGCTCGTCGCCCTCGGGCAGGCACTCGACGAGAAGGCCGCCTTTGCGATCAGCGCCGAAGCCGTGCACCGAGTCGGGGCAGAGGACGTCGCCATCGCCCAGGTGGTACTTGTGGCCGGCGGCCGCGAACAGATGATGGTCGGATCAGCCCTGGTCGGCAGCAACCCGAGCCAGGCGATGGTGCGAGCGGTCCTCGATGCCGTGAACCACCAGGTCCCCGGACTCCGCCGTCCCTAATCCCGGGTCGGACGCGCCGAAACCGCCCCCAATCGGGGATTCCGCTCACATGGCCGAGTCCGAGACTGCGGGATCAGGGACCGGCGCGGGTCGGAATGGCGCGAAGGAAGGTACGGGCGTGGGGAGGCGAAGCCGGATCTATCACCATGCCCCGCTGATGGACGACAACGTGATGGTGGAACCAGCACAAAGTGACGAGGTTGTCGGGATGATGGCTCCCTCGCTCCGAGTACGGCACGACGTGGTGGGGTTGGAGCCTCGATCGGGATTGGCAGCCGCCGATCACACAACGGTGACCGTCGCGGTGCAGCACGAGGGAACGGATCGCAGGGGGAATGGCGCGGCCGGTAGGCGACGTGGAGACGGTCCGCAGGACGTCGTCGTGAACGGTGACTCGAACCGTGCCGGAGCAGAGGATCTCACCGAGGGTGTTTGGACCGACCCTCGGTCCTGAGACGACGCTCACGCCCTCCCGACCTTCGGACGTGGTGGCGAGGGCGGCGTCGATGAAGATCTCTGCGGTGAGTTCGTGGCCGCCGACCTCACCCGAAAGCCATTCGGACGCCACCGAAACCAGCCCGTCCGCCCGAAGCTGGCCGGCGGTGGCATCAGGGTCGCCCGGAAGACTGTCGACCGAGGTGCTGATCGCCTTCTCGACGATGCGCCCATCGACACCGGACAATTGGCCCCACATCCGCCAGATGCTCTCGTCGAGGGAAGGCTGCATGTGAAGAAACCGACCGGCGTGGGAATCTGACTCCGCATCGGGACTGATGGGACGGCGTTGGGCTGTCATCTGGCGAACACCGGCGATGTCTCGACCGACAGACTCGTCGACAGTGGCCTGATCTGCCCCCGACTGGATGAGGCAGAGCGTGGCGTTCGCCCGATCGACACTGGCGCCTTCCTCGAGCATCTCATCGATCCGCTCGTCGTTCGAGCGAGCGAGACCCAGCAGGGTCCGTGCCGTCCGGACGTCCACATCGAGACGGGCGGACAGCCATTCGTCCATGCCCCTCGCGCCGTCCACCATGTCGATCTGGGCGGCGTCGAGCGCGCGGATTGCCGGAAGCATCTTCGCCGTCACCCGTCCGATCAGGCCGGTGCAATCAGCCAGGTGCTGTTCCAACTGGTCGATCGTGAAGTCGGTTGAGGCGCTTGCGAACATGAACCAAACGTATCGGAGGGGTGTGACAAGAAGTCCTTGACGCGAAAGGGCGAACGCACCCCTTTTTCGGACCGACCCGCCCCCTGCCAAGATGATTCGCATGCTCGAAGTTCAAGGATTCGACGGTGCGGTCGTGACGCCGCATGTGCTCTCGACCCAGGCCGGAATGGAGGCTCTCGACCGGGGCGGCTCGGCGGTGGATGCCGCCATCGCCGCCAACGCCGTGCAGGGCATGGTGGCCCCGGAGACCTGCGGGATCGGAGGCGATCTCTTCGCTCTGATTCACACGAACGGCGCAGTCACCGCCCTCAACGCCTCGGGATGGGCGGGCTCGAATGCGTCGGCGCAGGACCTCCGGGATGAAGGCCTGACGTCGATCCCTCAGCACCACCCGGCAGGCGTCACCATCCCGGGATGCGTGGCGGGATGGTTCGCCCTCCACCAAAGGCACGGACGGCTTCCGTTCGGCGACCTACTCCAACGAGCGATCGAGCATGGACGGCGCGGGTTCGCCGCCTCCACCGAGTACAGCCGCGCCACTCATCGCATGGCCGAATTCCTTGCCGGGAACGAAGCAGGAGCCCAGTTGCTCATCGACGGTCGACCGGCGCTCCGAGGTGAGCGCGTTCATCGGCCGAATCTGGCGCACACCCTGGAACGGATCGCCGAGGGAGGCCCCACAGCGTTCTACGAAGGTCCGGTCGCCAAGTCGGTCAGCGAGGCCGTCGGCGGACTCATCACCCCGGACGACCTCGCCGCCTACTCCCCCGACTGGGTCGACCCGATCTCCGCCCGAGTGTTCGGTGTGACGGGTTGGACGATTCCGCCCAACAGCCAGGGATATCTGACCCTCGCCACTCTCCTCCTCTTCGAATCGCTCACTCCCACCCTGGACCCCGGCGACCCGAGATGGACCCACACCCTCATCGAGGCGTATCGGGCAGTGGCCGCCGAACGCGACGACGTCGTCGCCGATCCTCATCATGCGCCCCTCCCGAACGAGGTGCTGCTCGACCCGGAACGCCTGGCAGCCTTCGGCGAGAAGATTTCGATGGACTCCGCAGCACCACAACCGCGGCCCATGCCCAAGCCGGGTGGAACGATGTACATGTGCGCGGTCGACGGCACCGGGATGGGCGTGTCGCTGATCGAGTCGAACTTCCGGGGAATTGGCTCTGGGATCGGCGCCGCCGACAGCGGGTTCATCCTCCACGACCGCGGTGGTGGGTTCGACCTGCGAACAGGTCACCCCAACGAGATCGGCCCAGGCAAGCGACCACTGCACACCCTGTCTCCGACACTGTGGACCGACGGCGCCCGGCTTCGCACCGTGCTCGGCACGCGGGGCGGACATCAGCAACCGCAACTCCTCGCCCAGGTCGCCGCCCTGCTCTTCGGGGCAGGCCGGTCCGCGGGCCACGCCCAGAGTGCACCCCGCTGGACGATCGCCAACGCCGAGCTGACGGCCACCACTTCCGTGATCGACGTCGAATCCTCCATGTCGAGTCACATCACCGCCGGCCTCGCCGAGCGTGGCCACACAGTGCGCCCCCAGGCCGACCGGATGGGAGGGTGGGGGCCGGCATCCGTGATCGACATCGACTCGCAGGGGCTTCGCACCGCGGCTGCCGACGGGCGGGTCGACACCGCGTCGGCCGCGGTGCGCTGATGGGGAGACTCGTGCTCGTTCGCCACGGGCAGGCAGAGGGGAACACCGAGCATCGATTCATCGGTCAAAGCGACGTACCTCTCACCGAGATCGGAAGAAGTCAAGCGGAAGCGGTCGGTCTTCGACTGCGCGGCGCCGAGATCAGTCGGGTGGTTTCGAGTGATCTCGTCAGGGCATCCGACACGGCCGCAGCGATCGCGGCGGTATCCGGCCATTCCGTGGACGTCGAACCGGCCATCCGCGAGATCCACAACGGGGAGTGGGTCGGCCTCACCCCGACTGACATCGAGACCGGCTGGCCCGACCTGTGGAGCAGATACCGGGGTGGAGAGGACGTGCCTCGTCCTGGTGGCGAGAGGTGGGCCGACGTGCGGGAGCGATCGGTCGCCGTCTTCCGCCGGCTGCTCAAGCTCGACGGCGTGACCGTCGTCGTCTCTCACGGAGGGCCGATCATCATCGGCGCCCATTGGGCCACCGGCCAGACTGTGACCGGAAATGTCTTCCGGGGTCCGCTCGGCGCGGTGCAGAACACGTCGATCACCGTGATCGACCCCGGACCAAAACTGACCGCCTTCAACGACGTTGGGCATCTCGACCCGTTCGCCGGATTCGAGGTGCCCGACGCCCCGGTCTCAGCGAGTTGAGGCCACCATCGCCGCAAGGTCTTCGTCCGACATCGGCGGTGCCCCGTCGAGGGTGTAATACCCGATCCGGGCGATCCGGTCGCCGTATCGATCCTTGATCACCGTGCCGACCCGGTCGGGTTCGGCGACGATTCCCACCGTCTCGACCACCTCGTCGGGAATCAGCGCACCCATCGACTTCCACTCTCCCCGCTTGCTCATCGCGTTGAGTTCATCGGCGAAGTCCCAGCCGTGCGTTTCGAGCACGATGCGGTAACTCGGGGTCGAGGCGTAGAAGGCCATCTGCTGCTTGGTTGCCGCCATCGACCGTGCCATCTCTTCTTCGTCCCTTCCGGTCACGACGAATACCGTGGATATCAAGTCGATCGCGGAGGCATCCCGCCCGAAGTCGGCGGCTCCGGAGGCGACGTTCGGAATCACCACTTCGTCGAGATACTTGACCGTGTGGAACGGGTGGACGTGGAATCCGTCGCAGCGCTCACCGGCGAGACGGGCGAGCTGCGGACCCACCCCTGCGATGGCCACGGGAACGTGGGGATGGTCTATGGGGCCCGGGTTGAAGAACGGCGTGATCAGCGTGAAACGGTATTCGGTGCTGTCGAAACGGAGGCCCTCGCCGGTCTGGAAGGAGGTCCAGATGGCGCGGAGCGCGTCGATGTAGTCGCGAAGGCGGGCCGTCGCCGTCGTCCACTCCATCCCGAATCGCCTCACGATGTGCGGTTTGATCTGGGTGCCGAGGCCGAGGATGAATCGCCCATGCGACATGGCGGCCAAATCCCACGCCACCTGCGCGGTGACCATCGGCGAACGGGGAAACGCCACGGCGATGGCGGTGCCGAGGGTCAGCTCGGGGGCGGCGGTGGCTGCGAGGGCAAGCGGGATGAAAGGATCGTGGGCCGTCTCTGCGGTGAAGAATCCGTCGAACCCGATCTCGGCTCTTCGACGCGCCTCGTCAGCGACCTCGAGGGTCGGCGTGGTGGGAGGGAGGTAGTAGTCAACCAGCATCGATTCCTCGTTTTCGGGAAGGTCAGAACCTAACGCCGTCCGAGCTCGGGCTGGTCGCTACGATGCCGGGCGTGAACAAGATCGGAAAAGTGATTGGCCTCGTCGGTGGCGCCCTCGCCATCCTCTGGGCCATGCGCGACCGCTTGGTCTCCATCGCCGCCCCGCAGGATCCGGAGCCGCCCAAATTCCGCGTCGTACCACCCCAGCCTGCGCCTGCTTCGGCCGACGATCTCACGTCGATCACCGGGATCGGACCGGTCTTCGCCGGTCGGCTGCGCGATGCCGGCATCACGACGTACGCCGATGTCGCAGGGGCGGGAGCCGCCAAGCTTGCTGCGATCACCGGCACATCCGAGGCTCGCGCCGCTGAGTGGGGAGCTGCAGCCTCGGCCCTGGTCTAGGGAGCGGCGCCGGTCGACTGGAACTACCGAGAGTGGAGTCGAGATGAGTGGTGTGCGAGTGCTCGTCGGCACCAAGAAGGGTGCGTTCGTCCTGACGGCGGACGGCGCCCGTCGGTCCTGGGACGTGACAGGTCCTCTCTTTGCCGGATGGGAGATCTACCACCTCAAGGGATCACCGGTGGATCCGTCCCGGATCTGGGCATCGCAGTCCACCGGCTGGTTCGGTCAACTGATCCAACGGTCAGACGACGGCGGTCAGACATGGAATGCGGTGGGCAACGAGTTCGCCTACCAGGGCGAGACGAGCCCTCACCAGTGGTACGACGGCACACCCCATCCTTGGGAGTTCGCAAGGGTGTGGCATCTCGAACCGTCCCTCAGTGACACCGACGTGGTGTGGGCAGGTGTGGAGGATGCCGCGCTGTTCCGCACGACTGACGGGGGCCACTCGTGGCAGGAGATGGCCGGCATGCGGACGCAGCCCACAGCGTCTCGCTGGGCTCCCGGTGCCGGCGGCCTTTGCCTCCACACCATCCTCATCGACCCGTCCAACGAGGATCGGATGTTCGGCGCGGTGTCCGCCGCCGGAGTCTTCCGCAGTGATGACCGGGGCGAGTCGTGGAGACCCGTCAACAAGGGCTTGGTGTCGTCCCCCGAGCTGCCCGAACCCGAAGCCGAAGTCGGACACTGTGTGCACAACCTCGCCATGCATCCCGACCGTCCCGACGTGCTCTTCATGCAGAAGCACTGGGACGTCAACCGTTCCGACGACGGCGGTGAGACGTGGCACGAGGTGAGCGGCGACCTTCCCACCGATTTCGGCTTTCCGATCGAGGTGAACGCCAACGAACCGGACACGGTGTATGTGGTTCCGATCACCAGCGACTCCGAGCATTTCCCTCCCGAGGGGAGACTCCGGGTGTATCGAAGCCGGGTCGGAGGCAACGAGTGGGAGCCGCTCACGAAGGGCCTCCCGCAAGAGAACTGTTACGTCAACGTCCTACGGGATGCGATGTGCGTCGACCACCTCGACCCGTGCGGCATCTACTTCGGGACGACAGGCGGGCAGGTGTACGGATCGGCGGACGGAGGAGATTCGTGGGATCCGATCGTGCGGGATCTTCCGGCGGTGCTGTCCGTCGAGGTGCAGACACTGCCGTGATCCGGGTGCAACTGCCATATCACCTGCGGAACCTGGCCGGTACCGGGAGCGAGGTCGAGCTCGAAGTGGAGGGCCCGGTGACGCAACGGTCGATCCTCGATGAACTCGAACGGGCGTATCCGGTGCTGCGAGGCACGATCCGGGGTCACGGGACGGCCGACCGGAGGCCATTCGTCCGCTTCTTCGCATGTCAGGAGGATCTGTCCCACGACGATCCAGACGCCGAGCTTCCCGCCGAGGTGGCAGCGGGGAAGGAACCGTTCATGGTCATCGGAGCCATGTCGGGCGGTTGATCGACCGGGCTTGGCGTGCCGCAGGCTGACTTGGCTGATGGCCGGCACCGATCCGATCGTCCGTACACTTCAGGCCGGTGCTGTACACGACTGACCCCGAAGCGATCCACGGACTCCTTCTTCCCGAGGAGCCCCCGTTTCGCGCCATTCAACTTCGAGAGTGGCTGTACGCACACCCCGTCATGACCACCGACGAGATGACGAATCTGCCCCTTTCCCTACGCGAGCAGCTGGCGGATCAGTTGTGGCCTTTCGTGGTGGACGTCGAACAGTCCGGTGACCAGGGACGGACGATCAAGTGGCTGTTCCGCGCGGCAGACGGCGTCGGGATAGAGGCGGTGTTGATGGGGTACACCGACCGGGTGACTCTGTGCCTCTCCAGCCAGGCGGGCTGCGCCCTCGCCTGCACCTTCTGTGCCACTGGGCAGTTCGGGTTCGAGAGGAATCTGGATGCGGGAGAGATCGTCGCCCAGGTTGCCTACGCCAAGGCCTTCGTCGCGTCACACGGCCTGCCCGGATCACCATCGGATGTGACGAACATCGTCTTCATGGGAATGGGCGAGCCACTGGCGAATTTCGATCGCGTGCGAGAGGCGATACGGAGGATGATCGAGGTCATGAACATCGGCGCTCGGTCGATCACCGTCTCGACCGTTGGCGTCGTCCCCGGTATGCGACGGCTCGCGGCGGAGCCGTGGCAGGTCAATCTGGCGGTCAGCATCCATGCCGCCGACGATGAACTCCGATCGCAACTCGTTCCCCTGAACCGGCGCTACCCCCTTGCCGAAGTGGAGGCGGCGGCCAGGGAGTACTACGAGCTCAAGGGCAGGCGGGTATCGCTGGAGTGGACGATGATCGAAGGGGTCAACGACACTGCCGATCAGGCTCACAAGCTGGCCGCTCTCGCTCGTCGTTTGCGAGCTCATGTGAATCTGATCGCCCTCAACGCGACTCCGCTGTCTCCGATGCGGCCATCGCACCCGGCGCGCATCGCCGAGTTCGCCGAACTCCTCGGAGCCGAAGGAGTCAACGTGACCGTTCGCAACACTCGCGGCGCTGACATCGACGGCGCATGTGGACAGCTCCGCGCGCTGGAAGCTCCCCGCCGCAACCGGCTCCACGTCTCACCTGCGTGATTGCGGGCGTTGTCGGCGAGAAACCTCATTGCCTCCGGCGTCAGGTAGGCCGATCTAACCCAAAGGTGTCCCTCGTGCGTGTGTAGTGGGGTCCGCCCATGCGGCCGATCAGATCGAGTCCCGCCTGGTCGACCCGGGTGCCGTCCAACAGGTCCTCGCGAACGTGAAACGCCACCACCTCGCCGATGACGAGGACCGAGTTCATGGGGGGTCGCCCGATGGGCACGAGTTGGCTGACCCGGCATTCCAGATTGGCCCTCGCCTCGGCAACCATCGGTGCGCCCACCTTCGCACCGGTGACGGCGGTGAGGCCGGCGACCTCGAACTCGTCGACGTCGAACGGATACCGTCCGGATGTCAGATTCATTGCTTCTGCCAGGTCGGATGAGACGAAGCTCACGGTGAACTCGCCGGTCTCTTCCACATTGCGCAAGGTGTCCTTCGGCGCGCCCGACTGCATCAGCGGCGAAAAGAGCACGGTGGGCGGGGTGGCCGCCACGGCATTGAAGAACGAGAAGGGAGCCAGGTTCCGAACGCCGGCGGCGTCGATCGAGCCGATCCAGCCGATCGGGCGCGGCACGACGAGTCCGATGAGGAGTTTGTAGGCGTCGATCGGATCGACCGATGCCGGATCGATTGTGCGTTTGACACTCACGAGCGGTCGAGCGTACCGGGTACCCTCAGCCGCCGTGACTTCCCAGCCACTCCCGGAACACATCGAGGTCCGACCGGACGAACGCTTCGATGTCGAACGTCTCGGCGGATACCTGCGCGACCGCCTTCCAGGCTCCGATCAGACGCTGACAGTTCGCCAGTTCTCCCGGGGCAAGGCCAATCTCACGTATCTGCTCCGATACGGCGAAGACCCCGACGCCGTCGAGTACGTGCTCCGGCGGCCACCGCTTGGACCGGTCGCACCCGGATCCCACGACATGGCTCGCGAGTACCGGGTGCTGTCGACCCTGTGGCGGGCGTTCCCGAAAGCCGCGCGGGCGTTCCTGTACTGCGAGGACGAGACCGTGATCGGCGCGCCATTCTTCGTGATGGAGCGCCTGCACGGCGTCGTCGTCCAGGGTGTCGTCCCGCCCGAATTCGGCGGGGGTGAGGATCCGGCTGCCAACCGAGCGCTGTCCGAAGTGGTCGTCGACACGTTGGCCGAGTTCCACGCCGTCGACCCGGAGGCTGCCAGGCTAGGAGACATGGGACATCCGGAGGGGTTCATGGCCCGCCAGGTGACGGGATGGACCGAACGGTGGGAGAAGGCGAAACACGAGGACAATCCGCTGGCGACAGAACTCGCCCACTGGCTGTCAGACAACATGCCGCCTCCGGGGCCGACGACCCTCCTCCACAACGACTGGCGGCTCGACAACCTCGCCGTCTCCCACGACGATCCTGGGACATGCGTGGCGGTCTACGACTGGGACATGTGCACGAGAGGCGACGCCTTCGCCGACCTGGGAACACTCATGTCGGTGTGGTACGACCCGGGCGAGGCGCCGTCGGAGTTGAACACGATGCCCACCTTCACACCCGGGTGGATCCCCCGATCGGAAGCAATCGAGCGATACGGACGGCAGTCCGGCTCCGACCTCACCCACATCGAGTGGTACGTGGTCTTCGGAACCTTCAAACTGGCGGTCGTGCTCCAGCAGATCTACATCCGTTGGCTGCGGGGCCAGACAGCCGACCACCGGTTCGAGGCGATGGGCGCGGGCGCCAGTCAACTCCTGGAACTTGCGGCGGCTCGGCGACCATGAAGGCGGGGAGCCGGTGAGCCTCGACGGCGAACGTTTCGTGAATGTCGAAACACGACGGCGTAACGGCGACCGGGTGTCGACGCCCGTGTGGTTCGCCGAGGTCGACGACGGCTTCGTCTTCGGCACCCACAGCGACTCAGGCAAGATCAAGCGGCTGAGAACGAATCCGACCGTTCGTTTTGCGGCAGCCAACTACCGCGGTTTGGAACGCCAGGAGTACGTGGAGGGGACGGCCACGGTGCTGACAGGATCCGACGCCGCGGCAGCTGAAGCAGCTCTTGCCACCAAGTACGACTGGCAGTGGTTTCCGTTCTCCCGGCTGATCGACTGCTACGTCATCGTCCAGCCGAAGTAGCGGTTCAGCGCCACCGATCGAGGATGCGGGCGGCGATTATCCCTGCTCCCATCGAGAGCAGCGCAACGGTGGGAACGAGGAACTCGAGGCGAATACCCAACCCGATCACGAGATCAGTGACGGGCCCTGCAACGATCTCGGCGGGACGGAACATGACCCAATCATCCCCGCCCGACGGGTGCGGTGTCAATGCGAGGGGGTTCCGCGGTCGGGTACACGCGCACAGCATGCCTATTCTCCGCGCACACATGCCATCTGTACGCGCCATGGCGCCGACCGACTGGCCGGCGATCTACCGCATCTACGAAGACGGGATCGCCACCGGCACAGCCACCCTCGACACGATCGCCCCGTCGTGGATCGCGTGGGACGCCGCCCATCTCGACCGATGCAGGGTGGTGGCGGAGGAGGACGGCGAAGTCGTCGCCTGGGCCGCCCTGACCCCGGTCACGGGCCGATGTGCCTACGGAGGAGTGGCAGAGCTCTCCATCTACGTGGCGGAGGACGCCCGGGGCAAGAAGCTGGGCCAGCAGCTCCTCGAGGCACTGGTGGCGAAGTCCGAAGCCGAAGGATTCTGGACCCTGCAGGCCCAGATCTTCGAAGAGAACCAGGTGAGCGTCCACATTCACGAGGCTGCCGGATTCCGGATCGTGGGAGTGCGCGAGCGGATTGGCCAGGTCAACGACCGATGGCACGATGTCGTCCTGATGGAGCGGCGGTCTCAGGTGGTCGGAGTCTGAACGTCGAGGACCAGTCGTCGGGACCAGTCGATGGTGTAGATCACGCCGTGATCGGGGAACGAGGCTGACTCCCCGCACAGTCGCAACGCCGCCCGGATGACTCCCCCGTGAGTCACGATCAGGTGTGATGCAGTGCCACACGCGTCGAGGAACCCCACCACCCGGGAAGTGAATTCTTCCGTCGATTCCCCACCCGGAGCCTTGAACCCCTCGAACGCGGCGAGACCCTCGCGCACATCCGGATCGAGTTCCGCCCAAGTGAGACCCTCGAGTTCGCCGAAGTCGAATTCGCGGAGAGTTGCGTCAGGCGTCGCCTCCCACCCAGCCAGCCGCGCCGTCATCGAAGCCCGCCCGAGATCGGAGGTCCATATCCGGTCGTACTTCGAGATGTCGACACCGGCGCCCAGCGAACGCGCCTGGGTCTCGCCGACCGCATCGAGTGGTACGTCGGTCCAGCCGAGCAATTTCCGTTCGGCGTTCCACGCGGTCTGACCGTGTCGAACGAGGGAGACGCGAACCGTCACGCGGCCAGCGCTACCAGTACGCCCACCAACCCGACCTGCTGGCACGCGCCGAGGACATCCCCGGTGACTCCTCCGATCCTGCGGTGTGCCCAACGCCAAACGACGAACGATCCGACCGTCGCCAACGCCACCGCGAGCAACGCCCGTTCGCCGGCAATGAGCCATCCCGCAGTCGCCACGGCCACAGCCAGCACCAGCGCCGGACCACGGCGGAGTTCCGAGAGATAGGCAACACCCGAACCGTCGGCGGCTGCGGGAGTGGCGACGCACATCACGCCGATCACCACGGATCGAGAAACGCCGTGAGCCCACGCCAGATCCCCGACCGTCGCCGCCGTGCCCGGGAGTCTTGCCACGAGGACGACCCTCGCGAGGAGCACCAGCACGAGAGCGCTTGCTCCGAAGGTGCCGAGACGCGAGTCCTTCATGATCTCGAGCTGCCGTTCACGTGACCGGATGGACGAGAGACCGTCGAAGGTGTCTGCCAAACCGTCCTCGTGAAACGCACCGGTGATCGCCACGGCGAGTGCCACCGCCAACACGGCGGCGACCTGGCTCCCGAGCGGTCCGGATACGGCCCAGTAGGCGAGACCGGACGGTACGCCGATCCCGAGCCCGACGATCGGAAACCACTTCACCGAGGGGGCGACGTCGGCTGTCCCGATCGACACAGGGATCCGCGTCAGGAATCCCACCGCCCCGAGGAACCCGTTCACATCAGACCCCACTCGTCAAAGGTGGCGACGTCGACGACGGCTGCCGCCGCCAGACGCACGATCGGGAGAGCCACGAGCGCGCCCGAGCCCTCGCCGAGCCTCATCTTCAAGTCCACGAGCGGCTCGAGGCCGAGCCTGTCCAACAGCAGACCATGCCCCGGTTCGGGAGAGATGTGAGAGGCGAGGCAGTGGTCGAGAGCACCATCAACGGCGAAAGCCAAGGCTGCGGCGGCGACGGTGGTCACGTACCCGTCGAGCATCACGGGGATCGACCTCATGCGCGCTTCGGCGATCGCGCCTACCAACACTGCGTGTTCGGATCCGCCGAGGCGCCGGAGCACCTCCATCGGGCTGTCCGATCCGACCCTCGCCACCGCATTCCGCACCGCCTCACGTTTGGCGGTCATACCGTCAGCGTCCAGGCCCGCACCGGTTCCGACGAACGCATCGGAGTCGCCGCCGCACAGGGCCGCTGCGACGGCAGCGGCGGCCGTCGTGTTCCCGATACCCATCTCACCGACGAGCAACAGGTCCGTGTCGAGTTCGGCGACGGTGCGCCGCCCCAACGCGATGAGATGTTCGAACCGTTCGGTGGAAAGAGCGTCGTCGGTGACGATGTCCGCGGTCGGAAATCCGACGCCAGCGTCCACCAGTCGGAGCGCAACATCCAGTCGGGCGGCCATCACCGCCGACGTGGCAACGCCCGCCTTGATGGCATCGACCATGGCACGGGTGACCTCGGACGGATACGCCGTCACGCCGCGATCGACAACACCGTGATCCCCCGCCGCAAGGATCAACGTGGGCCTTGAAACCTCGGGGACATCGGTGCGCTGCCAAGCCGCCAGCCATGCCGCCACGGCGTCGAGACGGGCGAGGGCTCCCGGCGGCCGGAGGACGCGGGCGGCCCGTTGGATCACCGCCTGCCGGTGCAGTTCGTCGGGACGCGGCGCAGATGTCAGGTCTGCCAGCAGCCCTTCGATCACCACGGCGACGGTTCCAGTGGGAGGAACCGGCCTGCCACCACCAGGTACGACTCGGCGGCTCCGGCTGCGAGCCGCCCGTTGACGACTCCGAGCAGGTCCCGATAGCGCCGGGTCATCGGATCGGCGGGCACGATGCCATCTCCGACCTCGTTGGACACGACCACTGCCTGGCCGTCGCGAGTCGACAGCAAACTCGACAGCTCCTCGACGTGTTCCAAGATTGCCGAGTCCGACCATCCGAGAACATTGGCGAGCCACAGTGTCATGCAGTCGATCAGCACGAAGCAGTCCTCGGACACCTGTCCCACAGCCTCTGTCAGACGGATCGGCTCCTCGATCGTCATCCACCCCGTGGGTCTCGAACGCCTGTGGTGTTCGATCCTGGCAGCCATCTCCGCGTCACCAGCTTCGGCGGTGGCGATCACTGTCACCGGAGCTCTCGAGGCTGCAGCGCGGCGCTCGGCCGCACTCGACTTGCCGCTCCTCGCCCCGCCGGTGAGAAACGCATAGGCCATCAGAAGTCGATGCCGCGCCGTGACATCACGCCCGTGTCGTAGGGGTGCTTCACCTTGACCATCTCGGTCACGGTGTCTGCGATCTCGACGAGTATTTCAGAGGCGTCGCGACCGGTCGCCACGATGTTGACCGAAGGTGGACGAGTCCGGATCGTCTCTGTGACTTCGGCCGGGTCGATCCAACCCCAGTTCATCGGATAGGTCACCTCGTCGAGGATGACCATGTCGTAGTTCCCCGAGCGAATGGTCTCAGCCGCAAACGCCCAGGCCTGACGGGCGACCGCCTCGGACTCGGAGAGTTGCTCGGAGTCCCAGGTGAATCCATCGCCCAACGCCCACCAGTCAACCCCGAGTTGCCGCCCCACGGCCTCTTCCCCGACCTTCCAGTCTCCGGACTTGAGGAACTGGATCACGGCGACCTTCCAGCCGCGTGCGACAGCCCGGATCATGATGCCGAACGCCGCGGTGCTCTTCCCTTTGCCGTCGCCCGTGTTCACGATGACGAGAGACGGCTTGCGCACATTGGCCTTGGCGGGCGGGTCGACCGGCGGCGTTGCGGGCGTGTCGGTCACGGTCCCACCATCTCCGGCCGGGCCTCCGTCTCGGGACGAGCCGTCCGGCTCGGAATGACCACCACCCTGCCGTCCCCATCGTCGAGCACACGAACGGTCGCGCCGTAGTGGGCGCGAATGGTCGACTCCGTGAGAACGGTGACGGGTTTTCCCTCCGACACGACCCGGCCTCCTGACATCATCACCAGACGATCGCAGAACTGGGCGGCAAGCGTCAGATCGTGGATGGCCGCCACGACCGTCAGGCCGCACGACCTCCGCATCTCGTCGACGAGGCCGAGCACTCGCTGGGCATGTCCGACGTCCAGAGCACTGGTCGGTTCGTCGAGGAGCAGCAGTCCCGAGCCCTGGGCGAGAGACCGCGCCAACACGACCCGCTGGAACTCTCCACCCGACAGTGAAGCCAGTTGGCGGTCGGCGAGATCCTCACACTCGAGCGAAGCGAGTCCGGCGCGAGCCGCCTCGATGTCACGCCGAGTCTCTGCTGCGAGCAAGCCGAGGTGCGGGGTTCGTCCGAGGAGCACATAGTCGGCCACGGTCATGCCGACAGGGGCGACCGGCCGCTGTGGTACGAGGGCGACGGCCTTTGCCCGGTCGCGCCTGGACATCGCTGCAGCGTCGCGTCCCTCGATACGAATCGCGCCCGAGAAGGGAACGATGCCGACGACCGCGTTCAGGACGGTGGTCTTGCCTGCGCCGTTGGGTCCGACGACCCCCACGAAGTCACCCGGTTCCACCGCCAGATCGACTCCTTCGACGATGACGCTTCCGCCGAGGGTCACCGAAACTGCATTGAGAGAGAGCACGGTCATAGCGCGGTCCTCTGGGAACGACGCAGCACCAAGAGGAAGAACGGTGCGCCGAGAAATGCAGTGACCACGCCGATTGGCAGTTCGGCCGGGCTCATCACTGTTCTCGCCCCGAGATCGGTGGCGACCATGAATGCGGCACCGAACAGCATCGAGAGCGGAACGACCACCCGGTAGCTGGCGCCGGCGACGAGACGCACCAAATGGGGCACGATGATGCCGACGAAGCCGATGAGGCCGCTCACCGAGACGGCTGCGGACGTGGCGAGCGTTGCTGCCACTACCAACAGCAGTCGGATCCGGGCGACGGGGAGACCGAGCGTGCCCGCCTCGTCCTCGCCCACCGCCAGCACGTCGAGGTGCCGCCGGAAGACGAAGATCACCACTCCGCTGGCGACGGCGTAAGGAGCGAGCGAGGTCACGTCGCCCCATCCGTTGGTGGAGAGACGACCCAGGATCCAGACGTAGACCTCACGCAACGTGTCGGTGTTGCGCTGCTGCAGATAGGTCTGCAAGGCGGTGAAGAAGGCAGCGACAGCAACCCCCGCCAAGATGATCGAGGGACCGGTCCGACCCCCCGCCGCTCGTCCAAGCACGTAGGCAACCGCCACCGCCACCATCGCACCTCCGAAGGCTCCCAGAGCGATGAACCCGCGCGCTCCGGTGGTGATCGCCACCGTCGCTCCGAGGCCGGCTCCCGCCGCTGCCCCGAGCAGGTACGGGTCGGCGAGCGGGTTCCGGAACACTCCCTGATAGGCCGCGCCCGACATTGCCAGGCAAGCCCCGACGAGTGCGCCCAGCACAACGCGCGGCAGCCGCCACGAAAAGAGGATGCTCTGATGGGCGTCGGAGATCTCCGGGGTTACCACGCCGGGGACCCAGTCGAAAAGGGCAGCGAGGGCGACGCCTGGCTCCAGTCCAGCCGGCCCGATAAGGACTCCGGCGAACAGAGCGACGACGAGCGCCAGCCCTCCGGTGAAGGCCAGTCGCGGCCGAACCCTGCTCGCCCTGAGCCCGGCCACTGTCATCCATTGCCTCGACTACTGAGAGCGTCGGCCACGAGACGGAAGAACTCCACCAGTCGAGGTCCCCAACGAGACGCCAGGTCGTCGTCCAACTCATACAGCGACCCGGAGGACACCGCCGAGATCGACTCCCACCCTGGTCGGGCGGCGATCGTCTCCGGCGTGTCGCCACAGCAATTGGTGAAGAAAATCAGATCAGGATCGGCCTCGATGATGAACTCCACCGAGAGCACCGGATATCCGAAGCCGTCTGTGTCGGCGGGATCGGCGATGTTCTCCAGCCCGAACGCGCCGAAAACTTCGCCGATGAACGTGGACGACGTCACCGAGTAGAACGAACCGCCGCCGTCGCTTCCCAACTCGTGGTAGTAGGTGAGTGGCTCGGCCGGGATCTCCACCTCGGCAACAAGGCCCTCGATCTCTGCCTGCATCGTCGACGCCAAACTCTCGGCATCGTCGACGAAACCCGTGACCTCGCCAAGGGTCCGGATCTGTTGGTAGGCGTCCTCGATCACTGTGGCAGCAGGAAGAACCAGCGTCGGGATGCCGACTCCTTCGAGGGAGGCGACGATGCCGTCGATGTCCCCGCCGACGACGACCAGATCGGGCTCGTAGGCGACGATCGCCTCCAGATTCGGTGTGAACCCGGACAGATCGGTGACGGGAGCTTCCGCCGGGTAGTACGAGTACTCGTCGACTGCCACGACATTCGACCCTGCGCCGATGGCAAAGAGCATCTCGGTCGCTGTAGGAGAGAGCGAGACGATCGCCGTCGGAGGGGACTCCACAGTCGTCGTCACTCCTCCCGACTCGACAGTGACCGGATACCCGGACTGCACCGTGGTCGTGGTGGCGGCCGAAGTGGTGGTCGTCTCGGCCACCGTCGTCGCCGTCACCGCCTCCGTGGTAGTGGTCTCTTCCGAGACGGATTCACTGCTGCACGCGCCGAGAACCAGCGCAATCGACACAAGCAACGCCGCTAACGGCTTGCGATTCCTGAACATCCCATCCTCCTGGGTCGGAGGATGAAGAGAGAGTTCGACGGCGGGGTCCCGCCGGCGGACTACACCTTCACCCGAGGCTTCGTCTGCGCCGTGACACCAGGCGACCTGGCTCGGCCCCGAGGGGCCTCACAGTTGCGGGACAGCGCCGGTTCGTTCCGGACTTCGCTGATGCCGACGGCAACGCTCACGTGGAGCGATCGGGACACACGCTAGCGGACGCAGAACCTCGCTCGTCGATCCGGATCAGCCTTCGGGGGGGCGCGCTCCGAGTTCTGCGTCGACGAAGAGAGTTTCGCCGTCACGCTCGATCTCGAGTTCGACGACGTCACCGACGCCGTAGTTTCTGATCACCGCGGCGAGGTCGGTGAAGTCTCCGATCCGGTCGCCGTCGACGGCAACCACGATGTCACCCAATTGCAGCCCTGCAGCAGCAGCCGCGGTGTCCGGGTTCACTTGCGTGATCACCGAACCCGCCCGACCGGTGGCCGTCGCATCGATCGACACACCGAGGAATCCGGGTTCGAATGTGCCCCCGTCGATGATGGCCCGCGCCACCCGATAGGCACGGTCGATCGGGACGGCGAATCCGACGCCGTCGTTGGCGCCGCTGGCCGAAAAGATCGAAACGTTGATGCCGACGATCCGCCCGAACCTGTCTGCCAGGGGTCCGCCACTGTTCCCCGGATTGATCGAGGCGTCGGTCTGGAGCATCAGCCGGGGAAGCCCGTCGGGGCCGGGGATCGCCTGATCCACGGCCGAGATGATCCCCGACGTGACCGTCGAGTCGAGACGCCACGGTGAACCGAGCGCGATCGCGAGTTGACCGGGTCGCGGGTCGTCGTTCAAAGCGAGCGGGGCGGCGGGTAGCCCGGTCAAAGCCACCTCGATGACGGCGATGTCGTTGTCGTCGTCTGCTCCGATGACGCGGCCGGGAACCCGATCACCGTTGGCGAAGCGGACGAGCACATTCTCCACGCCGACCACGACGTGGGCCGCCGTGAGGATCCGTCCGTTGCGATCGAAGATCACGCCACTTCCCAGCCCACCGGACTCGAGTTCGATCTGCACGACGGAGGGGAAAAGTGCTTCCGCGACGTCCGCCACCGGTTCGTCGGACTCGGAACTCACGAGCGGGGCAGTCTCCGGACCCGCCACAGGCGCCGTGTTGTCTGGCGGTGGCACGATCGAAGTGGAGGAGGGCGGCGTTTCGGCCATGGACGTCGTCGTAGTCGACTCGGCAGCGACGACGGTGGTTTCGGTTGGGACGGGAGGTCCTGCGAGCCAGCCGATGCCTGCACCGGCGACGAACACGGTGAGAACGGCGAAGAAGATGACGACCCGCGACGGGGAAGCGTCGTACGGGGGTGTGTCGTCCGTCACCGAGATGTGATCCATATCCAGCATTCCAACGTCTCCGGCCGCTTGTGCCAACTCATGGATATCTCAGCTCTGGTAAACCGGCGGTAAAGCGTCCACCGGCGGTGTGGGCGTGCTCACGCCCCCGGTCGGTATCCACACGACGAGGATGGCGCCGCCGTCGACGCGTTTGTCCGACGTCAACCGGCCATGATGCAGCCGAGCCACCTCGCGCACGATGGGCAACCCCAGCCCGCGTCCGTCGCCCGCCCCTTCCACCACCGCAGGATCGATACCAGGACCCCTGTCCGCAACCGCGAAATACGCCCATCCGTCCACCAGTCCTGTCCCGAGCCTGATCGTCGATCCCCGAGGCGACATCCGCAGGGCGTTCTCCACGAGGTTGCCCACGGCCCTGTCGAGGGTGGCACGATCTCCTTCGACGACTGCGGAGTGAGCATCCAGTTCGATCGACACGCCGGCCGCCTCCAGTCGGGCTGCCCAGTCCTCGGCAACCACTCCCGCCACATCGGAGAGGTCGAGTTCGACCATCACCACCTCGTCGACTTCGAGCCGGGCGACGGCGAGTAGTTCCTCGACCATGCGCCCCATCTGGTCACTCGCCCGGGACACGAGCTCACCGGTCTCCCGCCAGTCGTCCACGGTCGCCTCGGGATCGTCGAGCGCGACCTCGACATTCGACCGGATCACCGCCAACGGGGTACGCAGATCGTGCGATGTCCGGGCCAGGAGATCGCGCTGAGCGCGAAACGCCCGGTCGAGCCGGTCGAGCATCGCATCGAAGGTACCTGCCATCTGGGTCAGCTCGTCGGGCGGGCCGCTCAATCCGATGCGACGAGTGAGGTCGGTGGCTTCGATCTCCTGGGCGACGGCAGTGATCCGCGTCAGCGGCTTCAGCGCCCGCCCGGCGGTGAACCAGCCGACCGCGAGCGAGAGCACAAAGAGAGCGGCGAATACGAGGAGGGTGATTCCCGCAACCTGGTTGAGGATGAACTCGCGAACAAGGCTTTCGAGCGTGCGGATTTGCTGCTCTTCGATTTGGGGGAGGAAGACGATCGTCCCGTCGATCTCGACTGTTCGGCCGCCCGTGACCACCCGTTGGGTCATGGTGAGCCCGCGCACCGCGTCAAGAACAGCGAGATAGACGACCCCGAGGGCGAGGCCACCGATACCGAAGACCACCGCAGAGGTGATCCACGACAGGCGGAAGCGGAGCGACTTTGTGACCGGCGGAAGATCCATCCGATCCGAAAGGCTATCGGCTGTCTCCTAAGGCCGAGGTAAACGTCACGGAGAGCGCGCCACGTACCCGCGCCCAGGCACCGTCTCGATCACTCGTGGATCCCCCAGCTTCTTGCGCAGGTTCGAGATCGTCACTCGAACAGTGTTCGTGAACGGATCGGCCATCTCGTCCCAGACATGCTCGAGCAGATGCTCCTGGCTGTGCACCACGTCCGGATGCAGGAGGAAGTACTCCAGCAAGGCGAACTCCTTGGCGGTCAGACCCAACTCGCGACCGTCGCGTTCCGCGGCGAATCGGGCAGGGTCGAGGACGATGTCGCCCAACTCCAAGACCGGGGCGCGATCCTGTTCGCGCCGCAACAGCGCCCGCACCCTCGCTTCCAACTCCGCAAAGGCGAACGGCTTGACGAGGTAGTCGTCTGCGCCGGCGTCGAGCCCTCGCACCCGGTCGTCGAGCGTGTCGCGTGCCGTCAGCATCAGAATCCGGGGAGGGATGCCGTCGAGAGTCGGAACGGTTCCGGCCTTGAGCCCGGTGGCCAGGTCGATCCCGGCACCGTCCGGCAGATTCCAGTCGAGGATGACCAAATCGTGTTCGGCGCCAACGAGGGTGATCTCAGCTTCCGAAATTGTGCCGACGATGTCCACGGCATGACCACGGCGGGTGAGACCGCGGCGGATGGCGGCCGCGAGATCAGCCTCGTCTTCGACGATCAGGATGCGCACGACCCCAATCTCGCACAGCAGGGTGTTCGAGGCGAGCGGTAGCGTCTCTGAGATGAGCCGACCCATCGACGCTCACGCCGCAGTGCTCTTCGATCTCGACGGCGTGCTGACTCCCACCGCAGAAGTCCATCGGAGAGCATGGAAACGCACATTCGATCGCGTTCTCGCCACCCATGTGGGAGCACAGGCAGATCCGTTCACGACCGACGACTACCTCCGATACGTCGACGGGAAGCCCCGCTTCGACGGCGTGCACAGTTTTCTCGCGGCCCGCGGGATCGAACTCCCCCAAGGCGAGCCGGATGAAGAGCCGTCGCTCGACTCCGAGACAGGGGTCGGGAACCTCAAGAATCGCGAATTCACTGCGGTCTTGGGAGAAGAAGGAGTCGACGCCTATCCGGGCTCGGTGGCTCTGCTGGACCATCTTCTGAAGGCGGGCGTGGCGGTGGCGGTCGTGTCGTCGAGCGCCAATGCCGAGTCGGTGCTCGAGGCAGCCGGACTCCGCACCCGCTTCGAGGTGATCGTCGACGGGATCGTCGCCCTGCAGCGGGGTCTTCCCGGAAAGCCGGCCCCCGACACGTTCCTGGCCGCCGCCCGCGAACTCGGGGTGGACGCCGCGGACGCAGTCGTGGTCGAAGACGCTCTGTCCGGCGTCCAAGCCGGCGTGGCGGGAGGTTTCGGGCTGGTCGTCGGTGTCGACCGCGGAGGCCAAGCAGAGGCGCTGGCAAAGGCGGGGGCGCACGTCGTCGTCTCCGATCTCGCCGAACTCCTTCCCTGAGATGGTCCGGTCCGGCCCTAGTGTCCGGCCGATGATCGGACGCCACCGGACCGACCTTCCTCCCGACGTGTATCCCAGCGATCCGTGGGCACTCGTCGAGGAATCGTTCGCTCCTCGGTTCCTCTATCTCACCGAGACGACCTTCGCCCTCTCCAACGGGTATCTCGGCATCCGCGGCACCGTCGACGAGGGGACGCCGGTTCACTTGCACGGAACGTTCGTCAACGGATTCCACGAAACGTGGCCCATCACCCATGCCGAGGCGGCGTTCGGGTTGGCACGCACGGGTCAGACGATCGTGAACGTACCCGACGCCACGTCCATCCGGGTCGAGGTCGACGGAACCCGACTCTCACTCAACAAGCTGGGGAATCTCACCCAGCGGCGCTGGCTCGACTTCCGCCAGGGAGTACTCGAGCGTCGGGTCTCTTTCACGGCCGCGTCTGGAACGCAGGCGACCGTGCACTTCCGCCGTCTCGTCTCGCTGGCGATGCGTGAGGTGGCAGCATTTTCGGTCACGGTGCATGTCGATCGTCCGGCCAGGGTCGTCGTCACCTCCCGGATGGTGAACCGTCAGGACCGTCAGCAGGCCGAAGATATGACCGAAGATGATCCGCGACTCGCCCAGTCGTTCTCGCACCGTGTGCTCGAACCGCGCGCCGCGACCCTCGACGGGCTGCGCTTCTCTCAGGGTTGGGTCACGGCCCACAGCGGGCTGGGGCTGATCGCGTCCGTCGACCATCGCCTGTCCCAGCCGGCAGAGGTCGCGCTGAACCGCGACGCCAACGACTTCGGCCATCGTTTCACCGCAGACGTGACGCCTGAAAGACCTTTCGTGGTAGAGAAGTTCGCCCACTACCGGCGTTGCTCCGAGCGGCCGGAGGAAACGGATCGGCGGGCAGTGGCAGATGATCTGGACCGGTGCATCGAGATCGGTTTCGACGGCCTGGCAACGGCCCAGGCCGACGTCCTGTCGGCTCTGTGGGATCGTGCCGACATCGAGGTCGGCACGACGCCGGACACCCAGCGGGCAGTGCGGTGGACGCTGTTCCAGATGTTCCAGGCCAGTGCCCAGTTGAAGGATGGTTCGATTCCTGCGAAGGGTCTCACCGGCCAGGCGTACGACGGGCACTACTTCTGGGATACCGAGATCTATTTGCTGCCGTTCTTGGCGAGAGCACTCCCGGACAAGGCGCGCGAGATTCTTCTCCACCGGTACCACATGCTCGACGCGGCACGCCACCGGGCAGCCGAACTGTCACAACGCGGAGCACTGTTTCCATGGCGGACGATCACCGGCGAAGAAGCGTCGGCCTACTTCCTGGCAGGCACGGCGCAATACCACATCAATGCAGACGTCACCTACGCCGTCCGGACGTATACCGAGGCGACGGGAGACGAGGAGTTCCTGTGGGACTTTGGGGTCGAGATCGCCGTCGAGACTGCTCGTCTCTTCGAAGACCTCGGCTTCTACCGGAACAACCGGTTCCACATTCATGGCGTGACAGGCCCTGACGAGTACACGGCCCTCGTCGACGACAACGCCTACACGAACGCCATGGCAAGGATGAACATGCGCTACGCCGCCGAGGTGGCGAGCCGCATGGCAGATGAACAACCGGAGCGGTGGACCGACCTCGTCGACCGGCTCGGAATCGAACCTGATGAGATCACCCGTTGGCGTCTCGCGGCTGATGCCATCTACATCCCACACGATCCGGACCTGAATATCACACCCCAAGATGACGACTTCCTGAAAAAGGAGCCGTGGGACTTCGACGGCGTCCCGCCCACGAAGTACCCGCTGCTACTCCACTTCCATCCTCTGGTGATCTACCGGTTCCAGGTGCTGAAGCAGGCCGACGTCGTGCTCGCCGACTTCCTGCTCGGCGAAGAGTTCAGTCCGGAACTGAAGCGGGCCAACTTCGACTACTACGACCCCATCACGACAGGCGACTCGTCATTGTCGGCCAGCGTGCAGGCGATCATGGCTTCCGAGATCGGCTACGCCGACAAGGCGATGCAGCACTTCATGCACGCACTCTTCATGGACCTGGCCGATCTTGCGGGAAACACCACCGATGGCGTGCACATGGCGTCGGCGGGCGGCGTCTGGCTGGCTCTCGTCCACGGCTTCCTCGGACTCCGCCGCCACGGCGACCGTATCTCGTTCAGCCCTCGCCTTCCGGACGAGTGGGACCATCTGACCGTGAATGTGCCGCATCGCGGGCGACGGCTTCGGATCATGCTGCGGCGAGATCAGATGACCTTCACACTGGACGGCGACCCGCTCGACGTCGAGGTCGACAACCAGTCCGTCCATCTCGTTCCAGGATCGACCGAGGTTGCAATCAGTTCGCAGGCGCCACGGTGAGGGTGAGCAGGGCGGTCGATTCGTCGTAGACGAGGGTGTACAAGATCCCCCCGGATTCGACCGTTCCGTTGATCCCTTCGAGCAGCGGCTGCCGCACGTCCAGACCCAACTCGCCCAGCAGAGAGGCTCGCTGCTGGGGTGTACGGTCTGGTTCGACCGTGGCGATGGCGACGCCAAGCGCCTGGATACCCACCCTGTCGTATTCGGCAGGTCCGCTCGGATCGATATCCAGGGCGAACTCGTCGAGAGTCCCATCCGGCTGGACCACGCTGACGAGGGAAAGGAAGGGCGTGAACCGCTCCTCGAACGGGCCGAGCACCGGATTGGCGTCGAATTCCAAGACCTGGTCAACCGGTCCGCCGGCGGCGTCCCAGGCGGCGACGAACTCGGATGACGGCTGGTCGAAGATCACGTCGCCGACCGGGGCGGGTGGACTCGTCGTCGCCGTCACGTCTTCTGCGATGGTCGTCGACGGCGCGACGGTGGCTTCCGACACCGGGAGCGTCGTTGGGGGCCGTGCCTCACTTTCGTAGTTCTGGATGAACTCGATGGCAAGTGGCGTGACGAATGCGAACAGTGCGACGACTGCGGCCACCCCGGCAATGAGCCCGGCGATCTTCATCCGCTGGCTCCGCTTGGCGTCCTTCACCTGATACCCGCGCAGAGAGCGCTGGGCGAACAACGCGTCTTCGGCCACGGTGTTCGGCCCGGGAACGTACTCCTCGGCGAGGAGACGAGCTTGGGAGGGCCGTTCGTCGGCATCGTCGCGGTTGTCGAAGGCGGCGGGATCTGCATGGGAGATGGGGAGCGCCGCCGGCGTGAAAGGGAACGCGACCGGATCATCGGCCGACTCCGCATCGGTAGTCGGGACAGCTGAAGGAGGAGGGGACGAGTGGTCGTCGCTGTCGGATCCGACGCCCCGCTCCTTGATGATGGCGACGAGCGAGCTGAAGCCTTCTGGATCGACGGGGGTGAACACCGCATCGTCACCATCGACCACGATCCTGAACGACCCGTCTCCAGCCGGATCAGCGTCGATCCGGCATTCTTCGATGGGCCAGGTCCCGAGTTCGCCGCCTGCCGCGCTCATGCGCAGGGTGCGTCCGCCAATCAACTCGACATCGATGTCGAGTCCTTCGCCGGCACCTGTCACCAGGAGTCCGGAATGTACGGTGGCGTCGTTGGTCACAATCATCATTCTGCAAGGTCCCACAACACCATCGGCCGTCAATCCCGCCGACTTGAAGGACATAGGTTGGGTCGGAGGGCCCAATTCCCAGCCTGTGGCTGTCACTGGGCGGCACGAGAACTCAGCGCCAACAGCCTCCGCTGGCATTCCAGTGTGACCATCCGCCGAAGTCGTATACGAGCCAAGCGGCCACGGCCACATTCGCCACCGGATCGAATACGTCGGCGCCCGGCCACCCTGCGTCGGCAGACCGCTCTGGCCACATGCTCGCCAGATGCTGGAAGAGGCCGGAGGCGGTCGATGTCGGGTTCTTGGCTGCCACCCGACCACCTGATTCGCACGCGATCACGCGAAGAGCACGATCCACGTGACGCGGCTCGAAGAACTGTTCGACGAGGGGGCGCCAGTCCGAAACCTGCGCCACTTCGTCCGGCACGAGGTCGTAGGCGTCGCGCGGCATCTCCAGACCGCCTGCCTCCACGGTGGTGGCGCACGTGGCACCTACCAGCCCGGGACGACACCCTGGGGGCAGCGGCCGCAGGTCGGCCGCCGGTGGGGCGATGTCCGTTTCGTACGGAAATGCCGCGTGACCGGAATTAAGTTGCACGGGAAAGAGCCGGGCTTCATCGTTGAGAGTCCAAGCCCCTCCGGAAGCGAGGATCATCACGAGTGTGAAAATCCCTGCGGCGTAGGACGCGACAGCGCGCATCATTCACCTCTCTTCGGGGGAACCAGACGTGAAAACGTCCGAGGCAAAGGGTACCTGCCCGCGAAAACCAACCCAATTCGGGTCAGGTGAGAGTGATGGCGAAGAGCACGGCGCGGAAAGACGAGACGGAGGTCATCAAGGCCCCCAACCGCGTGGCCGTTCGGCCCGTCCGATCACCTCTTCACCTCGCACCAACGCCAGTCGAGAGTGCATCTCGGCGGTGGCACACGCGTGGTTCGGCCACACGCGCACACGCTCCCCCACTTCGAGACCGGTTGGACCGCCGGTTCGCATGGTGACGAACCCGTGTTCCTGATTGGCCTCCGAGACGATCAGTTCAGAGTCGGCGAGTCCGGCGGTGGTGACGCTCCCGAGCCCGGTCATGCCCTTCAGCGCCGGTACTCCCCGATCCTGGGAGAGAGCGGACCATCCGGCATCGATGAGCGCCCGATGACCGCGGTCGACGACCCCTACGACCGTTGCGAGCGTGGAGAGCGCCAATTCCGTCGGACGCATCACGCCGAGCGACACCATCGAGAGATCGCCGAACAGGTACACCCCCGGTCGCGCCTCGCTCGCACCACGCAAGTGATCGACGCCGAAGAACGTCGGCGTCGACCCCACGCTGACCAGATCGACGTCGTGACCGCGATCGCGCAGCCCGGCGGCGACGCCGACCACGGCGTCGCGCTCGGCTGTCGCAAGCATCGGGACCTCGGAAGCGCCCACCAGGTACGAACCGCCGCCGTGCGTCATCACACCCCGCAACCGGTGATGCTCGACGATCTGGTCTGCCAGGCTGTACACACGCGGATCGTCGGGACGTACTCCCCCGCGATGTCCGTCGCAGTCGATCTCGATGGCGACGTCGACGCGGGGATCGGACGGCACTCCGAGGAGCCCCGAGACCGAGTCGACGACGACCGTGAGTCGGATCGGGGCATCGCCGAGCGCCTCCAACAGGGCGGGACTCTTCCCGGCCGCGACCGGCACCGCGTACATGATGTCGGTGCTCACGGCCGCCAGCGTGCGTAGTTCTGCCAGGGTCGAAACGGTGAGGCCGCTGGCGCCGGCGGCGACGACACTTCCCAGCAACTCCGGACTCTTGACCGTCTTGGCGTGAGGGCGGAGGTCGACACCGAGTTCCGCAGCTCGCTGGACGCCCTGCCCGGTATTGGCCGCGAAGACGTCCATGTCGACGAGAGCGGCGGGTGTGACGAGGTCTCCGAACACCGGCCGAAGCTTACGACGACCGGGGTGGGCGTCTGAGAAAGTGGAGAGCCCACCCCGATGACGAGTCACGGTGGGCAGGAGATGCAGATGATGCGAGCACACGAGAACGTGGGAACATGGGTCGATGACCGAAGCACGCGAGACGCTCACGTGGGATCTCTACGGCACCGCGGTCCGTTCCCTCGCCCGGCAGGTCGCAGACGACGGATACCGACCAGACATCATCCTGGCCATCGCCCGGGGCGGTCTCTTCGTGGCCGGATCGCTCGGGTATGCCCTCAGCGTGAAGAACCTGTACGTGATGAACATCGAGTACTACACGGGGGTTGGAACCCGTCGCGACGTGCCTGTCATGCTTCCCCCGTATCAGAACCAAGTGGAGTTGGACGGCGCCCGCATCCTCATCGCCGACGACGTGGCGGACACGGGCAACACGATTCGCGTCGTTCACGACCACTGTCAGGGTCGGGTGGCGGACGTCCGCACCGCGGTGCTCTACGAAAAGCCCCACTCACTGGTCGACTGCGAATACGTGTGGAGGCACACGGACAAGTGGGTCAACTTCCCCTGGTCGACCGAAGCACCCATCATCGGCCCTGCGGATGGCGGCGAGATCGTGCTCGACGCCTGAGGCGTCAGACCTCGAAGTGCCGTTCAAGCGAGTGCCACACGCTCGGGTAGTCGTCCTGGAGGGCGGGAATCGAGCCGGCGTAGGAGGTCGGAATGAGCGGGTACCTGGTTTCGAACATGAACGACATCGTGTCTGAGAGTTTCTCCGGCTTCAGTTCGGAGGTCGTCGCCTTGATCCAGGCGTCATGATCCGGTCCATGGGGGAAATACATGTTGTGCAAGCTCATCCCGCCCGGATTGAACCCTTCCTCTTTGGCGTCGTAGACGCCGTAGAGGATCCCCATGAACTCCGACATGAAGTTCTTGTGGTAGTACGGCGGGCGGAAGGTGTGCTCGCCGACCAGCCACCGATCGGCGAAGACGACGAAGTCGACGTTCGCAACGCCCGGATCGGGTGACGGCGAGGTGAGCACGGTGAAGATCGACGGATCGGGATGGTCAAAACTGATCGATCCCATCACGTTGAACGATCTCAGGTCGTACTTCCAAGGAACATGGTTGCCGTGCCACCCGACTACGTCGAGCGGCGAATAGTCGGTGGCAACGACGAACAGCCGCCCGTCGAACTTCACGTACAGCTCCCCAGGCTCCTCGGTGTCCTCGAATGTTGCGACCGGGTGGAGGAAGTCACGAGGGTTCGCCAGGCCGTTGGCGCCGACCGGACCGCGCTCGGGCAGTTCGAGCAGCGTTCCGTAGTTCTCGCAGATGTAGCCGCGGGCCGCCTCGTCCATGAGTTCCACCCGGAACACCATGCCTCGCGGCATCAGCGCGACCTCACCGGGACGAACTTCGAGGACACCGCATTCGGTCACGAAACGCAGTCGACCCGACTGGGGGACGATCAGCAGTTCTCCGTCGGCGTCGTAGAAGTGCGTGTTCCTCATCGACTCCGTTGCCATGTAGACATGGGCCGCCATCCCCCGCTGGAGGTGGGCGTCTCCATTGGTGGCGATCGTCCTGATCCCGGTGAGGAACGTGGTGGACTCGTCCGGAAACTCGGGCGGATTCCATCTGAGCTGGCCGATCGGCGGGTCCGACTCGCGATTCGGAGCGGTCCGTATGAAGTGATTCGAGGTCTCGGTGAACCGCCAGGCGTGACGGACCGAGGGCCGAATCCGATACATCCAGGTCCGCCGGTTGCGATCGTTGGCGACGGTGAAGGCGGTGCCGGAGAGCTGTTCGGTGTAGAGGCCCAGCGGAGGTTTCTGCGGATTGTTCTGACCGACCGGAAGTGCGCCTGGCACCGCCTCGCTTGCGAACTCGTTGCCATACCCCGACAGGTAGGACAGCTCACCCATGTCGCTCACGATCCTCTCTCGCCATGCCATGGACCGTACCTGGGAGGTCGGCCACGTTCATCTGATTCCGGTTGGCGTCACCAACTTCAGCCATGGAGTGATGACGGCGATGAGGGCCGGAGCGACTGCGGCGGCGAGGAGCACGGGGCGATACGACCCGGACATGTCGAACCCGATTGCGAGCAGGAGCGGTCCTGCTGCAGTGCCGGCCACCATGATCGTCGACACCATCCCCTTGATCGCTCCCTGATGGGTGCGGCCGAAATAGTGAGGGTATACGGTGAGAGATATGGCGCCGCTCATCCCCTGCATGACCCCGAAGACCACCCCGTAGACCAGCAGGCTGGGTCCGGCCGAGACCCTCGTGGCGAGAATCATGACGGTCGCCATCGCCGCTTGGGCGGCAGCGAGGAGGAAGCGGGGTGGAACCCGATCGAGCAACCATCCGGTCAGAAAATTGGCGATCGCCTGCACGATCCCGAACGAGATGAACACAGTCGCCGCCAGTTCTCGACTCAACCCGTTGTTGTCCATGATCGAGAAGTGGTGGAATACCAGTCCGGTGCCGAGCATCGCCGTGAAGAACGCCCCGGAAGCAAAAAGCCAGAAGGTGATCGTCCGTCTCGCCTGAGCGAGCGTAAAATTTCGCTCAGTGGCTGACACGCTCTCCGCGCCCTCGAACTTCTTGCCGTCGGGTTCGTGCCCGTACCGCTCAGGGGCGAACCGGAAGAACCCTCCGCCGACTGGGAGCACGACAACCGCCACGGCGAGACCGAGCAGGGCGTAGGCGGTTCGCCACCCGAATGCCTCGATCAGCCAGTTGATCACGACTGGCATCACCGACGTGGCCAGTGCCATACCGACCCCGGCCAGTCCGATGGCGAGCCCCCGCCGGCGGACAAACCACAGGTTGATGGTGTGCATGCTCACGAGACCCAGCGCTCCCTGCCCGAGTGCGCGAATAAGAGCAAAGCCGACGAACAGCGTCACGATGCTGCCGACGAAGCCCATGAACACGCAGGCGAACGCAAAGGCGGATCCGATCAGAAGTACCGCCCGCCGGGGTCCGTGCCTGTCGATGGCACGCCCGATGTAGGGGAGGCTGAACGAGCCGACCAGCGTGCCGGCCGTGTACACCGCCGAGACTGTCGACCGGCCGAGCCCCAGATCGTCGATGATGAAGTCCAGGAAGACCGAAACCCCGACGGTCTGACCAGGAATAGTCATTCCGACTGCGATCGTTCCGGCGACGAGGACGACCCAGGAGTAATGGACAGGAAGGCGGTCGATCAGGCGGCTCGTGAGGAGCGGGGGCGCGTTCACAGGGCGATGATCGGATCCAGGAGCAGGTCGGGGTGATCACGCTCGACCGCTTCCAAACGATGTCGGTTCGTGAACAGGGCAACCGGGATGCCGCTGCTCCTGCGAGCGACTTCGACACCCCGGATTCCGGCGAGGGTCCCCACTCCGGCATCGTCGGTCCTGCGGGCGACGTTCCACGGGGTCGACTCGAAGAGCACCTCGGCGTTGAACTCGTGCTGGAGGCGGTGGAGCGCCACTTCGTACTGCATCTCGCCCACCGCAGCGAGGATCGGCTCTCTCTCGCCGCCCTGTTCCGTACGGAGGATCTGGATGACGCCCTCCTCGTCCAATTGGGTGATCCCTTTCCGGAACTGCTTGTACCGGCCGGTGTCCAGATTGCGGGCCACGCGGAAGAATTCGGGGGCAAAGGTGGGGATCGGGGGGTAACGGACCACACCGTCGAGTGAGAGCGTGTCGCCGATCAGGAGATCGTTCGCATTGACCAGACCAACGATGTCGCCGGGGAAGGCATCTTCCACGGTGTCGCGTTCCCTTCCGAAGACCTGGTGGGCGTATTTGGTGGTGAACGACCGTCCCGTGCGGTTGCTGGTGAGAGTCATCCCGCGTTCGAAGTGGCCGGTGCAGAGGCGCATGTAGGCAACGCGGTCGCGGTGGCGCGGATCCAAGTTGGCCTGGATCTTGAAGATGAACCCCGAGACCCCGTCGTCGAGTCGGCGCGGCTCTCCGTCGGTGCCCTCGCGCGGCTGAGGGCTGGGGGCCATCGTGTCGACGGCGTCGAGGAGCAACCTGACACCGAAGTTCCAAAGTGCCGAGCCGAAGAACACCGGGGTGGTCTCACCCGCCAAGAACCTCTTCGGATCGTGATTCGCCTCTACCTCGGCGAGCAACTCGAGTTCGGAAAGGGCCGCCTCGCGCCACTCGTCGCCCCCCGCAGTCTCGGGGGTGAGGCGCAACTCGTGCTCGGCTCCGATCTTGGTCCCGCGAGCCGTCCGCTCGAACTCCCAAAAGACAGAATCTCGACGGTCGACAACGCCCTGGAACGCCTGACCGCTCCCCACCGGCCAGGTGACCGGTGTCGCCACGATCCCGAGCTGACGTTCGATGTCGTCGAGAATCTCGAGAGGCGCCATGCCGGGCCGGTCGCACTTGTTCACGAAGGTGATCAGGGGGATCCCCCTGGCTTGAGCCACCTGAAACAACTTGAGCGTCTGGGCCTCGATTCCCTTGGCGCCGTCGATGACGATCACGGCGGAGTCGACCGCGGACAGGACCCGATACGTGTCCTCGGAGAAATCCTTGTGACCGGGAGTGTCGAGCAGGTTGAAGAGCCGGTCCCCCACCTCGAATTGGAGGACAGTGGAGGTGATCGAAATCCCTCGCGCCCGTTCCATGTCCATCCAGTCAGATGTGACCTCACGCCTGCCTGAGCGCGCGCCAACGGCACCCGCTTCGCCGATGACACCGGAGAACAACAGCAGCTTCTCGGTGAGGGTCGTCTTCCCGGCGTCCGGGTGGGAAATGATGGCGAACGTCCGCCGACGCCGCGCCTCGGTTGCGATGGCGTCGGCCATCGGACCTCCCGACGTGGAACTGACGAAGAGTACCGCAGTTGACACCCCTGCCCGCTCGCCGACATCCCGCCCTATCGGGATCCGCAGATCGCGAATACCATGTCTGGCATGCCCATCTTCCCGCAGAATGTGATCGGAGTGATCTGGGACTTCGACAAGACCCTCATCCCCGGATACATGCAGGCTCCCCTGTTCGCCCGCTTCGGCATCGACCCCGCCACCTTCTGGACCGAATCCGACGGTCTCGACGACTACTACACCGCCCGCGGGGCGGGTATGACGAGTGGTGACACCCTCTACCTGAACCACATGCTGACCTACGTCCGCGCCGGTCTGATGAAAGGACTGACGAACGATCTCTTGTCCGAATTGGGGGCGGAGATCCAGTTCTACGACGGAATGCCTGACTTCCTCGGCCAACTGACGAAGCAGATCGAATCGGACCCGGCCTACGCCGAACACCAGATCGCGGTCGAGCACTACATCGTCTCGTCGGGGTTGCGACAGATGATCCTCGGTAGTGCAGTCGCCCCGTACGTCGCCGAGGTATGGGGGTGCGAGTTCTCCGAGGAGGTCGCACCACCCGGATACCTCGAGAGCGGCCAGATGTTCTCCGGAGAGAATCGGGAGATCCGCCAGATCGTGTACACGATCGACAACACGTCGAAGACGCGGGCCGTCTTCGAGATCAACAAGGGCACCAACCGGCATCGCAACATCGACGTCAACTCCAAGATCGCCCATGAGGATCGGCGGATCCCGTTCCAGAACATGGTCTACGTCGCAGACGGCCCGAGCGACGTTCCGGTGTTCAGCGTCATCGAAAAGAACGGGGGCAAGACGTACGCGGTCTACCGGCCGGGATCGGAAGCCGAGTTCGAACAAGTCAACAGGCTGCTCGAACAGGACCGCATCGATGCGTACGGCCCGGCCGATTACACGGATGGCAGCCAGACCGCGATGTGGCTGACTCACAGCGTGCGAACCATCGCCGATCGGATCGTCCGGGACCGCTCCCTCGCTCTCACGGAACGGTTGGGGGCACCACCCGGGCACGTCTCGGACTGAAGGATCACCTAGGTGGCACGTCGGCCGCTCGTGATCGCCTGCGCCGCCCTGGCGGCATTCGGGGTGGCGTTCGCAGTCGCCGGTTCCGACGGTTGGGGTCCTGCGGCCGAGAACGAATCGGCGATCGGAGAGATCTCGCGGTGGTGCGAACGCGTGAGCGGCGGACTGCTGCGGGAACCAGCCAACACGCTCGGTAACCTCGGCTTCGTCATCGCCGGATTGGCCATGTTCGGGATCTTGGGTCGGGACATCACCTCGGGCCGCGAGCGCGTCAATCCCTTCATCGGCCACACCCCGATCGTCCTCCTGTACGCCTCAGCCAGCGTGTTTCTCGGGCCGGGATCGATGGTCATGCACGGCACCCACACCCGCTTCGGGGCATGGATCGACAACGTCTCGATGGTCGCCTACATCCTGATCCCGTGGCTGTTCAACCTGTCCCGACTCGGACGGTGGCGCGACACGACCCTCTTCGCGACCTATGGCGGCCTCCTTGGCGTCTATGCAGCCGGCTACTGGTTCGTCGGCCCTGACCTGGGCATCGGCCTCGACCTCTTCGGAGCCTCGATCGGCCTTTGGGTCGTCTCCGAAGTCGTCTACCGGTTCTGGTCGCCAGCGGTGCGCTGGCTGTCGGGCTTCGTCGGATTCATGGTCGCCGCCGCCTTCGGCGTGACACCTGCCACCATCCTCGACCAGCCTGGTCAGTACTGGTGGGTCGTCCTCTTCTGGATTCCCGGAATCGTCGCTCAGTACCCCGCTCCTGACCGTCGGAGGTACCTGCCGTGGTATTGGGTGGGGGTCATGTCGTTCCTCGGTGCCTACGCCATCTGGCTCACTGGGACCGCCGATCATCCCGCCTGTGATCCGGACACGGTCATCCAGGCCCACGCCATCTGGCATCTGCTCAGCGCGGTCGCCACATTTGCGTTCTTCCTGTTCCTCCGCACGGCACGACCGATCGACCGTCAGCCGGAGTTCGACTCTTCCTCTTCGACGGCGAGCGGATCGCCGTCGTCGTAGAGCGGACTTCGGAACAGGGCCACCATCGACGTGTCGGGGTCGGCGACGATCGCTTGGTATCCGGCGATGACAACCGCGGTGATCGGTACGGCGAGGAACGCCCCGACGATCCCGAATGCCACACCCCCGATCGCGAGCGACATGAGGATCACCAGCGAGTGAAGGGACAGCGACCGGCGGAAGACGATGGGATGCAGGACGTTTCCCTCGATCTGCTGGACCACGAGGACGATGCCGAAGACAATGAGTGCCTGGGTCAAGCCGCGATTGACGAAGACGACTGATACGGCCAGGAGACCCGACAGGAACGCCCCCACGATCGGGAAGAAGGCACCGAAGAACACGAGGAGCGAGAGCGGCAGGACGAGCGGCGCGCCGACGAGCGCCAGGCCGATACCGATGAAGATGGCATCGACTGCGCCGATCACGGCCAGACCCCTGACATAGGCTCCGAGCGTCGCCCAGGACACCGAGAGAGAGGCGTGAACCCGACCCGGATCCGAAACCCTCCGGAGCAGTGCGGCATATGCCCGGTCACCGTCCTTGAGGTAGAAGAAGGTCGCCAAGAGCGTCAGGACGGCCCCCGTGATCACTTCGACCGCCACCGTCGCCCCGCCGACGATTCCCGAAGTCAGCCCCCCGATGTTGCTCTGGAACGCAGAGACGGCATCTTGGATGTACCCGTCGACCTCCGTTTCGGACAGTTGAAGAGGCCCTTCCTCTAGCCACTCGGCGAACGCGTCCGTCGCAGCTTCGAAGTCCTCGCCGAGCGGTCCGAGCCCGTCCACGAACGACGGCACCAAGAGGAAGCCAAGGCCGACGACGAGCGGGATCACGATCGCGATGACTCCCCACGTCGCCAGCATGGGTGACCAGCCGCGGTCCTTGAACCATTGCACCGGCGGGCTCAATATCGCGGTCAGGAACAGCGCCAGGATCAGCGGGATCACCACGACCTTGACCACGGCAACGGCGTAGAACGTGACCGCGATCGCGGCGATCACCAGGAGATAGCGCCAACTGAACCCGGCAGCGCGGTCGAGAACCGATCGTTTGGTCACGTCATCAGCCTACGACGAGCGTCAACGGCTCCGCCGCGCTTCAGACGATCTCGAGCGTGACGGGAACGTTGCCCGCCAGGGCTTTCGAGACTGGGCAGTTCTCCTTGGCGCCATTGGCCGCTTCGGCGAATCCCTCGGCCGACAGGCCAGGCACATCGCCGGAAAGGACCAACTTCATTCCCGTGATCCCCGTGCCGGGGACGAATGTGGCGGTCGCCTTCACATCGAGAGAGGTCGGGGGCGTGCCGCCCCGTGCCAGCGCGGCTGACAACGCCATCGAGAAGCAACTTGCGTGGGCCGCCGCGATCAGTTCCTCCGGGCTGGTCTTCCCACCGGACTCCTCGGAGCGGGCCTTCCAATCGACCTGGAGCGGGCCTGCAGCCCCGGAGGCCAGCGTCGCGGTGCCCGCGCCGGACATGAGGTCGCCTTCCCAACGGACGGATGCGGTGGAGTCGAGTGCCATGGTCGTAGCCCTTTCGTGTGGTCGGCCGGAGGCTACCGGCCCTCCCACCCATCCGGAATCTCAGGCGCGAGTGCGGTGAAGGAGGGGATCGAGCGCGGCGAGGACCCGGTCGGCGGCGCGCAACACACGACCCGCGGTACCGGGGGTCTCCGAATCCACCAGGTTTCCCATGACCTTGAGCGTGATGTCGGCGACGCCTTGAGTTCCCACCGCCACTTTCAGGCCGGCGTCGAGGATCCACGGGTGCCCGATGAGGAACGAGAAACGTCGGCCGGTACGCAAGAATCCGTCGAATCGCTCACCGATCAGACGGTCATACTCCGCCGGCGCCGTGGCAGGGTCAGACACGAAGAGGTCCGCGGCAAGCATTCCAGACTCGAGTCCGTAGTCGATGCCTTCCCCGTTCATCGGATTGATCAAACCGGCCGCATCACCGACGGCCACCCAGCCGGGACCATGACGCCGTTGGACAGTCATCGGCAGCCGCCACGCACGAGGCCTCTCCAAGTACGGACCGACGCTCCACGAGTCGCGCACCTGATCCCGGTAGAGGTCCATGAGAGTGTTGAGATTGAGTTGTTTGAAGCCCTTCATCGTGGACAGCGCCCCGACTCCGATGTTCACGGTTCCGTCTCCCGCGGGGAACATCCAGCCGTAGCCGGGCACCGAGTTCCCAAGCGCGTCGCGCATCGTCAGACAGGCCTCGATATGGCGATCCGCGTGACGGGGGGACTCGACATAGGAACGAATCGCCAGCCCGAACGGCTCCCCTTCGATCCGCGTCGCTCCCAGCATCCGGGCCACCGCCCCTGGAGCGCCGGTTGCGGCCACCACGAGCTCTGCGGCCCAGCGGGTACCACCTGCCTCGACGCCGACCACCCGTTCCCCCTCGATGACAGGCAAGGCTTCGGTCTTCCACACCAACTCGGCGCCGGCCGACCCGGCTGCGTCTATCAGGGCGACATCGAGCCGACGTCGCGGCCACACGGCCCCATGGGCGGGGAAGCGGCTCGTTCCCGGCCACGGGAGCTCCCGTACTGTCTTCCCGGCGATCATGCGCAGCCCGTCGATGTGGTGCGCGTCGGACAGGTCGATCTTCAACTCGTTGAGCGCCCCAACGGCTCGGGGTGTCAATCCATCCCCGCACACCTTGTCCCGACCGTATGGCGCCTTGTCGAAGACGACGACCGAGGCTCCCAGGCGCGCAGCCTGGATTGCGGTTGCAGCCCCGGCAGGACCGGCACCGATGACGGCGATATCGACAGATTTCATGGGCACCCGGGAGGTTATCGGCCGCCGGCTCGCACCGGCATTCCGGCAGGGCCGGCCAGGCGACCGTAGAGTCCCGGGGATGGAACTCCTGGTCATACTCGCGGTCGTCGTCCTTCTGCTCGGGTGGTTCGTGATGACCTACAACCGCCTCGTGGTCGGTCGGAACCGCGTGGACAACGCCTGGGGCCAGGTCGATGTGCAACTCGGGCGTCGCAACGACCTCATCCCCAACCTCGTCGAGACCGTGAAGGGATACGCCTCCCACGAAAAGGAGACCTTCGATCGCGTGGTGCAAGCGAGAAGCCGGTCTCAGTCGGCAGAGAGCCCGGCCGCCGCGGCGGAGGCCGAAAACATGCTCACGGGAGCCCTTCGCCAGCTCTTCGCGCTCGCAGAGGCCTATCCGGACCTCAAGGCGTCCGACGGTTTCCGGGATCTCCAAGCGCAGCTCACGGAGACCGAGGACAAGATCGCCGTCGCCCGCCAGATCTACAACGACACCGTCCTGAACCAGAACAATCGGGTGCAGACCGTTCCCTCCAATATCGTTGCATCCCTCGCCGGATTCGAGACTCGTGAGTTCTTCGATGCTCCGTTAGATGAACCCCCCCAGGTCCAATTCTGAGCAGATCCGCCCGGTTCGCCGCCGCGCTCGGCGCCATCGCATGCCTCGTCCTCATCACGCCTGCGCCCGCCGCGTCGGCGCGCTCGTTCGAGATCACCGACACCGACGTCACCATCAATCTGGCGTCTGACGGGTCCTTGCACATCACAGAGAACATCACGTTCGCGTTCGACGGCTCCTTCAGTGGCGCCTATCGGGAGATCCCGTTGCGAGGCGGAGAGTCGATCGCCGAGATCGGCGTGTACGAGAACGGGACGGCGTACTCCCCCGGTGGCTGCACGGACCTCGGCTGTTCCAGTCCGATCGGCACCTTCGGTACGCGGGACCTGGGCGGACGCATGCGGGTGGTCTGGCATTACTCGGCGACGTCGGAGGAGCGGACCTTCACGGTCACCTACCGGATGACGGGCGTGACGAAGGTGTACGACGATGTCGTCGACGTGCAACTTCAGGTGTGGGGAGACGAGTGGGAGGTGCCGGTGCACGACGTCACCGCCACCCTGGTCTCTCCAGGAGACGCACTGACGGAAGACGACATCCTGATCTGGGGCCACCCCTCCTCCGTGCGGGGTGTCGTCTCATTGGGTTCCGACGGCCTGACCCCCACGTTGGAAGCCGGCCCGGTCCCGCCCGGCCAGTTTGTGGAAATCCGGGTGGTGCTGCCCCGCTCGGTGCTCACCTCGACTGACGGTGCGACGGTCCTCGGGGGTGATGGTCGCGATCTGATCATCTCCGAGGAGAACCGCGCCCTCGAAGTCGCCGAGACCCGGCAGCGGGCACGACGGATCATGTGGATCATCGGCGGGCTGGCGCTCTTCGTTCCCGTCACGGTGGCGGCGACTTACATCTACCTGCGCCACGGACGCGAGCCGAAGGTCGCCTACGAGCGCGACTACGAACAGGAACCTCCTTCCGACCACCCGCCCGCACTCGTACAGGCCCTCCTCACTCAGGGGGCGGTGGACGAGAAGGGCTTCACGGCGACCGTGTTCGATCTGGTCAGACGCGGCGTCCTCGACGCCCAACCCGTCACCACCGCCCGGAGTACCTGGATGGGTCTCCGCAACGAGGACATCACCGACCTCGAACTGTCTCTGGCCGACACGGGTCAGACGCTGCGAGCGCACGAGCGGTCGGTCGTACACGTGATGAACCGGGTGCTGGACGAGGGACCGCAACCATTGCACGTCTTCCGAGACCGCATACGCGACGATGCCTCCGCCAACGCCTCGACATATGCCGAATTTCGCAAGCATGCCGGCAAGGCGGTCGTGTCCGAAGGCCTCCTCGACCGTTCCGGCGGGCGCGCCCTCGTCATCGCCGGACTCGTCCTCGCAGGCGTGTTCGCGTCCCTCGTGGCCGCCGCGGTGATGGTGGGCGGTGGCGCAGCCGGAGGTCTGATTCCCTTCTTCATCTTCGGAGGTTTCGTCAACGCCGGCGCCTTCGCCGCCTTCATTGCCGCCCGTCGCACCTGGGTTCGACGAACCAAGGAAGGAGCGCTGCTCGCCGCACGGTGGGAGGCGTTCCGGTCATACCTCCGCGACTTCAGCCGACTCGAAGACGCACCACCGATCGCTCTCGGTCTGTGGGACACCTTTCTCGTCCATGCCATTGCTCTCGGTGTGGCGGAGGAAGTGCTGGCGGCCGCCCGTCTCCACGCTCCCGCCGAGCTCGCCCAGGTGTCACACGTGTACTGGTACGGAACTCACGGATACAGCGGCGGTCCGTCGGAGAACGCGTTCGCCGGACTCACCAGCGCCCTCAACGGAGCGTTCACTCCGCCGTCTTCCGGCGGTGGGGGCGGCTTCTCCGGCGGGGGCGGCGGCGGAGGGGGCGGCGGAGGAGGAGGTGCATGGTGATCACGGTGGTTGCTCACTACCGAGCGCGGGAGGGGACGGCTGAGGAGGTGGCCGCCCGACTCGTGGACTACGCCGAGGTCGTCCGCACCGAGCCGGGATGCCTGACGTTCGTCGTCAACCGAGACATCTCCGACGACCACGCCTTCGTCCTCTACGAGGTGTATCGGGATCAAGCCGCCCTTGACGCCCACGTCGCATCCGAGCACTTCGCCAAGGTGGCGGTCGGCGAGATCCGGCCGCTTCTCGCAGACCGGCAAGTGAGCACGCTCACCCCTCTTTGAGGGTTGCCATCAGACGAACGGCGGCAGCACGACCTTGCGTCGCCGTTCGAGCACCAGAGTCGTCTGCTCGTCAACGACCGCGTCGAACGTTGCGATCTCGTTCAACACGCGGTTCCCGAGCGTCGAGACGTCGGCGACGGAGAGATCGATGATGACGTCGAATGCGCCGGTCACGAGGCTGATCGACTCGGTCTCCTCCAAGGACCAGACATGTTGAACGAATCGCTCTACGACGTCGCGGGATTTCGGCTGCAGGCGCACCGAGACCATCGCTCGTACCGGTCTGCCAAGAGCCTCAGGATCGACGTCGGCGTGGTAGCCGCGCAGTACCCCTCGCTCTTCCAGATTCCTGATCCGGGTGAGCATCGTCGAGGGCGCGACACCAACGGCAGTCGCCAGGTCCTTGTTGGACCTCCTGGCGTCCCGCTGGAGTTCGAGCACGATCTGGCGGTCAGTGGCGTCCATGGTGCCGAGCATACGGCCCTGACCTCGACCGGACTCGTGAAGTTGGGAAGTCTCCGGTTGGTATTGTCCGTCGAGGATCGACCAGACTGAAAATCGTGTTCGAACGACTCGACTCCGTTCCGCCCGACCCGATTCTCGGACTGATCGAGCGGTTCAGGGACGACCCGTCCCCTGACAAGGTCGATCTCGGAGTGGGCGTCTACCGCGACGAATCCGGTCGTACACCGATCATGGCTGCAGTGCGCGAGGCGGCGCGCCTCGAAGTCGAATCCAGTTCTTCGAAGGCATACTTCGGCCAGGCCGGCAACCCTGAAATCAACCCGGTGCTCCAGGACCTGATCCTGGGACCCGACCATCCCGCCAGCATCGCGAGGAGAGCGATCACGTTGCAGACACCGGGAGGTTCGGGGGCGCTCCGGGTCGCGGGGGAACTGCTGGTGGAGGCGAATCCCGACGTACGGATGTGGGTCCCGTCTCCGACGTGGGCAAACCACGTTCCCCTGCTCGGCAGCGCCGGCATCCAACTCAAGGCGTACCCGTATTACGAAGGGGCGATCGTCGCCCGAGACGCCATGCTCGGCACCCTCGAGACCGCCCAAGAAGGCGATGTGATCCTCGTCCACGGCTCCTGTCACAACCCGACCGGGGCCGACCTCAGCACCGAGGACTTCCGGGCGCTGGCATCGATTGCGATGGCACGGCGGATCCCCGTGCTGGTTGACAACGCCTACCAGGGATTCGCCCAGGGCTTGGAAGAAGACGCCGTCGGTGCCCGCATCCTCGTCGAGGCGGGCCTCGAGGTGCTGATCTGCACCTCCTTTTCGAAAAACTTTGGGCTGTACCGCGATCGGGCGGGATCCCTGACCCTCACCGGTCCGTCGTCCCAGACAACGGACGCCGCGTACGCCAACGCACTCAGGCTGGTGCGAAGGATGTACTCGGTGCCCCCGGACCACGGACCTTCACTCGTGTCGCGGGTCCTCACCACCCCTGGACTGCGACAAAGATGGGAGACCGAACTCGATCACATGCGCACGCGGTTGTCTTCTCTGCGCGCCAAGCTCGTCGGGGCGTTGCATGATCGAGGAAGAGCCGACTTCGACTTCATCGCCGGCCAGCGGGGAATGTTCTCGCTCCTCGGCATCGACGAGGCGACGGCAACGAGTCTTGTCGAACACCATCACGTGTATCTGCCGAGCAACGGTCGAATCAATGTGGCAGGCATCAGCGACGCCAACGTCGAGCGGGTGGCCGAAGCGATCGTCGCCGTCACCGCCAAGAACTGAGCGCCGCTCCAAGTTGACGGCGGTATTCGGCCGCCCTTCGGAGCTTCAACGACTCGTACCCGCGAACGGACTCCGGCAGTCTCGCGATGCGGACGGCTTCGTCGTATCGCTCGGTCACTGGACCGCTGGCGAGTTCGGCGAGCATCGACTCGTACTCGTCGATCAATGCCCGTTCGAGCTTTCTCATCTCAAAACGTCCGAACGGATCGAACGGTGTGCCCCGCAGGAACTTGCCGCGTCTGAGCAACCCGAACGCAGGACGTGACCACCGACCGAACGCGACCTTCCTCTTCCGACCCGCCCACGCGAACACGGGGGGATGCAGCAGCCATCTGCTCCGGGGATTCGGGCCCCCGACTGATGACGCGGCCGCACCGGCCTCCGGCAGGAGCATGAGACGCGCGACCTCGTACTCGTCCTTGTACGCCATCAGCTTGTGGAGCGAATCGGCGACAGCCGACGTCAGCCTCCACCCACGTTCAGCGGAGTCGACCTCCACGACGGCCTCCATCGAGTCGAGGTACCGCTCTGCCCACTTGGCACCCTGATATCCGACGAGGTCGGCGGTCAGCAGCTCGATGCGAGCAGCGACGTCCTCATCGAGGCCCAGGCCTCTGATGCGACGGGCGAGGCCGTCACCGAGCGGAGGAACGGTGATGCTCACTCCGGTGCCGAGACGATGACGTTCCAGGATCCGATCGACCGCTTCGTGGTCGGCTGCCGCCGCTCGCCCCCACTCGAAGGCGGCGAGATTGGCGTCCACCGCCACTCCGTTCAGCTCGATCGCCCGCCGGAGAGACTCCGGCCGGACGGGGATCACCCCGGTCTGAACGGCCATCCCGAGGACCACGATGTTCGCTGATGCAGACGTCCCGGTCACGGCCTCGGCCAGGGTGGCGGCGTCGACCGAGTACATCTCGGTGGAGGCTGCCGCGAGCTGGGCGTGGATCTCCGCGTCGGGGAACGACAACTCCGGGTGGCCGATCATGGCCCCGGTGGGTACCCGCTCCGTCGACAGGACGACCCGCGTTCGGTCGGGATCACAACAGTCGATGACCGGGTCGCTCGCCGCCACCAATCCGTCGAAGGCCACGAGCGCCGCCGCCTCGCCTCGCCCGACAAGATTCGTCGTGACCTCCCGGTCGGCGAGGATCAGGTCGCTGACGACCGGGCCCGCCTTCTGGGAGAGACCGGTTTGATCGAGACCGGCCACCTTCCACCCGTCGAACATGGCAGCCGTGGCCAGGATCTGGGCAGCAGTGACCACGCCCGTGCCTCCGATTCCCGCCAGTCGGAGGGGGACAGTGCCGGTGACCTGACCCACAGGCGGCTCCGGAAGGGGCGGTGGTTGCTCGGGTGCGATGTGTCCCAGGTCTCCGGCTTCGACTTCCATGAACGCCGGACAGTCGCCTTCGATGCAGGAGAAATCGAGGTTGCAGGAGTCTTGGTGAATGGTGGTCTTGATGCCGAGCGGCGTGTCAAGAGACTGGACCGACAGACAGTTGCTCTTGTCTCCACAGTCGCCGCACCCTTCACAAATCCGGTGATTGATCACGATCCGGGTCGTCGGCGTGACAGCGAGTCCCCGCTTGCGATCCCGGCGCAGCTCGGCCGCGCACTCCTGATCGTTGATCAGCACGGTGACGCCATCGACGGCGGCCAGCCGTTCCTGTGCTTCCACGATCCGGTTGCGGTCCCAGACTCCGACCCCCGACGGGAGGGAGGACCTGTCGTACGCACGCGCATCGGGAGCAGTGATCAGCACCTGCTTGACACCCTGCGCCAACAAGATCGAGCACAGCTGGGGAATTGCGACGGAGAACGAGGCGTCCTGTCCCCCGGTCATGGCGACCGTCGAGTTGTAGAGGATCTTGAACGTGATCGAGACGCCGGCCCCGATGGCAGCCTGGATCGCCAGTTGGCCGGAGTGGAAGTACGTGCCGTCACCGAAGTTCTGGAAGACGTGGGTGGTGTCGACGAACGGCTCCATCCCCACCCAGTGGGCTCCCTCGTTCCCCATGGCGGTGATGCCGAAGGTCTCGCCCACCAGTTCTGTCGGCATGAGCAGCGACATCCCGTGACATCCGGTTCCGGCGCCCACCAGCGCCCCATCCGGAACCTTCGTCCCCCAGTTGTGCGGACATCCGGAACAGAAGAAGGGTGTTCGGTTGACGGCGAGCGGGATGGTGGTCCGCGCTCGCGGGGCGGTAATCGGGGCGAGCCGCTCATCCAGGCGGTGGGCGAGCCTCTCCCGCAGTCCGGGCAGGATCGCATCGGTGTCGAGGAGTCCGTGGCTCGGCATGAGCGGTCTCCCGTCTGGATGCTTCTTGCCGACAACTGTCGGCCGGTCGCCAAAGTCGTAGAGGGTGTCCTTGATCAGCCACTCGAGCGTCGGATTCTTCTCCTCGACGACCACGATCTCGGACAGCCCCTGGGCGAATCGGTGGACCATCTCCGCATCGAATGGCACCGGCATGCGGAGCTGCAGCAGGCGGATTCCGGCCCGACGGATGGCCGCATCGTCGGTGAGACCGAGTCGGTGGAGCGCTTCTTTCATCTCGTAATACGTGTAGCCGGTGGCGACAATTCCTATCCAGGCGTCCGGAGGGTCGACCTCGATCCGGTTGAGACGGTTCTCGACCCCGTAGCGATAAGCGAGTTCAGCTCGAGTCGTTCTGAACTCCTCTTCGGCGGCGATCATGCGGGCGGAGCCGAGGAACATGGCGCTCGGATCCGGTCGTGGGGCGTGGGCGGGGATCACGGGCGCACGGTCCAGGACCGGAAAGTCCACCGTGGCGCTTCCGTCGGCCACCGGAGTCACGATCTTCATCGCCGACCACAACCCCGATGCTCGCGAGATGGCAGCCGCGTGCAGTCCGAGCTCGAGACACTCGGTGGTATTGCCCGGGTAGAGGATCGGCATGTGCAAGTCGACGAGGGCGGCATCCGAGGACGAAGGCATCGTCGAAGACTTGGCGGCGGGGTCGTCGCCGACGAGGGCAATGACACCGCCGAGCGGGGAGGTTCCGGCGAACACCCCATGCCGGATCGCGTCAGTGGCGCGGTCGAGTCCCGGAGCCTTGCCGTACCACACACCGAGGACGCCGTCGTAGCGAGCGTCAGGTCGGGCGGCGGCCAGTTGGGATCCCATGACGGCGGACGCCCCCAGCTCTTCGTTCACACCGGGACGGTGGACGATCGGCAGGTCGGGATGTTGCCGCAGCATCCGCTGGACCTCCATGTCGAAGCCTCCCAGCGGAGATCCCGGATACCCGGACAGGAATCCGGCGGTCCGGTGGCCGACAGTCCGGTCCCGACGGAGCTGCTCGGGAACGATCCGGGCGAGCGCCTGGATCGAGGTCATGAACACCCTGCCCTGATCGGCTTCATAGCGGTCTTCGAGCCGGTAGTGACCCCAGGTGTCGGTGCTCATCACGCCAGTTTCTCATTCCTCCCGCGTGTCAACAACAAGTTCGAACATTCTTCGGTGGACAGGCGCCTCACCCGTCGATTCGATGTCTCATCCGGCTGCAGGCACCACTCGGCCTCCGACCGGACCGAGAGGGATCGACCCGGCGTACCCGCGCAAGGTCACTTCGTCGCCGTCTTCGAGATAGGTGCGAACGTGATCTCCGATGGGGAACGGAACGGTTCCGCCCCGGGTTCGTTCCAGCAGGCATCCGTACTCCTCGCTCGTGGACACGGTGCCGGTGGCGAACAGGTCGCCGGGCCGGATGACGGCACCGTTCACCGTGAGGTGGGCGAGCTGCTGGGCCGGCGTCCAATACAGACCTTCCGCCGAGTCGATGGCGGCGATGCGCTCTTCGCGGCCAGACCCGGCCCGCACCCAAACTTCCAGATCCAACCGCAGTGTCCACGGCTCGGACGCAGTGAGGTACCGGGCCGGAGGCGGGTCCTGTCTCCCGGGATTCACCCTGGCCGACCCGAGAGAGTCGAGCGGCATCACCCACGCCGACACCGAGGTGGCGAACGACTTCCCGAGGAACGGTCCCAGCGGCACGTACTCCCAAGCCTGGATATCACGGGCGGTCCAGTCATCGACGAGTACGACACCGAACAGGTGCTCGTCGGCTTTGTCGATGTCCACCGGTTCACCGAGAGTCGTCCGACCGCCGAGCAGATACCCGATCTCTAACTCGAAGTCGAGCATCGAAGTCGGACCGAATCCGACCCCGGCGGCGTTGCGAAACTGGCCCAGGGGACGGCGAACCGGCGTCCCGTCGACCACCACCGTGCCCGCGTGGCCGTGATATCCGACCGGCAGGTGCAGCCAATTCTCGAAGAGCGGAGCCGCCTCGGGACGGAAGATGCGGCCCACATTCTCGGCGTGGTGGCGGGACGAATAGAAGTCCACGAAATCCGCGACCTGCCAGGCCAGGTGATAGGACACGGAATCTGCCGGCCGCCGAGCGCGGTCGAATTGTTGTCGACCCTCGAGATCCACCAGCTCTTCCCTCAGCGCCCGCCACACCGATGCTCCCGCCCCGAGCAACGGATTGAGACCGTCGGTCGCCACCCTGGACGGTTCGACCGAAGCCAGCGACAGTTTCGAGAGATCGACGACGTCTGTTCCCGACCCCACCCCCAGTCGCCTTGGTCCGGTCTCGTCGGAGAACACGCAATACGGGAGAGTGCCCGTGGGAAAGTCGATCGACATACCAACGACGGTAGATCTTCTAACTTGGCAGGTGATGTCCGACCTCGCCAGCAACGACGCTCAACTCCTCGCGGACGACGCCGTCCGACTGGTGACCGAATGGCTGGCAGAGGCGCGTCGCCGCAACGCCGACACCGCCGAGACCCGCCGTCTGGCAGAACTGCTCGACGATCCGTCCGGCCCGGGGTTCGCCATGCGTTTCGTGGACCTGGTGATCCGCCCAGAGGATCCGCGGGCGGCGGCACACCAACTGCGGACGATCGTCACCTCCACCGCCATCCCCCGCTTCCTCGGCCCGGTCGACCGCCTGCTGCTCCGACTCGGGGCGCTGGTGGCCCCTCTCATCCCCCGCATCGTGCTTCCGCTTGCTCGCGCCAGGATGCGAGCACTCATCGGCCATCTCATCGCCGATGCCGAGCCTGACCGCCTCACCCGCCACCTGCACCGGTCCCGGCAGGAAGGAAACGACCTCAACGTGAACCTGCTGGGTGAGGCGGTGCTGGGCGATGCGGAAGCGACCCGCCGACTCGACGCCACCATCGCCCTGCTGGAGCGCGACGACGTCGACTACGCGTCGGTGAAAATCTCCTCGATTGTCTCCGAACTGAACCTGTGGGCATTCGATCACACCGTCGAGCTCATCGAGGGTCGGCTGCGCCGCCTGTATCGGGTGGCCGGACCGGACAAGTTCGTCAACCTCGACATGGAGGAGTACGCCGACCTCGACCTGACCATCGAGGCGTTCATTCGGCTGCTGTCCGAGCCCGAGTTCGACCATCTCACGGCGGGAATCGTGTTGCAGGCATACCTCCCGGACAGTTTTCCCGCATTGCAACGGCTGTCGGATTGGGCGGCGCAGCGCCGCGCCGACGGCGGCGGCGGCGAGATCAAGGTGCGACTCGTCAAGGGAGCCAATTTGGCGATGGAACGGGTCGACGCAGAGATCCACGGATGGGAACAGGCGCCGTACGCGACCAAGACCGAGACCGACGCCAACTACAAGCGCTGCCTGGACTGGGCGTTCTCCCCGGAGCGGATGCGGGGGATGCGGATCGGAGTGGCGTCGCACAACCTCTTCGACGTCGCCTGGGCGATGCTGCTGGCCGACCGTCGCGGGGTGGCCGACCGGGTCGATTTCGAGATGCTGCAGGGCATGGCTCCGGCGGAGGCGACGGTGGTGCGGGAGGCTGCGGGTGGCCTACGGCTCTACACCCCGGTGGTGGCCCGGTCGGATTTCGACACGGCCATCTCCTATCTCTTCCGACGCCTGGAGGAGAACTCCGACCCCGAGAACTTCATCAGCTCGCTCTTCGACCTCGACCCGGGCGGTCCCGCCTTCGCCGAACAGGAGCAGCGCTTCCGCCAGGCGCTGGCCGCCCGGCACGAAGTCTCCTCCGGACCTCGTCGCGACCAGGACCGAACTGATGCAGTGCCGCCCTCGGACCCCGGTGCGGCCTTCGCCAACGCCCCTGACACCGATCCTGCGATCGCCGCCAATCGCAGGTGGGCAGTCGAGATCTACCACCGGCCGCCGGTCGGAGTCCAGACCCCTATGTCCAACCAGATCTCTGACGTGGACGCGGCGGTCGGTAGGGCCCGGGCAGCCGGCGCAGAGTGGGCTCGACTCCCCGCGGCAGAACGACGACGGGTGCTGCGCGCAATCGGCGACTCGCTGGAACGGCGACGGCCAGAGCTGATCTCGGCGATGATCCATGAAGGATCGAAGACCATCGCCCAAGCCGACCCCGAAGTATCGGAAGCCGTCGATTTCGCCCGTTACTACGCAGACCGGGCACTCGATCTCGAAACGGTGGAAGGCCAGGAGTTCCAACCGCTCGGAGTGGTGGCGGTGGTTCCGCCGTGGAACTTCCCTGTGGCGATCCCGGCGGGAGGCGTACTGGCGGCGCTGGCGGCAGGCAACGGTGTGGTCTTCAAGCCTGCGCCGGAGGTGCCCCGCTGCGCCGAAGTGGTGTGGGAGGCGATGCGGGACGCGGGGCTTCCGGCGGATCTCGTCCAATACATCCGGGTTCCCGACAACGAGGTCGGGCGGCATCTCATCACCCACCCGGACGTGGATGCGGTGATTCTCACCGGCTCGTACGACACGGCCTCGCTGTTCAATGGCTGGAAGCCGGACCTGCGGCTGTTCGCCGAGACGTCAGGCAAGAACGCCCTCATCGTCACTCCCAACGCCGACCTCGACCTGGCGGCGGCAGATCTCGTCAACTCCGCCTTCGGACACGCCGGACAGAAGTGCTCGGCGGCCAGCCTGGCGATCCTGGTCGGCTCGGTCTACGAATCTGCACGTTTCCGCCGGCAGATCGTCGACGCCGCCCGCAGCCTGGTCGTGGGAGACGCCACCGACCCGGCGACTGACATGACACCCCTGGCAGCAGAGATGAGTGCCCGACTGGAGCGGGCGTTCACGGTGCTCGATCCCGGCGAGTCATGGCTGCTGGAGCCGAGGCACCTGGGAGGACGCACCTGGACCCCGGGAATCAAGGACGGAGTCCGACCAGGGTCGTGGTTCCACCAGACCGAGTGCTTCGGGCCCGTGCTTGGTCTCATGCGCGCCGACGATTTCGACCACGCCATCGAACTGCAGAACGCGGTCGACTACGGCCTCACTGCAGGGATCCACTCCCTCGATGCCGACGAACTCGACCGGTGGTCAGACAGGGTCGAGGCGGGTAACGCCTATCTCAACCGCCACATCACCGGCGCCATCGTCCGTCGTCAGCCGTTCGGCGGGTGGAAGAAGAGTTCCGTCGGTCCCGGAGCGAAGGCCGGCGGCCCCAACTACGTCGCCCAGTTCGGACACTGGCACGATGCGGGAGCGCTTTCGACCCAGCGCGCAGAACCGTCGACCCGGATCTGTGAGCTGGTGGAGCCGTTCGACTCACAATGGCTGGCCGACGCCGTCGCCAGTGACGCCTACTGGGAACAGTTCGAGTTCGGGTTGGATCACGACCCGTCGGGACTGGTTGTCGAGTCCAACGTCTTCCGGTATCGGGCGAGACCCGAGACCGTGATCCGGGCACCAGAGGGAGTCGACCCGGTCGCCACGGTGCGGGTTCTGGCGGCAGCGATCGTGGCCGGAACGCCGGCCCGAGTCTCGAGTGCAGTGCCGATTCCCGGCGTCGAGGCAGTAGTGGAGAGCAACCATGCCTTCCGTTCCTCGCTGTCGTCATTCGAGGGTGTCAGGGTGCGGCACATCGGACCCGCACCGGCCGATCTCCACGCCGCCGCCTGGTCGGCCGGCGTCGATCTGATCGACGGGCCGGTCATGCGCAGCGGCCGCCTCGAGATGCTCCCTCATCTCCGCGAGCAGGCGCTTTCCCGCACCCGTCACCGATTCGGCAACGTCGGGTTGTGATGGGAACCGATCGACCACCTGTGACGTCAGAACTTCAGCGAAAGACGCACGCCTCCGATGAAGAATGCACGACGCACCTGAGAGGTTCGATCGATGAGTAACACAAGAGCGCTGGCAGCCACGGTGATCCTCGTCGCTCTCGTCATTCCCGCCACCGCCGGAGCATCCATCGATATCGGCGACCCGAACCTCTTTGGGCCGGGTGAAGGCTGGGAACGCCCCGCCGAACTCGAACGGGGTGACTCCGGACCGTGGGTGATGCGACTCCAGACGCGCCTCGAAACTGCCGGCTACCGCCCCGGTCGGATCGATGGCGTGTTCGGCAAGGCAACGCTCGGAGCGGTGTATGCCTTCCAGAAGATCCACGACCTGGAACGAGACGGCATTTTCGGGGCCGACGACTGGGAGGCTCTCGAACGGGACACGCCTCTCGAGCTTTCCTCCTCGGAGGACGAACCCGACAGGGTCGAAGTCGACCTGGACCGCCAGGTTCTCTATCTCGTCCTCGATAACGAAGTGCAGACGGTCCTCCCGATCTCCTCAGGGAACGGCGAGTTGTATCGCGGACGGAGCGGAAGCCTCGTCCGTGCCCGAACTCCGGAGGGCAGCTACCGATTCAACCGGCACATCGACGGCTGGAGGATCTCCTACCTGGGCGGCCTCTACCGACCCTTCTACTTCCGGGGCGGCTACGCCATCCACGGCTCGGGGAGCGTTCCCCCCCACCCGGCATCGCACGGATGTGTGCGAGTCGAGATCCACGACATGGACTACCTGGTCACACAGCTCGAGATCGGAATGCCCGTCTATGTGTACGGACTGGAAGTCGATCGAGCCGACCTCTTCGACCCGCCGAGGCCTGACCAGCCGAGTACCGACGGCCGCGCAGGCGTTCGGATACGCTGAGGTCGTCTGAGAATCGGGAGGGAACCATGACGGCCTTTCTCGGCTTCGGGGGCTATGTCCCGAACCGTGTGATGACGAATGAGGACTGGGCGCAACTCGTCGACACATCGGACGAGTGGATCGTCCAGCGCACCGGCATCCGCGAGCGCCGAGTGGCAGCCGACCATGAGTCCACCGCCACCCTCGCTCACGAGGCAGCCCTGGTGGCGCTCGCAGACGCCGGGCTCGAGGCGACGGAGCTGGACGAGATCATCCTCGCCACCGACACTCCCGAAGTCCGGACGCCGGACACCGCCAGCTTCCTCCAGCACCTCCTCGGAGCACGCGAGATCCCATCGTTCGATCTCGGGGGTTCGGGTTGCGCGGGATTCGTATTGGGGCTCGACGTCGCCCGCTCCCGCATCGCATTCGAACCGAAACGGGTACTCGTGGTCGGCGTCGAACTGATTACGCGCATGATTTCGTGGAAAGAGCGCGAGACCTGCGTCCTCTTTGGCGATGGGGCGGGGGCCGTCGTCCTCGGCCCCGAACGCGGAGAAGCCGAACTGCTGGCGGTGGTGAGCGGAACCGACGGCGCAATGAGCGGGATCCTCACCCTCGACGTCGGCGGCACCAAGCGTCCGTTCGACCCGGCTGATCCCGATGGTCACGATCACCTGACCATGCACGGCACCGAAGTGTTCAAACAGGCGGTGCACCGGATGTCGACGGCGACCTCAGAGGTGCTGGCGAGGATCGGTGCCACGACCGCCGATGTCGACCTTGTCATCCCCCATCAGGCGAACAAGCGGATCATCGACGCAGTCGCTCGCCGTCTCGACATCGGCGAAGACAAGGTGTTCGTCAACGTCGACCGCTTCGGTAATACCGGCTCGGCCTCGGTCCCGCTGGCACTGTGGCAGGCACGGAGCGAAGACAGGATCGAGCCAGGCTCACTCGTCGTGCTCACCGCCTTCGGGGCGGGATTCCACTGGTCTGCCGCCGCGATCAGGTTCCACTGACTCAGCCCGCGAGCAACGATCCCCAACTGGACGCGCCGGAACCCCCAATAGCCTCGGTCTTACGTGTTGAGGATGACGACCGGACACGGTGCGTTCCGGGCGAGGTACTCCACCCGGGGCGGGATGACCCACTCTCCGGGATCAACCCGGAGAGAAGGGAAGGGCCGAGAATCACATCGGCCAGGATCTCGCCCACCACGGTGGGCTGGCCAAGACGTTGAGACACCCACCCGAAGGCGCGCGCCGCAACCAAAAGGACCGCCACCTGGACCACGAGTGCGAGCAGGTCGGAGTGTGGGGCGGCGCTGAACGTCTCCACCTGTCTGTTCTCCTTCCTCGGTCGCCTTGGGGGTTAGCTGTCGGGCTCGGGCTGGAAGGTGCCCTACCCGGACCGACTGGATCGGTTACCGGGATTCGCCCCGTGGATCATTTGATCCGATTGGGTTCCCCCACCGGCCATGTGACCGGTTCGGCGGTTGCGCCAGAACGCGAACAGCGGTTGGTGACGACCCGTACGCGGGTCAGGTGCGATCGAGTCCAGCCACCATCGACGCCATGAGACCTGCCGCCTCCACTGGGTCCAGGCCCTGATCGTCGAGGGTCTGCCACGCCCGAAAGTCGATCGCATGACCGACAGCAACGACATGAGCGCGGTCCGACCAGCCCTCGACCAGGGTCTCGTGGGTTTCGACAACAACCGCCTTCATCATCTCTCCGACGAACGCAGGAGTCACGGCGATGTCGCGATAGCTGTTCGAGAGCATCTGCCGATTTTCCTCGTAGTAGCGATACAGATCGACCAGCGCCGTCAGTAGACGAGCGGCCGGGTCGTCGATGGTGTGCCAGTCGTGGGTTCTCGGCCAAGGATGACGCGCCATCCAATGGCTGGTGCAGGCGGCGAAGATCGCCTCCTCGTCTTCGAAGTGGCGATACACCGTTGACCGCTGAACACCTGCGACCTCAGCGATAGCCGACACGGTTGTGTGGGCCGGGCCAACCGAACCGTGGAGTTCGACGGCTGCCTCGACGATCCGGCGGCGCGTCTCTTCCATCTCCTGCTGCCGCTTGCGCATCCGATAGGTGCGGGTGGTGCTGTCATCCCGGGTCGTCATGCAATCCATCATACAGCAGTGTTCGATAAAAGTCTTGACATGGGAACCCCGGTTGTCGTACGTTGTATTTCACAGGACAGTTATGTACGGTCAAATAGCGGCTAAATATCGGAAAGGATGACCATGTTTCACCACAACGTCCTCGATCGGCCCTTGCTTGCGCATCGCCCGTTCGTCACGAACTTCACGGTCCTGGTGGTCGATGGAAACGGAATTGAGGTGGCGGGCGAGCCCGTGACGATTTCGTTCCTCGACGCCCAGCACGGCGTCCACTCCGCCTCAGCGGTCACGGACAGCAACGGCAGGGCCCACGTCGTCGAGACGCACGAGAACGAACCGCAATCGGTCGCGATCGACGCCGCAGACGAGTCGACCGGCCCACTCACCCCCCGACCCGGCGCAATGGTCGTGGTCGAGGTCTGAGCAGAAACCCCCAAAGAAGGGAACCAGCCAATGAGCTTCCTGAACCTGAGCCTCGCCCATCCGGTGGCGCGAGCAGATGAAACCGCCACCGGCCAGTTGGTGGCCATGGGAGCCCGATTCGTGATGGACGGTGGCGACGCCGACGGGCGATTCGGGCTGATCGAACACCCGATCGTTCCGCGCGGACTCGCTGCGCCGATGCACCTCCACACCCGAGAGGACGAGTACTCGTTCATCCTTGAAGGTCGCTGGGGCTTCCAGTTGGGTGACGAGGTCGTATACGGGGAGCCCGGCGACCTGGTGTTCAAGCCCCGCAACGTATGGCATGCGTTCTGGAATGCCTCCGACCAGCCGGCGCGACTGCTGGAGATCATCTCCCCGTCGGGTTTCGAGCACTACTTCGTGGAGTTGTCAGAACTCTTTCGCACTCACGGCCCAGATCGCCCCGACCTGTTCGTCGAACTCAACGCCCGATACGGATTGGAGATGGACTTCGAATCCATCGAAGGTCTCGTTGCGGCTCACGGATTGGTAGCGAGCGGCGCCGAGGCAACTGCGTCGTCCTGACCGAATCGCGGATCCCGGGCTTCTCCGGAAATCCCGCGACACCAGTCAGCTGATCGCGGGCTTTCCGAGCACACGAGCGACGATCGGCCCCATCGTGGCCATCACGAGGATGTAGCCGGCGGCGATCGGTCCGAGGCCTTCCGCCACGCCGGCCGAGACCCCGAGCCCCGCAATCACGATGGAGAACTCGCCCCTGGCGACCAGGGCGGCGCCGGTCCGGCGGCGACCCCGAGAGCCGATTCCGGCGGCCTTGGCCGCCCACCATCCGCTGGCGAACTTCGTGGCGCCGGTCACCAGCGCGAGCGCGACGACGACCAAGGCGACCGAAGGCAACTGGCGCGGGTCGATCGAAAGCCCGAAAAACACGAAAAAGACAGCTGCGAAGAGATCTCGCAGCGGAGTCAGGAGGCCCTTCGCATGGTGGGCGGCCTCTCCCGACACGCCGATACCCACGAGGAATGCGCCGACGGCGGCCGACACATGGATCTGCTCTGCCGCGCCCGCCACCAGCAGAGTGATCCCGAGCACGGTGAGGAGGTTGACCTCGTCCGAGGACGACAACGCCATCCGAGACAGACGATCCCCGTGCCGCGAGGCGACGATGATGATCACGACCACTGCGGTGAGCGCCGCCAGTATCGAACCTGTCGCCGACAGGACCGTGCCACCGACTGCGACCGCCCCGAGTACGGGGAGCAGCACCGCCATCGCCAGATCCTCGAAGACGAGTATCGACAGCACGACCGGAGTCTCCCGGTTGGCGGTCCACCCGAGGTCGCCGAGAAGCTTGGCGACGACCCCGGACGAGGAGATGTAGGTCACGCCTCCCAGGTAGAGCGAGCCGAGCGGTCCGAATCCGAGCAGCAGGCCGGCGGCGTATCCCGGCGTGAAATTCAGAAACAGATCGACAAAGCCGGCCCGAGCGCTCGTCTTCATGCCGGCGACGAGCTCGTCTGCGGAGTACTCGAGTCCGAGCATGACCAGCAGCAGAATCACGCCGAACTCTGCACCGGTGTCGATGAACTCCTCGGATGTGACCAGCGGTACCAGGCCGCCGTCGCCGAATGCGAGGCCACCGAGCAGGTAGAACGGTATCGGCGAGAGCCCGTACCGAACCGCGACCCGGGCCATCACCCCCAACAGGAGGACGACGGCGCCGAGCTCCAAGAACAGGAGCGCCGTTTGACTCACGTCAACCGGCGGTGAGGATCTCGGTCACGGCCTCGATCCCCTTCGGAGTGCCGACCACCACGAGAGTGTCCTCGGCTTCGACATGGAACTCCGGACCGGGAGCCGGGAATGGCGTCGTGTCGCGAATGACCGCCACGACCGACACCCCGGTCCGGGTCCGGAATCGGGCCTCCCCGATCGTCCGACCGACATACGGGGTTCCGGCATCGACCGTCAGCCAATCGATGGCGAGGCCCTCGATGGACTGCTGCAATCCGACGAGCTTCTCGACCACCGTCGCCACGCCCATCATCTCGCCGAGCGTGTGAGCTTCATCGTCGGAGAGATCGAGCGTCATGGCCACGGAGTCGGGTTCGTCCGCGGTACAGACGAACACCTCGCGCCTGCCGCCGCGGTGGTGAACAACGCCGACACGTTCGCCATCCTCGGTCAGGAACTCGTAACGAACCCCAACTCCGGGCAGCTGGGTCTCCTCGATCTTCACCATCGAACTACTCCTCGTCCGGACAACCGGACCATCCTTGCACACTGCACCACTTCATCGGAGTCCGCCGAGTGGGGCCGATATCGTGCCGCCGATGTGGGACGTCATCGTCGGAGGCCTGGTTGCGGGATACGCCATCGCGATTCCGGTGGGTGCCATCGCGGTGCTGATCGTCAACACCGCAATGCGGTGTGGGTTCGGGTGCGGAGCAAGCGCGGGGGCGGGCGCAGCCACGGCAGACCTCCTCTACGCGCTGGTGGCTGCCACGGCCGGAACCGCCGCCGCCAGGGTCTTGGCGCCGTGGGAGAACCAGATCCGGCTGGTGTCGGGTCTCATCCTGCTGGGCCTTGCTGCCAACGGTCTGATCGCGCTCCGCAAGAAGCCAGACATCGCAGGCGAGGCTTTCACCGTGAGGAGAGGCGAGCTGGCGCTCACATATGGACGATTCCTCGGGCTGACCGTGATCAACCCGATGACCGTCGTCTACTTCGGAACCGTCGTTCTGGGCGCAGGGGTAGGCCGCGCCCTCAGCTTCGCCGAGGCCGGGCTTTTCGCAGTCGCCGCATTCGCCGCCTCGTTGTCGTGGCAGACGCTCCTGGCCGGCATCGGTGCATTGGCCCGCAAGGGGTTACCCCCGGCATTCCGAACCGCCACGACCATCGTCGGGAATCTCTTCATCGTCGCAGTCGCCATTCGAATCATGGTCTGACCGCCTGCCCCGGTCCCGACCCACGCCCCACCGGTAGGCTCGACCGAGGATGACCGATCTCACCGCACATCCGGCCGACATCGAAAGCCGGCACCAACTCGAGGCCCTCCACCGGCTTTCGATCGAGCTGTCCGGACTGCGCGACGTCGACTCGGTCCTCGACGTCGCCCTCCGCCACTGCCTCGACCTGACCGGGTCACAGTTCGGGTTCATCGGTCTCGGCGGAGTCCATCCCGAGGCGATGGAGATCGCCGCCATCCATGGATTTCATCCCGCCCCTGACTTCTTTCAGCGTCATCGCCTGATCCCTCTGCGGCCAAACGTCTTCGCGAACGCCGTGATCGAAAACCGGCCTGTCAGATCGGTCGACGCCCGGATCGATCCCAAACGGGTCGGACAGCCTGCCGGCCACCCGCCCGTCGCCACGTTCCTCGGGGTGCCCCTCCGGCTCAGCGACAAGCCGATCGGGATGATCGGCCTCGCCAACCGGCCGGAGCCGTACACCGACGACCACGAGCGACTGCTCCTCACCTATGCAGGGCAAGTTGCGATCATCATCGACAACGCCCAACTCTACGAACGGCTCGAACGGGCCAACGAGGATCTAGAGCGGACAATCGAAGAGCGCACTGCCCAACTGCGAGCGACCGGAGCGGAACTCGCCGAGAAGGCCGCCGAACTCGGGCGCGCCCTGACCGAAACCGTCGACGCCCAAGAACAGGAGCGCCAACGCATCGCCCGGGACTTGCACGACGGAATCAACCAACTCCTGATCGGGGCGATGCTCGAACTCACCTCGGGACGCCGCCGAGTCGAGCGCGGGGCGATGGACGACTCCTTCGCCGCCTTCGAAGCAGCCCAGGAGTTGTTACGAAGGGTTGAGTCGGAGATCCGGCGCGTCGTTCACGACCTGCATCCCCAGGTGCTGGAAGGGCTCGGTCTGGTCGCCGCCAGTCGCCGGTTGCTGGACGAGTTCGCCGGTCAGTCAGGCATCGACTGCGAGATCTCGATCTCCGGCGACCTGGGACGACTTCCGGCGCGCATCGAGGTGTGCGCCTACCGGATCCTGCAGGAGTCGGTGCACAACATCGCCATCCACGCCCAGGCGACCGCGGTCTCGGTCCGACTGGAGTTGGAGGGCGACCAGGTCGTCATGGAGATCAGCGACGACGGGCGCGGATTCGACCCGGACTCCACCGTGAGTGCGACCAACGGGCATCTCGGGCTGCGCAGCATGCGGCAGCGGGCCGAGATGCTGAACGGGCGCTTCCACATCGAGTCCAGGCCGGGGAACGGAACGACGGTGCACGTGCTGCTCCCGCTCGGCTCATGACGAGCGCAACAATCCTGATCGTCGACGACCACCCGGTCGTCCGCACCGGACTCAAGAGCCTGCTCTCGAACTACAGCCACCTGACGGTGGCCGGCGAGGCGGGGACCGCAGAGGAGGCGATCGAGGCGTATCGACAGCTCGACCCCGACGTCGTCCTGCTCGACATTCGACTCGGCAGCGGTTCGGGTCTCCAGGTGCTGGACGAACTCCTCGACCTCGATCCCGACGCCCGGGTCCTGATGCTCAGCTCATTCGACGACGAGGAGTACCTCACGCGGAGCCTCAGGACCGGCGCGGCCGGGTACATCCTCAAGGTCGACTCGGACGAGATGCTCGTCAACGCCATCGAAGCGGTCGCAACCGGCGGTCGGGTCCTCGGACCCCACATGGCGCACTGGCTCGTCGAGAAACTCGACGGACAGCCGGCTGACCGCTCCGAGGACTTCGACGACGTGGACCGCGAGATCCTCGGCGCCCTCGCGGAGGGTGCGTCCAACTCGGACATCGCTGCCCGTCTCTTCATCAGTGATTCCACCGTGAAGCGTCGGGTCCGCTCGATATTCGATCGACTCGGGGCCAACCGGCGGGCGGAGGCCGTCGCAGAAGCCGTTCGGCGCCGACTCGTCTGACTGGTGACCCTTTCAGGTCAGATGAGCGACCCGAAAGGGTCATCAGATTGACCCACAGCCAGCCCGCCGTCGCTCATCTCGGCCACCTACCTTCAGAGGAGGAACCCCGGCCCGGGAGGTCAACGGTGTATCCAGCACCATTCCAGTACTCGGCCCCGACGACGATCGACGAGACAGTGTCGTTGCTCGCCGAGATCGGAGACGAAGGGAGGGTACTGGCGGGTGGCCAGAGCCTGCTCCCGATGATGAAGCTGCGTCTCGCAGCGCCAGCCCACCTCGTGGACATCAACGGAGTGTCGGGACTGTCCGACATCACCGCCAACGGCCACCTCGAGATCGGCGCACTCGTGCGTCACGCCGACGTGGTCGACAACGCAACCGTCGCCTCGGCCAGTCCCCTCATCGCGGCAACCGCGCCCTGGGTCGCCGACCCGCTCGTGAGGAATCGCGGAACCGTCTGCGGCTCGATCGCCCACTGCGACCCGGAGGGCGACTGGAACTCCGTGATGCTGGCCCTCGGCGCAGAGGTCGTCGCCTACGGCCCGGACGGCGAGCGAATCATCCCGATCGCAGACTTCGTCGTCGACTTCTTCACCAATTCCCTGCGCGCAGGAGAGATGGTGAAGGCGGTCCGGGTTCCGACCGCCGATTCCCGGACGGGCGGCGCCTACCTCAAGTTGGAACGGAAGATCGGCGACTACGCCACGGTCGGAGTTGCCACCAGTCTGAGACTCGGCGAGGACGGCAAGATCAGCGAAGCCGGCGTCGGGCTGACGAGCGTCGCATCCAAGAACCTCAAGGCAGTCGCGGCCGAGGCCATGCTCGTCGGCAACGAACCGTCCGCCGCTCTCTTCGCCGAGGCGGCCGAGTCGGCAGCCGCGGCAGCAGACCCCACCTCCGATGTGCGGGGACCCGCCGACTACAAGCGGGCAGTCGTGAAGTCCTACGTCGAACGAGGACTCAACCAGTGCATGACCCAGATCAGGGAGGGCTGATGCAGATCACCGTGACCATCAACGGAACGAACAGGACGGCGGACGCGGAACCCCGCACGCTGCTCGTCGACTTCATCCGCACCAACCTGGGCATGACAGGTACCCACATCGGATGCGACACGACGTCGTGCGGCGCATGCACGGTCATCCTCGACGGCAAGCCAGTCAAGTCGTGCACCATCCTGGCGGCCCAGGCCAACGGCCACGAGGTGCGGACTGTGGAGGGGCTGAAGCAGAACGGTTCCCTGCACCCGATCCAGGCGGCATTCAAAGAACACCACGGCCTGCAGTGCGGATTCTGCACCCCGGGCATGATGCTGGTCGGCGCCGCCCTCATCGAAGACAACCCGGACGCCACCGAAGACGAGATCCGGTGGGAGCTCAGCGGGAACATCTGTCGCTGCACCGGATACAAGAACATCGTGACCGCCATCCAGGCTGCAGGCGCACAGGTGAAGGAGACATCAGCATGACGACGACCGCACCACGCACCACGTTCGAGGTCGGCGGTCTCGGCCATTCGGTCAAGCGCCGCGAGGACGATCGTTTCATCCAGGGCGCAGGCAACTATCTCGACGACATCGTCCTGCCGGGCATGCTCCACATGGCCATCGTTCGCTCGCCGATCGCCCACGGGCGGATCATCTCGATCGACACGTCGGCCGCCATGGCAGTCGAAGGAGTGGTCGCCGTCGTCACCGGCGAGGCCCTCGCCGCCCACAATCTGGCGTGGATGCCGACGTTGTCCGGCGACACCCAGGCGGTCCTGGCCACCGACAAGGTCCGATATCAGGGACAGGAAGTGGCGGCGGTCATCGCCACCGATCCCTACATCGCCCGTGATGCGGCGGTCCTCGTCGAGGTCGACTACGAAGACCTGCCCGCCATCACCAGTCCACAGCAGGCACTCGAAGAAGGTGCCGTCCTGATCAGAGACGAGAAAGAGGGTCAGACCGACAACCTCGTCTACGAATGGGAGACGGGCAACAAGGACTCGACGGACCGCGCCTTCGCCGAGGCCGACATCGTGGTCAGCCTGGAAACGCACTATCCCCGCTCACACCCGTCACCGTTGGAGACGTGCGGTGCGGTGGCGGACGTGAACCCGGCGGACGGTCAGGCGACCATCTACCTGACGTCGCAGGCTCCCCACGCCCACAGGACCCTCTTCGCCATCGTGGCGGGACTTCCCGAAGAGAAGATTCGGATCATCTCCCCCGACATCGGCGGAGGATTCGGCAACAAGGTCCCGATCTATCCGGGCTACGTGGTGGCGACGGCGGCGTCGCTACTCATCGGCAAGCCGGTGAAGTGGATCGAGACCCGCTCGGAGAACCTGATCTCGACCGGGTTCGCCCGCGACTATCACATGAAGGGCGAGATGGCCCTCACCAAGGACGGGAAAATCACCGGGATGCGGGCGTCGATCCTCTCGGACCAGGGGGCGTTCTTCGCCGATGCCCAGCCCACCAAATTCCGAGCCGGACTCTTCCACATCTGCACGGGTTCATACGACATCGGAACCGCCCACGTGTCGGCCAGGGGTGCCTTCACGAACAAGGCACCCGGCGGTGTGGCGTATCGGTGCTCGTTCCGGGTGACCGAGGCCAGCTACCTGGTGGAGCGACTCGCAGACGACGCTGCCTGGAAGCTGGGCATGGATCCGGCGGAGTTCCGGCGCAAGAACTTCATCGACAAGGACCAGTTCCCGTATCACTCTCCCACCGGCTTCGTATACGACTCCGGCGACTACCACGCGGCGATGGACGAGGCGATGAGCCTCTCGTCGTACAGCGAGTGGCGCCAGAAGCAGGCTGCAGGTCCGACCGCGGACGGAAAGCTGATCGGCATCGGGCTCGCCTCCTTCACCGAAGTCGTCGGAGCAGGCAATTCGAGAGAGTGGGACATCGCCGGTCTGAAGATGATCGACTCCGCCGAACTCCGGGTCCACCCGACGGGCAAGGCCATCCTCAAGTTGGGGGTGAAGAGCCAGGGTCAGGGCCACGAGACGACGTTCGCCCAGATCGTCGCCGAAGAACTCGGGATCCCGTTCGATCACATCAAGGTGATGGAGGGTGACACCGACAACACCCCGTACGGTCTCGGAACCTACGCCTCGCGGTCCACTCCGGTCGGCGGCGCCGCCACCGCCATGGTGTCTCGCAACCTGCGGGACAAAGCTCGCAAGCTCGCCGCCCACCTGTTGGAGGCGTCCGAAGACGACCTGGAATGGGAGCCAGGGAAGTTCACGGTGCGAGGAACCGATGCATCGGTGACCATCCAGGAGATCGCGTTCGCCGCCTACACGAACTTCCCGGAGGGGATGCAGGCCGGGCTGGAAGGCGTCCACTACTACGACCCGCCGAACATGACCTACCCGTTCGGCACTTACGTGGTGGTCGTCGAGGTCGACCCGGCAGACGGGACCTGGAAGGTCGTCGAGATGACGGCCGTCGACGACTGCGGCGTGCGCATCAACCCGATGATCGTGGACGGTCAGATCACCGGCGGCCTCACCGAGGGGTTCGCCAAGGCCAACATGCAGTGGATCACCTTCGACGACAACGGCAACTGCATCGGGTCGAACTTCCTCGACTACCTGGTGCCAACCGCCTACGAGACACCCAAGTTCCGGCTGGGTGCCACCGTGACCCCGTCACCGCACCACCCTCTCGGCGCCAAGGGCGTGGGCGAATCGGCCACCGTCGGATCACCGGCTGCATACGTGAACGCAGTACTCGACGCTCTGCGCCACGGAGGACACGACATCGAGAACATCGACATGCCGGTGCTGCCACATCGCGTGTGGGGGGCGCTCAACGGCATCGAGGCCCTCCCCTAGGCATGGACGTTCTCGGACTGGCGGCGAGCCTGCGTGACCGTGGAGAGCCGTTCGCGCTCGCCACGGTCACATGGCGCCAGGGACCCTCCTCCGGCAAGGGCGGGTCGAAGGCGATCATCCGGCCGGACGGATCCGTGACGGGTTGGATCGGCGGAGCCTGCGCTCGTCCCACCGTCGTCCGCGAGGGGCTGGCATCGCTGTCGGACGGCAAGTCACGACTTCTGTCGCTCGGCGTCGAGGACCATCGACCCGACGTGGTCGCCGTCCCGATGGCGTGTGCCAGCGAGGGAGCGATGGAGGTGTACGTGGAACCGATCCTGCCGACCCCCGACCTACACATCGTCGGGTCATCGCCGATGACCGAGACGCTGACTGCCCTAGCCGGAATGCTCGGGTGGCGAGTTCGACGCCTGGACGAGGCATCCTTCGAGCCCCTCACCGAGGCGTCGATGGTGGTCGTCGCCACCCAGGGCGACTTCGACGAACCAGCGTTGGAAGCTGCGCTGGCGACGCCGGCTCGCTACATCGGACTCGTGGCGTCAGCCAAGCGGGCCTCCGGCGTCGTCGAATGGCTCCGGTCACGCGGTGCCTCGGACGAGGCTCTCTCCCGGCTGCGTTCGCCCGCCGGCCTCGATCTCGGTCCTGTCTCCCATGACGAGATCGCAGTCGCGATACTGGCGGAGTTGGTCGCTCTTCGCGCCAGCGGCGGATTCACGGAGGTGATCGAAGTGACCCAACCCGAAACGGCGATCGATCCGGTCTGCGAGATGACAGTCGACGTCGCGACTGCTCGATTCGTCACCGAGCACGAAGGAACGACGTACTACTTCTGCGCCGCCGGCTGCCAGCGAGCATTCGAAGCGAACCCCGAGAGCTTCCTCTAGAGACCGCGTCGGACGGACTCCTCCGTCCATACTCCCGAGG
>JBBDQP010000059.1:0-23741 GCA_040905965.1 Acidimicrobiia bacterium
CTGCCACCGTCGAGGGGTTGGATGTGACGCTCGGAGAGCGGCGCACCGTCACCTTAAAGGGGATCGAGGAACCGTTCGAGGTGGTGACCGTTGCTTGGCGATAATGAAGGATCTTCGGACCCTGCCCGCCTGATACGACAGCCGGTATCCATCTAGATCATTCGCGCTTCGGGATCGGGCCACGCCCGCCGATGTTCTACATGTGTCGCCGTTGCTGGAGAGAACATGTGATGGCCCACGACGAGCCGAGCATCCCCACTGATGGTGGAGAGGCCGCCCTCGGGCCGATCCCAGTACGTCCACACCGGCAACACGGACAAGTAGTGGAGGATGTGCTCGCGGCAACGGAGAACGCAGGTTGGGAGCATGTGCACTCAGGTGCGATTCAGGCCGGAGAGAATATGGTCGGGCGCCGGTCGTTGGTCTACCCGTGTTGAGCGTCGGGCGTACACGATTGAGCCCCTCTCGTCCACGACGATGGCAGCTGGCATGGATATGGCTTGGTTCTTCGCACCAAAGATGAGCCGGTCGTACCAGGGCGCCCCTCGCTCATCTCTGACCCCGATGTCATCGAGTAACGAGTTGGGTACACCACACAGGATGGTGATCTTGTCCCCCACACGATCCTGAACCGGTTGACTCTCCTCAGGGCTATCGACGGAACCGGCGTACACCGACAGCCCTGCCCTAGCGAGACGCTCATGTGCGGCGAGGATCTCGTCGAGCTGTGCCTTGTGTGACGGGCACCACCAGCCCCGATACAGCACGAGCAGGGCTGGCGCGTTGGCGACGAGGTCTTGGTCCGTGACCTCTCGTCGGTCTGTCGTCAATAGCCTGAATCCAGGTAGTCGGTCCCCTGGCCGAAGTTCAAGACGGTTCGAGCCTTTGATAGCCAGTTCTCGTCTCGTCAGAACAAACCAGGCGAGCCCGATCGCCATCGCGGAGATCGTCGCGGTGGCTGAACCCCCTGCCATCGAGCCAACTCCCGCCGAGATCACCCCCAGAGCGACGACTCCGTCGTACAGCCATGTGCTGTACGTGAAGTCATGGATCACGAACAGCAAGACGAGGTAGGAGGCGACTGCAAGGAGTGCGAGCCCGAAGCCCGCCCATGTCAGCCAATCCATTCGCACACCTCGAGATAGGGAATGTGGCGAACGTAGGCTACAACTGCCGAGACGCCCTAAAGGCGGAAGCGTGACCACCTCGCGCAGACCGGTAACTGTGCCCCCAGCGGCCAAGCCCGAGCAGATCTCGGTCAGGGTTTTCGCCATCGGCGCGCTCATGATGGGGCGCTGAGGCGCCAACGTCGTTCCATTTCACACTCGTGTCGCAGCGGACACTTCTCGGCGCGCCGCTGGGAGCCAAGATGAGAGCCATTAGTGGTGGATGATGCTGGACGGCTGTGGACACGGACGGGATTGAAACCACTCGGCAAGAGGCCGGATGCACCCTTGTGGACCTCATGGACTCCGCTTGGCAATCTACGGATCAGGAGGTTAGGGGTTCAAGTCCCTTTGGGCGTGCTGTCAAAATCCCCCTGTATCTACAGGGCTGTCGCTCTTCACTGTGGTCGCACGAGCGTTCCTAAAGGCATCCTGCAGGATGCGTGGACGAACCTGAGAGTTCAGCCGCTCCACGCCGCCACCAGCAGGGCGGGAAGGAGAGTGGCCGGCGTGACCACCAGCCCCCAGCGCAGGTAGTCCAGCGAGGTCGGCGCCGCGTTGTGCTGGCGCAGGATCGCCAACCACAGCAGCGTGGCCAGAGATCCGACCGTCATCAGGTTCGGCCCGACGTTGACACCGATCAGTAGTCCCTGCAGCGGCGTGCCGTCGGCGACCAGGTCCTCGAGCAGGAGGAACGCCGGAAGGTTGTTGACCAGGTTTGAGACCGCGGCCCCGACCAGGCCGGCACGCACCGGCCCGCCCCCTCCCAATGCGAGTTCGGCCAACCGCGCCACGGGTCCGGCGCTGGCGTCGACCAAGGCGAAGAGGGCCAGCACGAACATGCCAAGTCGCCACGGGACCCAGCCCAGCCAACCCGTGGGGCCGATTCGGCTGGCACCTGCCACGGCCAGCACTGCCACGGCCGACGACCAGCCGGCGAGCGCCCAGCCGTGCAACAGGAGCACTCCCGGCAGTAGTGCCGCCACCGCCACAACGGCCACGACCAGAGCGGTGCGGTCGGGCACGGCACTGCGTGGTGCCGGCATCTCAGGGACCAACGGTCGGCCCAGCGCCTCACGGTGCCAGATCGCCAACACGCCCCACAGCGCGAGAAACGCAACAGCCTGGGGGAGCACCATGCTGCGAAGGAACGCCCACGACCCGCCGAGTCGTTCGACGACCAGCAGGTTGGTCAGATTGCTGACGGGCAGGAGCAGCGATCCGGTGTTGGCAACGTACACCGTTGCCAGCGCCAGGGGCAGCAGCGGTGCGCCGGTGCGCCGGGCCAGTGCGATCACGGCGGGGGTGAGGAGCACGACGGTCGCGTCCAGTGAGAGGATCGTGGTCGTGACCAGGCCGGCAAGTAGCACTGCGGCCAGGAGGCGCTGACCGGACCCCCGCGCGACGCGACCGGCGGCCAACGCTGCAGCGTCAAAGGCCCCTGTGTGCTCGGCTGCTCGCCCCAACACGGTCACGGCGAGCAGGAACACGACAACGGGTGCGGTGCGGCCGACCACTGCGGCGATAGCCGTCGGCTCGGCGACTCCGAGCATGGCCACGACGGCCAGGCCTGTGCCGGCTGCAACCCACTCCGGCAGTCCGCGAGGTCGCAGCACCACGAGAACCACCGTGACGATCATGACTGCGGCTGCAGGGATCTCCACGACGGCTCCGGGACGGGCGGACGGGCGATTCTACGTCGTGGGTCTCGCCGCGATCGCGCCGCGGCGGGGTGTGGTGATGCCGCCCGAGTGGTCGCGGTTCGAGCCACAATGACGGACCGCAATCAGGAGTTCCCCGATGCCCGAGATCACACCCGCCCTGGTGACTGCTGTGCCGCCGGCAGAGCCTTCGGCGGCGGCTGCCCGCTTCGAATCGCTATTGACCTTCGAGACCGACTGCTGGGACGTCCACCATGACGTCACGACCGGGACGGCCGACTTCGTGCTTCTCGACGTTCGCAGCCCCGAATTGCACGCCGCTGGTCACCTTCCCCGCGCCGTCAACCTTCCCCACGCTCGCATCAACGAGCGGAACCTCTCCGGGTACCCCGCCGGCACCGTGTTCGTCGTCCACTGCGCCGGACCGCACTGCAACGGAGCCGACAAGGCGGCGCTGCGGCTGGCCCGGCTGGGGCGACCGGTGAAGAAGATGATCGGCGGCGTCGAGGGCTGGAAAGACGAAGGCTTCGATCTCGTGATCTGACGTCGAGAGAAGTTCAGCCCAAATGGTCGTTCGCTCGTTCGAGTCGTTGCGCCAACTCTTGGATGATTGCGATTGCCACCTTCGGATTGCGCTCGATGAACGGCATCAGGTCCCGTTTGGCGACTCGGAACGCCCGGCTGCGGCCCGAGGTCGACGGTTTCCCCCGGCTCGCTGTGAGGTTCTTTATGGTTCCTTCCCTACGAACGTTCTGACGGTTTGACGATCGGTCTGCCATCGTGGTTCTCGGGCCCCTCGGGTCGGGCGCCCCTCCCTCCCCGCACCGGTTCGGCTAGGTGTTTGCGCGTGCCAGGGCGACGGTGAAGACAGTCCAGCCGTCTTCACGGGTGAATGCGACCGTGCCGCCCATTGCCTCCGTGAGGGTCCGCACGACGGAGAGGCCGAGACCAAGAGAGTCGGGCTGACCGCGACGGTCGTGGGCGCTGAAGAAGGGTTCGAAGATGGCCTCGACCAGATGGGACGGCACCCCTTCGCCATCGTCGGAGACTCGCACTGCCACGTGCTCGGCGGAGGTGACGGTGTCGACGCGCACTCGCTCCCCTCCGTACCGCACGGCGTTGTTCACGAGGTTGCGGAGGACCTGTCTGAGGCGAAGTGGGTCGGCTTGGACCATCGGCATCTCGGCAGACGAGTACTCGATCTTTGCGGTGGAGTGGTGCTTGACGTGGCCGATGACTTCGTTGATCTGAGTGTTCAGGTCGACCGATGTGATCTGAACGGTGAGGGCACCCATCTCGGCTCGTGCCGCCACCAGCAGATCCTCGACGATCGATGCCATGTCGGTCGCCTGTCTGTGGATCATGGCGGCGAACAGTGCGATCTCCTCAGGTTCCAAACCCTCGGGGTTCTCGATGAGGTCGGCGAACCCCAGCACGGCGGTCAGCGGCGTTCGCAGCTCATGGCTGACCGAGGCGATCAGCCGGTCCTTCGACCGAGCGAACTCCTCGGCCTGGATGGCAGCCTGACGCAGGTCGGTGATGTCGATGTGCATCGCTACGGCGCCACTGAGGGGCTTGACAGCTTGTGCGACCTCCAGCCGGAACCACTGGGTTCCGCTCAGATATTCGTGGGTGAATCGCGACTGCTTCCCGGCGAGCACTGTCCGGATCCCCGCACCCACAGCGATAGCATCCGGGACGCCGGATCGGTCACATACGTCGAGGTAGCTCACTCCGACTCTGAGCGCGGCGAGGCTGGCACTGTTGGCGATTGCGCTTTCCGTCCACGCCCCGTTCACGGCGATGATCACTCCCTCGGCGTCGAGCACGGCCGCCGGAAAGCGGACGGTTTCGAGCACCGACGTGGCCATCGCCTCCTGCGATGCCGCCCTCTCCTTCGCAAGCTCGAGTTCGGTGAGATCCACGGTGATACCCACGAACCCGGTCATTTCACCAGTCGGCGACCTCAACACCGCGTTCGATACGTAGGCCGGGAATTCGGTCCCATCCTTACGGCGACACCGGTACTCACCCTCCCAGGATCCGGTACGGCTCATCTCCGCCATGATCTCGGCTCCGCGGTGACGTTCGGACTCCGAAGGCGTGATTTTGAGAATTTGCCTGCCGAGAACCTCCTCCGCCGACCAGCCGAACGTCGTCTCTGCTGCCTTGTTCCAGTAGGTGATCAGACCGTCAGCGTCGGTCCGCACGACTGCGTTTCTCACCTGGTCGAGCATCGAGGCCTGGGTTCGGATCCGACTCTCGGAGGCGAGAAGGGCAGTGACGTCGATCAGGGCTCCGTACAGCGAGATCAGGCCGTCGGAGTCGGTGATCCCTCGCATTCGCATGCGAACCACGATTGGGGTCCCGTCGAGTCGCTGCATCTCGATGTTCTCGTCCTCGATCGTCTCACCCTCGCTGACTCGTCGGAGGAGGCGCTCTCGAACGTCCGGATTCCGATAGAACGAGATGAGTCCCCGTTGGCGCATCTCCTCGATACCCGGAGCGCCGAAGATCGAAAAGAGCGCCGGGTTCGCTTCGGTCAGCCCACCTTCCGGGGTCGACCGGAACAGGCCGATCGGCGACTCGTGGACGATCTCGGCGTACCAGCGTCGGGTTCGGGCGACCTCCCGCTGGCCACGCCAGTTCGCAACCGCATAGCGCAGGGTCCGACCGATCCACGATGCCTGGATCTCGTGCTTGAGGAGGTAGTCGTGGGCTCCGGCCTCCATGGCCTGGCGGTCGATCGCGGGGTCGTCGATGGTCGTGACCAGGATCATCGGCCCTGACGCCACTTCATGGAGCTCTCTGATCAGGTCGATACCAGAGCCGCCCGGCAACAGGTGCTCGATGAGGATCACGTCGTGAATGCCGGCGAGGAGTGCCTTTCGACCATCTGCGGCGTTGGAGGCTTCATCGACGTCGAAGACGAATCCGTCCGCCGAGAGAATGGCGTCTCGGAGGTAAAGCCGGTGCTCGGGGTCTCCGTCAACCACCAGTACGCGGATGTGCTCGTCAGGGTCCAACTGCGGGGTGCCGCCGACCCACCGGGTCAGCTCCTGACGCGCCGCAGTCAGCCACTCCTCGCGCTGGCGGAGAGTGATGAACAGAAGTCCCCCGGTCACGAGTACATATCCGATGCCCTTGACAAGGGACAGGTTGAAGGAGATTCCTTCGACTCCCATTGATGCGAGGAGAGAGTCCGAGGACACGATCCACAGGAGTCCGACCACGGCGTATGTCCCGGCGATCACCTTGGGCGAGAGTCGCCGCCAGATACGCCCGGCACCGACGGCATCTGGGTGCCGCCCCGTCGGTTGGCTCACACTTCGGTCTTTGTCTCCCACGGAGCACGTTCCTCTGGCGATGTGTCACCGCTCTGGATGGCGTCCACCATTCCGCGCAGCATCTCAGCATCATCGGCAGATTCGACCGCGATGCTGAACTCCACTCTGGAACAGATGCCGCCGTATCTCACGCCGACCGCATGTGCCAGTCGGTCGTGAGGCGCCACGATGGCGATGGTATCGACCATCTCATCGGTGATGTGGCGTTCCATCTCGTCCCAACGCCGCTCCTTCGACAGGGCCGACAACCGTTCGGCCACCTCACCCCACCCATGCGTGTCGAAGACCGGCCGGTACGTGCGGGTGGAGGCGTAGAAGGCGATGCGGGCGCGTACGTCCGACAGGCGCCGCTCGACCGCGCTGTCGTCAGAGCCGGTGACGATGAGAGGACTCGCACAGATCTCCACCGAGTCGACGGACCGACCGGCTTGGCCGGCTCCGGCCGCAACCGCAGGGACGAGTACGTCGTCGAGATACTTACGAGTACAGATCGGGTGGGGTCGCAGCCCGTCGGCGCTTCGTCCCGCCACCCGCGCCATCCCTGCGTTCACCGCCGCCACATGGACCGGAATGTCGGGATGATCGATCGGACCAGGGTTGAACAGCGGGTTCATGAGTGTGAGCTCGTAATGGTCGCCATGAAAGTCGAGGGCGGTTCCGTTCTGCCAGCAGTCCCATACGGCGCGGACGGCAGCGATGTACTCCTCGATCCACGGTGCGGGCGCAGACCATTTCATTCCGTAGCGCCGTTCGATGTGGCCTTTCACCTGTGTGCCCAGTCCGAGGATGAACCGCCCGTTCGACCCGCGTTGCAAGGTCCAGGCAGTCATCGCTGTGATGGTCGGACTGCGGGGAAAGGCCATCGCTACCGCGGTCGTCAGGTCGATTCGAGTGGTGCCTGCTGCCGCCATTGCCATGACGACGTACGGATCCTCTTTGGTCTCGGTCAGTACCAGACCGTCGAACCCGAGGTCTTCGACGACACGCGCCGCGCCGGGGACGTCGCTGACGTCGAGGGTCGTGTGTGCGGCACGCAATCCCGGATCCACCTTGCCGAGCGGCAGGTGGGTTTCGACTCTCACCCCTCGTCCTGGTCGTCCGCCTGCGGGGCGGGACTCGCCTCGGCGCCGATTCGGCGAATCAGTTGTGAGACGGGCTCTCCGTCCCGCGCCGTACTCGAAGTCGAGGCGAGGCGGCGGTCGGTTTCGTCGCCGATGACGAGGGAGAAGATGATCGACCCCTCCGGCTCGTCGTCCCCGTCGGTGCCATCTTCCGAGTGCTCTGCGGTGATGACGGTGCGGTGTTCGACCAACCCTCGCCGGATGGCGTCGTCCCACGACATCCCCCTGTCGGGGATCACCAGCGAGTCGGCCCCGATCTCCTCGAGCATCGTATCGAACTTGTCGCCTGCGGACTCGGGAACGGTGACGATCACGTGGTTCACTCCAAGTTCCTGGGCCGACCGAACGGCCAACAGGTTCACCTCGGGATTGGCGGTCGCGGCGACGAAGGTCATCGTCTGGTCGATGCCGGCCTCTTGCAGGACGAAGTCGTCGAGTGCATTCCCCTTGAACACGGTGAGTCCCTCGCGGCGGGCGGACTCGACGTGGGAGTCGTTGGTGTCGAGGAGGATGACAGGGCTGCCTGTTCCCAGGAGCCGCGCCGCGGTCCGCGCCAGCGGGTGCGCGCCCACGATCATGATCGCCCGTCGGTCGCCGGCCTTCACCAGCTCCCCGCGATCACGAAGCCATGCCACGCCCTGGGTGAGCAGCACCGGGACGGTGGCGGTGGTGGCGATCGCCATGAAAACGAGGATCGAGAACACGGTCTGGTTGATCAACCCCTGTTCCAGGGCGAGTTCGGCGACGATGATCTCGACCGCTCCCCGGCCGTTCATTCCGGCTCCGAGCACGACGCCCTCGCGCCACCCGTTGCCGCTGCGTACGTACATGACGGCGGTGCCGACGATCTTTCCCACCGTGGCGACGACGATCACCGAGAGGAGGAGCGCCAGATCGGTCTGGAACACACCGAGGCTCACTTCGAAGCCGGCGGAGATGAAGAACAGCGGTGCGAGGGTGCCAACCGACAGCGTCGTCAGCCGCTGTTGGATCTCCCGACTTGTGCGCGCTCCGATCTGGCGGCTCGACAGGAACAAGCCTCCGACGAACGCTCCGAGGATGGCGTGGAGACCGGCCGCCTCCGCCATCCAGCCGAAGAAGAGCCCCGTGATCACCACGAGCAGATAGGCGGTCGCGCCGTCCGGACGACTGGGGGCGCGGGCGGCGATCACCGGGATGACCTTCGTTCCGATCAGATACGAGACGATCAGGAAAGCCAAAGCCCGCAGACTGGCCAGCACGATCGTCATCGGGGTACCCGCCGCCTCGCCTCCATCGCCGATGACAGCGGAAAAGATCAACAATACCGCCAGGTCGGATACGAGGGCTCCGACCATGAGGACATGGGCGATCCGGGTATCGAGAATCCTGAGGTCGACGAGGATGCGTGATTTTGTCGCAAGCGATGTCACACCCATCGCCAGTCCGACGAAGAGCGCACCGATCCCGCCCTCGCCGAAGAGGTACATGAGGCCCACTCCGAGGCCGGCGGGCACGAGGAAACCGCCGGCTGCAGCCAGAAGGCCCGGGGTGCTGGCCTTTTTCAGGTCTGCGATGTCGAGGTGCATCCCGATCAGCACCATCATCAGCAGGATGCCGAACTCACCGAGGAGCTTGAGGGGCTCGGAAGGCTGGAGGATGCCGAGGAGGGGAGGTCCGAACAGGATCCCGCCGAGCAGTTCGCCGAGCACCGACGGGTACCCGAAACGCGTGGCGATGCGACCTCCGAGAAGGGCGGCACCGAATGTCAGCGCGATGACGAGAAGCTCTCCGTGCACAACCACCCCGTCCAGGTCGACTCACCGGATCACAGCCCGGCCTGGTTCAAGCCGGAGACGCTAGCGCCCGTTCTGGGGCGTGGGCTCACCGCCGAGGTGAGTCACCGGTAGTCGGTGACGTACTCCCTGAGGGCCTTGGTCTCGTCGACGAGTTCGCCCATACGGTGCTTGACGAGATCGCCGATGCTCACGACTCCTGCGAGCTTGCCGTCGACCACGACCGGCATGTGCCGAAAACGTCCGTTGGTCATCGTGTCCATGACGTCTTCGATGTCATCTTCGGGACCGCAGGTCTTCACCTCGCGGGTCATGAGATCCCCGACCACCATGTCGAGCAGATCGAGCCCCTCGTCGACCATGGCGCGGACGAGGTCGCGTTCGGAGATGATCCCGTCGACCGATTCTCCGTCGTCGCTCACCACGAGCGCCCCGAAGTTGTGCGTCTTGAGGCGCAGCAGCGTGGTGCGGACGGTGTCGGTCGTCATGACCCTGACGACGGTGTCCCCCTTCTTGGAAAGGATGTTCTTCACGCGCATGTTGGCTCCTCATGGCTGCCTCGCTGTGAAATCTATCCGACGAACGGCACGGATGACGGGGGAGCCACATCCGGAGAGGCATCGCCGACTCTGCACAGCTCCGCCGTCCGACCATTATCGGGAGCGTGACTGACCACTGGGAACTCGACGAGTGGCCCGAGGACGGGACCGACGAGGCGCCGCCGGGACAACCGAGATGGCGACGACGGGCCATCACGGCCATCGGCGTCCTCGTCGCGGTGGCGATGCTGGCTTCCCCGGTGTGGAACATCGTCGACGGGGTCACTCCTCAGGTTTCGGAGAGCGGACTCGAACTCTGTGGTTTCGACTACTGCGTGGTCCAGGACGCGGTGCGTGCGGCGGGATACGACCTCACGATGAGCCGACTGACGAACACCTTCCTCGACGAGGCGGATGCCCAGACCCTGGCCGACTTCCTGGTCAACCACCTCGGCGTATCCCCCGTCACTGTCGAAGTGGTCGATCGGATCGAAGGCCGGATCGCCGGTCAGTACGACCCTTCGACCCGACACATCCTGTTGGAGCGTCCGGCTCGGGCGTGGATCGTTCTGCACGAGGTGGCCCACACGGTCGCGTCGGGTCACGGCAGCGAGTTCCAGGCGACCCTCATCGAACTGACAGCGCACTGGGAAGAGTCGGGAGCCTGATCGTTTCCCAGTCGGGTCGACCGTGCGTCCGCGCCGTCGTATAGCCTCGCTCGCAATGCCAGCGGGGACCCATGACGCCATTCCGGACGATCGCAATGCAGACATCGTCGTGTCGGTCAACGGTGAGCTTGTGCCGCGCGACCAAGCGACGATCTCGGTGTTCGACTCCGGGTATCTCGTGGGGGACGGGATCTGGGAGGCCGTCAGGTTGCACCGCGGTGTCCTCGTCTTCCTGTCAGAGCATCTCGACCGGATGTGGGCGGCGGCGGCCACCGTCGGAATCGACATCGGTCGTTCGAAGGAGGAGTTGACGGCCGAGATCCGTCGAGTTCTCGACGCCAATGAGATGACCGATGGCGTCCATGTCCGCTTCATGCTGACCAGGGGGATCAAGAAGACACCATCCCAGGACCCGCGCCTCACCATCTCCGGGCCGAATCTGGTCATCATCCCGGAGTACAAGCTGGCACGTGACCACTCGGACGCCGGAATCCGGTTGTTCACCTCCACGATCCGTCGCGGTGGTCCCGAGATGCTCGACCCTCGGCTCAATTGCCATTCGAAGTTGCACGAGGTGATTGCGCTCATCCAGGCGATAGAGGCGGGAGCCGACGAGGCACTCATGCTGGATCCGGCGGGCCACGTCGCGACCTGCAACTCCACCAACCTCTTCATCGTGACTCGCGGGGAGGTGTGGACGTCGACCGGTTCGTACTGCCTGCATGGGATCACCAGGGGCAAGGTCCTGGCGGTAGCCCGGAGCGCTGGCATCCCGGCGTTCGAACGGGACTTTTCCCTTTTCGACGTGTATTCCGCCGACGAGGCGTTCGTGACAGGGACGTTCGGCGGGCTCACCCCGGTGAGCATCGTCGATGGTCGTCGGATCGGCGACGGATCGCACGTCGTCACGGACAGGCTGCGACGGTTGTACGAGGCGGCGGTGGACGAGGCGGTCGCCTCGGCGTGACCACCCGCATCTGTCTCTGGAGCGGTCCCCGCAACATCTCGACCGCTCTGATGTACTCGTTCGCCCAGCGGGACGACACGACCGTGGTCGACGAGCCCCTCTACGCCCACTATCTGAGCGTCACGCCTGCCGACGTGTATCACCCCGGGGCGGCAGACGTCTTGGCATCGATGGAATCTGACGGAGCGATGGTGGTCGAGAACGCGATCTTCGGCACGTACCCGACTCCGGTCGTCTTTTTCAAGCAGATGACCCACCACCTCGTCGATCTCGACACGTCTTTCCTCGATCGGACGGTGAACGTCCTTCTGACCCGGGATCCTCACGACATGCTCCGCTCCTATGCGGCGGTGGTCGCGACGCCGTCCGTCGCCGATACCGGGTATCCGCAGGCCGCGGTGCTGCTCGATGACCTCCGTCGCCGGGGCCAGGATCCAGTCGTGATCGATTCGACCGTCGCCCTGGAGAACCCCGAGTCGATTCTCGTCCAGTTGTGTGACCGCATCGGGATCCCGTTCGATCCGGCAATGCTGTCGTGGGACGCCGGACCTCGTCCCGAGGACGGGGTGTGGGCGCCCCACTGGTATTCGTCGGTCCATCGTTCGACGGGGTTCGGCCCGCCTCGTCGACACCGAGATCCTTTCCCCGCAGCGCTTCAGTCGCTACTCGACGAGTGTGTGCCGCTCTACGAGGCGGTGGCTGCGTCCGCCCTCCTGCCCTGATCCTGCGTGTGTGTGCCCGCGGGCGAGGGGTAGCCTCACGTCCATGGATCGGGCCGCCGTCTGGGAATTCATGGAGCGCTTCGTGGGCATGGCTGCCGGTGCCGCCACCCTTTTCACGCTCGCCGTCGCCGATCGTTCCGGGCTTCTCGGTGTTCTGGGGGACTCGGCGGGCGTGACGGTCGCAGACGCGGCCGCGGCTGCGGGACTCGACGAGAGATACGTCGAGGAGATCCTCCACCAGTTGGCTGCCGCCCAGGTCCTGGATTACGACCTGCCGACCGAGACATTCGTGCTTCCGGCGGAGCGGGCGACGGTGATCGCCGACGACTCGAGTCCGTACTCGATGGCCGGATGGTTGGACATGCTTCCGACGGCGGGCACTTTCATCGACGAGGTGGCCCGGGCAGCCCGGACGGGCGGCGGCGTACCTGCGTCCGCCTTCCCGGAGCGGATGGTGCACGCTGTCGATCGGGCGAATGGGCCGAGCACGCGCATCCTTCTCACTCGGCGTTGGCTCCCAGCCATGCCCGATGTCGTGGCTCGTCTCGAGACCGGGGCACGCGTCGCCGACGTCGGTTGCGGAGCCGGTACCGCGGTGTTGACGATGGCGGCTGCCTTCCCGAACTCCGAGTTCTTCGGATACGACGTGGATCCTCGTGCCATCGAACTGGCAACCAGCGAAGCCCGCGAGTCCGGCCTGACCAACGTCAGCTTCGAGGTGGTCTCGGCCGAAGAGATTCCGACCGACCCGCCGTTTGACCTCATCACGACGTTCGATGTTGTCCACGATCTCGCCCGGCCCGACGCGGCGGTCGCCCGCTTCCGTGAGGCGCTGACCGACGGAGGCACATTCTTGATGATGGAACCCGCAGTGAATGCCTCACTGCAGGACAACATCGAGCCGCGTGTTGCCCTGCTGTACGGGGTCAGTCTCCTGTTCTGCATGACCCAGTCCCTGGCAGCCGGGGGGGCCGGGTTGGGAACGGCGTGGGGACCTGAGCGCGCCGAGACGCTCTGTCGGGAGGCGGGCTTCGGCCAATTCGTTCGGCTTCAGATCGAAAATCCCTTCAGCGCCTTTTATCAGGTCCGGATATGACCGTTCGGCCGACCGGCGGTTGATGTTTTCGGCATCGCCGTGGTGCCGGAATGTTCCCTCGGTCTTTCCCTTGTCTGACGGGAGGGCCAGACTGGGATCGTGACCCGCTTCTGGACATGGCATGAGATCGAGTTGGATCCTGGTCCGGGAGCCCCGGTGCACGTCAGGGCGTGGCTCGGTGTCGTATTCGGTCTCACTGGGAGCGCCGCCGTCGACCTGGAGGTCATCGCCTCAGAACTCGTGCTGTGCGCGATCGAGGGCGGCGTACTGTCGTCGGGGGATGGCCTCGTCGTCACCGCAGACCGCCCTCCCGGCGCAGTCCACGTCGAAGTCACTTCGCCCGTTGCGGGTGCTCGGCCTCCCGATCTCCCCGACGTCGTCACCGACGTGCTCGAAGCAAGGGCGTCGGTGTGGGGCCGTGATATCGAGGGAGATCGTCTCACTACTTGGTTCGAGATCGTCGTCCCCTCCACTGGATTCGAGTTCGAGGACGCAGATGACGCCGACCTCATCGAACGGATGCCGGTCGATGAGCGAGCGGCCGCAGAACTGACCGATCGCTATGAGCCGTTGGTGAGGCGTTTCATCGCCCGCTACCGGCGCGCCGGTCTGGAGACCGACGATCTGTATCAGGTGGGTCAGGAGGCACTTCTGCGGGCCGCAGCGCGCTTCGACCCGTCGTTGGGTTCATTCGAACGTTTCGTGTCGCGCACCATTTCGGGAACGCTCAAGAAGCACCTCCGAGATCGCGGTTGGTCTGTTCGACCGCCGCGCGGGCTCCAAGAACTGGTGCTCGAGGTGCGTGGCGTCGAATCGGATCTGCTGCAACGACTGGGACGGAGTCCGAGCGTCGACGAGATCGCCGCCGAGTCGGGACGGCCCCCCGCAGAGATCGACCGAGCCCGACGTGCCGCAGCAGCGTTCACAGGCGATTCGATCGACGCCGCGGTCGAACCGGAAGGTGTGTCCCTCTCCGACCGACTGGGATTTGTCGATGCCGCCGTGTCCCGAGCTGCCAGTTGGGCGGTGGTGGACAGAGCCGTCTCCACTCTGGGAGAGCGTGACAGGGAGATCCTCCGACTCCGATACTTCGAGGATCTCAGCCAGCGTCAAATCGCCGAGCGGGTGGGCGTCTCCCAGATGCAGGTGTCGCGGCTATTGCGCGCCTCGATCGAGTCTCTTCGCCAGAGCGTGGGGGTTTCGGCGGGCACCTGAACGGGTATGCGCCGTCGAGAACCGCCAATCCGGGAGCCGATCATGTCGTCGAAGCCGATCACCAAGCTCGAAGAGGTCCGAAACAGTCACAACGTCGTTGCCGCCGTGCGCGATGCAGAAGCTGCGCGTGATGCGATCGAATCGCTCGAGCGCAACGGTGTGGACGGATCCCGGATCGCCCTGTTGGGGTCGATCGACTCCAGTGCTGGCACACCTCGCCTACGTGGAGCGATAGGACGAGTCGGACGGCTCTTCCTTGCTGGGTTCGTTCTCGGGGCCATCGTCGGTGCGACCGCCGGATGGCTTTCCGGCATCGGCGGCTCGGCCGCTCCCTTGTTGTGGGGTCTGTTCGGAGCGTTGGGCGGCGCCTTCGTGGTCGCTGTGTCCTCGTTCGGTGTCTCTCGTGCCTGGTGGCGGACGTTCGAAGGCGAGAATGCCGGCACTCTCGCCGTCGGAGTTCACACCGATGATCCGGATGAGGCGGATGTCGCGGCTCGTGTTCTGGAGGCGACCAGTCCTTTGAGCATCAACCAGTTCTGACCTGCCTCGGTAGTCTCGCCGGCAGCTGGCGCGCCACCGGCCGACCCACGATTACCGCCAACGTGGAAGAAGCGGCACGATTCGTCAGACGATCTCGAGGAGTGCCGATGGCCCACTACCAATGCCGAGTCCACACGCCGATGTCCGTCGAGGACGCGTTCGCCTTCATGTCCGATGTCCGAAATTTCGAACAGTGGGATCCCGGGGTGATCTCGGTCACCCAGGTGGTGGGCGACGGACCCGGACCGGATGCGGTCTATGACGTTCTCACTTCCAGCGGCGGTCGCGAAGCCCTCTTTCGATACGGTGTGACGGCCTACGACAGCCCGGTCGGATACACGATTGTCGGCAAGAAGACTCCCTTCACGTCGACTGACGTGATCAGTGTCGAGCCGGCGGATCCTGGAGCACTGGTCACCTACGCGGCTGATCTCGACATGCCGTTCCCGCTGTCGCTCGCCGATCGTTGGCTGCAGGGAGTCTTCGACCCGATCGGGGATGCCGCCGCTGCGGGATTGGCGGCAGCACTCGAGGGTGAGTGGCTGCGATGAGACCGGCCGACGTCGTCGACGCGCTCATCGAAGCGCCTGTCGTCACGTCTTTCAGCAGCATCGGGTATTCGGTGCGCAAACGGACCGACGACTGGACCCCGCTTTGGAAGTACGACCTGCGTGGACGAACGGTGGTCATCACGGGACCCACATCAGGCATTGGCGAGTCCGCCGCCGAGTCGTTCGCCAGGCTCGGCGCGACGTTGGTCTTGGTCGCCCGTAACCGTGAAAAGGTCGACGCGCTGGCCTCTCGCCTCACGCACCAGTTCGGGAACGGTCGCATCTCCACGGCGATCGCGGACATGGGCGACTCCGCCGCCGTCCGTACCGCTGCTCGATCGATCAAGGATGCGCACGCGAGAGTCGACGTGCTGATCCACAACGCCGGTGCGCTGTTCAACGAGCGCAGAACCCAGCCGGACGGAACCGAGACGACGATGGCCGTCCACGTCGTCGGGCCGTTCCTCATGACCGGATTGATGCTCGACAGCCTTGGCCAGGGCTGCAGGGTCGTCACCATGTCCTCAGGCGGCATGTACACGGTCCCGCTGACGGTCAGCGGCATCGAGATGGATCCCGAGTCGTACAAGGGGCCGACCCAGTACGCAATCGCCAAGCGCGCACAGGTGACACTCAACGAGATGTGGGCGCAACGCCGACCCGGCGTGCGCTTCCATGCGATGCATCCGGGCTGGGTAGACACCCCTGGGGTGGTGGACTCGCTTCCTGGATTTCACCGTGTGGTGGGTCCGTTCCTCCGTTCCCCGAAGCAGGGCGCTGACACGATGGTCTGGCTCGCCTCCGACGACGGCGCACCCGCGGCCGAGACCGGAAAGTTCTGGCTGGACCGTCGGGTGCGTGACATCCACAAGCTCGACCGGACACGCCGCTCGGACACTCCCGAACGCCGTGCCCGGCTGTGGGATTGGGTCGCCGAGCGAGCGGGATGGGATCTCCCATGACCGTGTTGGTGGAGATGTCCGATCCGTCCGAGATCGCCTCCCTTTATCTGGGTGACGCCCGGCCCCCTCAGCGTCTGCGACCGTGGATCACGCTGGGGATGATCTCGTCCTTCGACGGATCAGCCACGGTCGACGACGGTTCGACTGGACTCGGAGGGCCCCCCGATCGTGCTGTGTTCCGGGCGCTGCGGGCGGTGGCCGATCTGGTCGTCGTCGGAGCGTCGACTGCCCGAGCCGAGCGGTACCGGGCTGTCCGCCTGCCCGACGAGTTGGTGAGATGGCGACAGGACATGGGGCTTGCGCCCACCCCGGGAATTGCGATCGTGTCGAACAGCCTCGAGTTCGATCTCACAGACTCGCTGATGGAGTCCCGCCCGATCATCGTCACGTCGGCGGCCTCACCCGTCGAACGGCGAGCGGCGCTGGCGCACTTCGCGGAAGTCATCGTGGCTGGCGACGAACGCGTCGATTTCGGCGAGGCCATGGGCGAACTGCGGGAGAGGGGCGTCGAGCGGGTCACGCTGGAGGGCGGACCGACTGTCAATGCCCAGGTCGCCGATCTCCTTGACGAGGCATGTGTCACGATCGCGCCCCAGTTGATTCGCGGTGACGGCCCGCGCATCGTCCATGGCCAGGGCGGTTCGAGGGAGGCGTCGTTGGATCGCGTGATCGTCGGCGACGACTTTCTCCTGCTCAGATACCTGTTCTCCTGACTGCTTGCACCCTTCTCGTTAACGCTTGCATTTGCTAGCATTCGGCACGCAATGACTTCTGCAGCATTCTTCGACCTGGACCGCACTCTGATCGCCGGTGCGTCTGCCTTTCCGTTCGCCGTGGAGGCATGGCGGGCGGGCCTGGTCACCAATCGAGAAATCGCCCGCTGGGGAGTGGCCGCGTGCATGTTCGTGCTCCTGGGTGACAAGGGCGTGGACGTATCTGACAACGCCCGATCGGAGTTCCTGAGCAAGGTTGCCGGCGTGAGCGTCGACCAACTCGACTCGGTCGCCCGCGAGATGCTTCCAAAGCTCGTGAACGACATCCGGCCGGAATCAAAGAAGTTGCTCGCCATGCATCATGACGCCGGTCGAGAGACGTGGATCGTCTCCGCCTCTCCCCAGAAGATCGTCGAACCGCTGGCGCATGCGCTTGGCATGGACGGAGCGATCGGGACGCAAGGCAAGGTCGTCGACGGCCATTACACGGCCGAGTTGGAAGGCCCGTTCGTCTATGGCGATGGCAAGGCCGTGGCCATCCGCTCCCTTGCCGAGTCACGCGGGTACGACCTCGAGAAGTCCTACGCCTATTCGGACTCGATTTCGGACCTTCCGATGCTGGAAGCGGTCGGCCATCCGGTCGCCGTGAACCCTGACGGTGAACTGGAGCGCATCGCCTATGAGAGGGGCTGGCCGATCGTCATCTTCGCCCGTCGCACCAAGAAAGTCATTGCCCTCGGATCGGCCGCCACGCTGGCGACCGGCGGAATGGTCGCCTCCTACATCGTCGGACGGAGCCATGGAAAGCAGATTCGGCGCCTCGGCTGGATGGGTTGACCGTCCTCAGATCGCGAACCGGTCACCTGGCCCGAGGACGGAACCTTCTTCCACCAAGACGGCCGTGCCCACGCCGTACACCTCGTAGTTCACGAGATCGTCCGTGACGATGGCCGTGTGCTCGTCGATACCGACCACGGTGACCCCTTCCGGGACGTTCTCGGTGAAGCGCTCGGTCATCCCCCGTCGCCACCGCCGCATGCTGTCGAAGTGGGGAATCACCGCCAGGCGGGGGACGAGGCCCAGCCCGATGCCGCTCCCTTCACCTGAACGAACATCGGGTGCCACCGCCGTCAGGGCCGAGGCTCCAGCCGAGCATCCGGCGAGAGCGGTTCCTGCGATGGATAGTTCACGAATGCGTTTGAGGATCTCGGTGCCGCGGAGCGCTGCGGCCAGGTAGCCGGGGTTGCCACCGGACAGGTAGATCAGACCCGCACCATCGAGCATTGCCACATTCCGAGGGTCGTTGGCAGAGTTCGGGTCGAGGACGCCCAGCGTCTGGACTTCGACCGCGAGCCTGTCCTCGAAGTGACTGCGGGCGAGGTCGCGCCAATATCGCAGCCGCCGCCCGCTCTCCTGTCCGGCTGCCGTCGGAAGGTGAACGACGCGTTGGGGTCGTCCGGCGAGGAGGCGACGGTCGAGTTCCTCCATCCGAGGGAGAAACTCGCCGCTCCCGAGCAGCGCCACTGGACCGGCCATCAGCAGTCGGTCGGTCCGGCTCGGCTACTTCGAATAGATCTCGTCGATGACCGATTCGTAGAGATCTGCCACGATCTTGCGCTTCACCTTGAGGGTCGGTGTCAACTCGCCGCCCTCGATCGAAAAGTCCGCAGGAAGGATTCGGAACGCCCGAATCGATTCCGCCTTCGATACGGCTCCGTTGGCGTCATCGACTGCCTTTTGAACCGCCGCCTGTAGGTCCTCGTCGTCGAGGAGTTCTGCGAGCGTCCCGATCTTTTCGTTCTCGGATGCCCACCGGGGGAACTCGTCGGCATCGATGGTGACCAGCGCGGCGATGAACGGCTGGTTGTCGCCCACCACCATCGCCTGGCTGATGAGGGGATGTGCCCGCAGGCGGTCTTCGAGCACGGCAGGCGCGACGTTTTTGCCACCGGCGGTGACGATGATCTCTTTCTTGCGGCCGGTGATCCGCAAGAACCCGTTGTCGTCCAGTTCGCCGATGTCGCCGGAATGGAACCACCCGTCCCTGATCGACTCCGCGGTGGCGGTCTGGTTGTTCCAGTATCCGCCGAAGACGTGGCGCCCCTTGATGAGGACTTCGCCGTCGTCGGCGATCCGGATGCTGACGCCCGGGATCGGAAGCCCCACCGAACCCACTGAAATGGCATCGGGCCGGTTCACCGTCGACCCGGCGGATGTTTCGGTGAGGCCGTAGCCCTCGAGAACAGTCACTCCGATTCCGCTGTAGAAATGCCCGAGCCTCTCACCGAGCGCTGCCCCGCCCGAAATGGCGTACTGGCAACGCCCGCCGAAGACGTCGCGTAGCTTCGTATAGACCAGCTTGTCGAAGATCCCGTGGAGGATCTTCGTCTTGAGCGACACCTTGCCGTCTTGGGACTGCTCGGAGAAGGCGATCGCCGTACGGGCCGCCGCATCGAAGATCTTGCCTTTGCCGTCGGCGTGAGCCTTCTGCGAGGCACCGTTGTAGATCTTCTCGAAGACCCGGGGCACCGAGAACATCCAGGTCGGCTTGACCATCTGGAGTTCTTCGAGGAGCACCGGGACGCCGTTGGAATAGTTGATCTTGGCTGCCTCGTTGACAGAAGCCACCTGGATCAGCCGGGCGAAGATGTGGGCGAGCGGCAGGAACATCAGGGTCGAGGCACCCGGATTCAGCACGTTGTCTGTGATCGACTGGACCTGGCGCGTGAGCCACACGAAGTTGTCGACGGTCAGGACGCACCCCTTGGGACGGCCCGTCGTGCCGGACGTGTACACGAGAGTGGCGAGATCGTCCGGACCCACCGAGCGCGCCCGCTCCATCACTGCCTCGTCCGAGATCCCCTTCCCGGCGTCTGTCAGGGACTCCATCCCTCCCGAGTCGAGGCTGAAGATGTGCTCGATCTTGTGGCCGAAACCCGCCCCGTCTAGGTAGGCCTTCTTGAGGTCGTCGCTGGCGCAGATGATGGCTCGCGCACCGGAGTCGCTGACGATCCAATCGACCTGCTCGGCGGAGCTCGTCTCGTAGATGGTGACCGTGGCGAGTCCCGCGGTCCAGATGGCGTAGTCCAGGACCGTGAACTCGTAGCGGGTGGGAGAGAAGATGCAGACGCGGTCGCCCTTGTCGAGTCCGAGAGCCATCAACCCGGCGGCAGCGCGGCGCACCTGGGATGCGAACTCCGAATACGTCACGTCCTGGAATGGACCATCGCCGACCCTGTAGGCGGCGATGGCGTGATCGGGCAAGGACTCCGCGTTCTTCCAGAGCTGGGTGGTGAGATTCTCGGCGGGGTCGACGGCGACCTCTCCCGGAGCGGTGAATTCTTTCAAGGCGTCCTCCTCGCGGCGTGAGGCAAGGGTACCGCCTGTCCCCGGGCCAATGTCCGGTCAGATGTCGAACACCAAACCGTCGGTTGCTACCTCCAAGCCGGCCTCGTGCACCAGCGCGCTCTCCACCGACCCTGGATCGCACAACGGGTTGGTGTGGTTGAGATGGGTCAGCACGATTCGAGTCGAGAGGTTGGCGAACCTCGCGATGGTGTCCGGTACCAATGGGTGAGGGATCGTCTGGATGTCCCGACCGGGAACCTCTTCGGCTGACCAGAAGGTTCCGTCGATGAACGCCAATTCATGGGATGCGAGGACGTCATTCCCTTCGGGCCAGAGATGCCAGCTGTCGATGTCAGGCAGCCACAGGACGCGGCCGCCGACCGAGATCGCCACGGTGTCGGTGTATTCGCCCCGGTGGGGCACCTCGATCAGGTCGATGTGGTGTCCCGCCCACTCGGCGTCGACCGCCGGAATCAGCCGCCTGTTGTCGATGAGGGCGCTCCACGGTGCGTTGGCGGCCAGGAATCCCCACATCTTCTCTGTGGCGTGCAGCGATACGTCTGAGGCCGCAACTGCCTCCGTGCCGAAATGCACGAGTCCGGAGTAGTGACCCATGTGGGCGTGGGTGAGGGCGATGGCGTCAGGTGGGAGCGTCCGGTTCCACCACTGGATACGGAAGTCAGGGGACACGTCACATAGGAGGGCTTGGCCCCGGTCCTCGACGAGCAACGACGGCCCGGTCCGTTCGGGGATCTCGCCGATTCGGGCTTGGCGGTCGAGCGGATGCGAAGCGGCGGCTTGCGGGAGCCCACCGTCCTGACCGGAACCCAGGACAGTCACGCGCATCAGGCGTCCTGGATCCGGTTCACGTGCCCGTGAAGTCGGGGGGCCGCTTCTCGAAGAACGCCGTCATTGCCTCTGTCAGGTCGTTCGACGCCAGGAAGGCGGAGTTCCACAACGCCATGTGATCGAGGGCGGCTTCGGTGGTCATCCCCTCCTGCAAACGCAGCACCTCTTTGGCGCCCGCCACGACGAGGGGTGAGTTGGCGGCGATCTCCGCGGCGACCGCGCCAGCATGGGCGTGGACATCGTCGACGACCCGGTTGATCAGGCCGATCCGCTCCCCCTCGGCCGGACCGAAGTCTCGTCCGGTGAACAACAGCTCTGCCGTATGGCCCGGGCCGATGATCTTCGGAAGACGTTGCACCGTTCCGACGTCTGCCACGAGACCCATCGGAGTCTCGCGAATCCCGAAGGTGGAAGTCGGATCCGAGAACCGGATGTCACAGGCGGTGATCAGATCGATGCCGGCGCCGAGACACCACCCGTGGACGGCGGCGATGACCGGCACCCGGGCGTGGGCGAAGGCGGTCATGGTCCCCTGCAGTCGAAGGATGTGGTCGCGTGTGCGTTGATTCGTGGCAGCCGGGGACGCTCCCTCGGCCGAGAACGATCCCAGCATCGCCAGGTCGATCCCCACCGTGAACGACGGTCCCCTCCCGGCCACGACGAGGCAGCGGACCCTGGGGTCGTCGGTGAGTTCGGACACCGCATCTGGGATGTCTGCCCACATGTCGACGGAGAGGGCATTGTGCTTTTCAGGCCGGTTCAGCCACAACCACCCGACAGCCCCGTCTGTTTCGATCTCGACATGCTCAAACCCCATCCCCCCAGCATACGACCGCCGTCCCTCCGTACCCTGGGTTCGCCAACACACTCAGTGTGTTCGGGAGCCCGCGGTTCGACGGGTCAGATCAGGGCAGTGACCGCGCCGTATGCTCGGATGATGGAACTCTTCGAAGCGCTGTACACGACGAGGGCGATGCGTCGCACCTCCACCGATCCTGTCCCCGACGAGGTTGTCGCTGCGATGCTGGATGCCGCCGTGCGGGCCCCGTCGGGAAGCAACGCCCAGAACTGGCGGTTCCTCACCGTCACCGATCAGGCGGTCAAAGACCAACTTGGCCCGCTGTATCGGGAGGCGTGGGCGACCCTGAACGAAACGATCTATGCCGGGGCGCGCGAGCGGGCCGAAGAAGTCGGCGACGACCAGTCTCTGCGGATGATGAACTCGAGCGACTGGCTCGCAGAGAACTTCGAGCGGGTGCCGTTGTGGCTGATGGTCTTCTCCCGCAACGACCCTTCTGGCGCCTCCATCTATCCCGCAGTCTGGAACGCGATGCTGGCCGCCCGCGGACACGGCGTCGGCACCTGTCTCACGACGATCCTCGGCATGTTCCGCCAGGCTGAGGCCTTCGAGGTCCTCGGAGTTCCCGCCGACAAGGGTTGGACGATGAACGCCGCCGTGTCAGCCGGATATCCGACCGGACGCTGGGGGTTGGCGAAACGCAAGCCCGCGCATCTCGTCGCATTTGCCGAACGATGGGATCAGCCTCCGGCCTTCACCATTGACGAACCCCTGTGGCAGGAAGGCTGAATCAGCCGATGGCGGCGATTACTTCGTCGATATCGGCGTGGTCGCCTGCGAAGTCCTCGAAATCGGCGTAACGCAGTTCGTTGCCGGGCGCGATCACCAGTGTCGCCCCCAGTTGGAATGGGCGTCGTCCCGGGTTGCGCTGCCGGTTGCCGGCCACCCTTGACCGGACTCCTGCCGCGAGCTGCTTGGGGGAGACCAGCTTCAACATTGAGGTGGTCTTCGTACCGGCGATCTCCGCCGCTGTCCCGTCCTCGTCGAGGAGCACCGGGAAAGGGACCTTCTCGTCATCGATGAAGGCCTTGGCGTACCGCTTGCCGCCTGTGCCGATGGCTGTCACTCCCGCACCGGTGGCAAGGATGTCGGCGTATCTGTCGCGGACCTGACCGGCCCGCTCACGGCAGGTGAGTCAGCCGAAGTGCCGGAGGAAGAGGATCACCCGCGGCTGCTCGGCCCACAGGTCACCCAGACGCACCGGATTCTCGTCCGGGTCGATCACCGCGGTCTCGCCCAATGCAGCAACATCGAAAGTCATGGCTGGCAGGGTAGGCCCCGGGTTGCCCCAACTTGTAGCCAGCGGGCTCGACCACCTGACTCCCGCTCGCTGCGCCCCCTCGACGGCCCACATCGGGAGGGAGCCGACCCGTCGGGGCAGGCCCAGTGAGAGTCCCATCGGGTGAACCCCCGGGAAAACTTGCCAGAGGCGGTCTGCCATTCGGGGGGTGCCGGGGGGTCGCCCCCCCCCGCACAATCAAGCTGTCCCCCTGCATAATCGAACAGCCTTGCCCACATGGGTCCTTGGGTGAACCCCCGGGGAAACTTGCCAGAGGCGGTCTGCCATCCGGGGGGTGCCGGGGGGTCGTCCCCCTGCACATCTAAAACAGCCGCGGTCGGAACAGCTCGTCGTGGATGCTGA
>JBBDQP010000059.1:23841-32327 GCA_040905965.1 Acidimicrobiia bacterium
GTCCCCCTGCACATCTAAAACAGCCGCGGTCGGAACAGCTCGTCGTGGATGCTGAGGGCGAAGCGGTCGGTCATGCCGGCCACGTAGTCGATGGCCCGGGTGAGGTCGTCGGTGTCGTCGACCTTGTACGAGTCGGGGATCTCGTCGGGGTGGGCTGCGTAGTGATCGGTGAGGTTGCGGATGACGGTGATCGCCCGCTGCTTCTGTTCTTCGGCTTCCCCACTGAGATAGACGTTGCGGAACATGAACTCCCGGAGTTCGTTCATCACGTCCAGGGTCGGTTCGTCCATCGTCACCTTGCCTTCGTCGGCCGAGGTTTCGATGACGGCGTTGACCATCGCACCGATCCACTGGCGGGACGAGTCACCGAACCGTTCAACGGCTCGCTCTGGGAGTTGCACGAAGGAGATCACACCTGCCCGTATCGCGTCGGCGACATCGTGGGTGAGATAGGCGATCCGGTCGGCGAACCGGCAGAGGTCGCCTTCCGGTGTGGAGGGGGGCGGGTCGATCTTCCACGAGTGGGCGCGGACACCGTCCAGCACCTCCCAGGTGAGGTTGAGCGGTTCCAGCACAGACAGGACCCGAACCCCCTGGGCCGAGTGGAGCCATTCGCCTTCGACATACGGGGTGAGAGCGTCCTCGCCGGTGTGACCGAACGGTGAATGGCCGACATCGTGGGCCAGGCAGATGGCCTCGGTGAGCGGCTCGTTGAGCCCGAGCGCGACAGCCATGGCCCGGCCGACCTGGGTGACGTGGACGGTGTGGGTGAGCCGGGTGACGTAATGGTCGCCTTCCGGGTTCAGGAAGACCTGGGTCTTGTGCTTGAGACGCCGGAACGCCTTCGAGTGGATGATGCGGTCCCGGTCGCGTTCGAAAACAGTGCGGTATTCGTCGTGGGGTTCGTCGACGACGCGACCGCGGGTCTCTGTTGCCTTGGTGGCAAGCGGTGCGAGGTCGCGGTGCTCCCGCTGTTCCCGCTCCTCGCGGAGCACCCGCCGGAGCCCTCCGCTCATGCGAGAGGATCGGTGAGGGCGATCTCGAGCTGATAGAGCACGAAGACGAGGAGGGCCGCCGCCGCCACCAGACCGAGAACCGCCAGGACCCGCGTGACGGGCTTCATCCGTCGGAAGGCCGCGACCGGACCGGGCTCGGTGTGGCCGCTGATGATGCGCCGACGGAGCCGACCGGAGGTCATGTCCACGAGCAACACGACGACCACGGTGATGAAGAGCACGGTGCCGGCGCGCGGGAAGTCGCGGAAGCGCAACTGGGAGACGAGTTCGGCTCCGATCCCCCCGGCGCCGACGATGCCGAGCACCGCTGATGCACGAATGTTGACTTCGAACCGGTACAGCCAGTAGGCGACGATGTTCGGCATCACCTGTGGGACTATGGCGAAGCGCATGCGTTGCATCCAGGACCCTCCCGCCGACGCCACCGCTTGTACCGGACCAGGGTCGATGCCTTCGATGACTTCAGATGAGAGCTTGCCCAGCGTGCCGATCGAATGGATGCCGATGGCGAGTGTGCCTGTCCACGGACCGAGACCGGTCAGCGGGATGAGCACCATCGCCGCCAGAAGTTCGGGGACGGCACGGATGGCGTTGAGCACCTGACGAACACTGTTTGAAATCCACCCCGGGGTGACGTTCTTGGCTGCGAGGAAGGCGAGCGGGAACGAGAAGAAGGCTCCGATCAGCGTGCCGATCCACGCGATGTAGAGCGACTCCAACATCTTGGGAACGGCACGCTGCAACGCGTCGGGACTCAGGTCGGGTGGGAAGAGCTGGCGGACGACGACCCAGATGTCGCCGGGAGCCTCGGCAAGTCTCTGGAGGGAGACGTCCATCCCGAGCGCGGACCAAATGGCGGGCACGACGACGACCACCACGACCGCCCATCGGAAAAGGCGCGGGCCGAGTGGTCGGTTGGGCCGTTGCGGGACCTGCCGCTCCGGGTTCGTGACTGTGCTCGTCATACGAGTCTCCGCCGGAGAGCGACGCTCACCTGTTCGATCACGAACACGAGGATGAAGATGAGGATGACGATGGCGAGCACCCGGTCGAAGCGAAAGAATGTTCGTTGCGTTTCGAGTACGCGTCCGATACCGCCTGCGCCGGCGAGACCGATGACCACGGAGGCTCGAATGTTGATCTCGAAGATGTACAGGGCGTATGCCACATAGTTGGGGAGAACCTGAGGGAGGACGGCGGAACGCACTGCGACAGAGTGGGGGGCGCCGGTTGCCCTGGCCGCTTCGAGGGGCCCGGTATCCACCGCGTCGACCGTCTCGGACAGGAGCTTGCCCATGATCCCGAGCGAGAAGAAGATCAGGGCGAGGGCACCGGGGAGCGGTCCGACGCTGAGCGCAGCAACAAAGATCAGCGCCCAAAACAGGTCGGGGACGGTGCGGATCAGGCTCATGATGCCTTTGTCGATCAGGTACACGGTGTTGTTCGGGGAGGTGACCGTCGAGGCCATGAACGCCACCGGCAGGGCGACCCCGCAGCCGACGATGCTGGCGATGATCGAGATGCGGAACGTCTCGATCAGCGGGTTGGCTCGGGTCGGTGCGCCGAACTCCCATGATGGCGGCCACCACCAGTCTCCCGCGCCGATCGCCCATTCGAAGTCGGGGGGCCAGAAGTTCGGCACATTGGCGATGTTGGCGAAGTCGCGGATCAGCGCGAAGAGGCTGAATCCCACTTCGGCGGCGGCGAACAGAGTGATGTAGACGACGATCGCGCCGGCCGTGAGCATGGGAAGCCTGGAGGCAGCACCCAGCGTGGAGGCGAGCCCGATGACTCCGACGGTGAATCCGATGAACGCGAACAGTCCGGCAGTCAACACCACCTCTTCGTCGCGTCGGAGTTCGGAAAGCGGATTGAGGAAACCGAAAGTGTTGGCTGCGGCGAGGGAGATGGCGCCTGCCCCGATCCAGCCGATCGCGGCGTTGAGGGCTGTGGTCGCCCGTGCGCCTCGAGCCGACAGCACCCATGCGGCTGCCGCGCCGGTGACGGCCCACGCCCCGCCCACCAGGAGGGTGAGCACGATTCCAACACGGTCGGGAACATCGGAGACAATCATTGAGGTGAGAATGCACGACACCAGAACGGCCGCGCCGATCACCACGGACTGGGCGGTGGTGAGTGGCTGGCGAGTGAATCGGAAGGATGCGATGACGCCTGCAGCGCCGATCAGGCCCCAGAGGACTCCTGATGTCGCTTGCGCGGTGAGCCCTCCGACGGAGAGCAGCACGAGGCCGGCGATGAGACCTGGGACCAGCTTGATCGCCCGCGCAGGTGGTACGGGTCGTGCGGGCTTTTCCACCACCTGGGTCACAACTCGGCGCCTTCCAGCAGGTCATCCGGCGTGACGGCTCGGCCGTAGATCTCGCGGAAGGTGTCCTCGCCGACATCCTTGATCTGGCCGTCGTACACCAGTTCTCCGTCGCGCAATCCGATGAGGCGCTGGCCGTAGCTACGGGCAAGGTCGAGGAAGTGGAGGTTGATGATCGTGGTGATCTCCAGTTCCCGGTTGATGCGACGAAGATCCTGCATCACGGTGTGCGAGGTCACGGGGTCGAGCGAGGCCACGGGCTCGTCTGCGAGCACGACGGTGGGCTCCTGGGCAAGGGCGCGGGCGATGCCGACTCGCTGCTGCTGGCCACCGGAGAGGTCCGACCCGCGGACGTAGGCCTTCTCGACGATCTCGACTCGTTCGAGGGCCCGGAGTGCCATCTCGCGCTCGCTCGCCGGCCACAGGCCGAGCATCGAACGCCATCGGGGAACCTTGGAGAGTCGTCCCATCAGCACGTTGTTGATGACGGTGGTCCGGTTCACGAGATTGAACGTTTGAAAGATCATCCCGATGTGCGAACGCAACTCACGGAGGGTCTTGGCATCGGCGCCTCGCACCTCCACCCCGTCGACCTTCACGGATCCTGCCGTGATCGGGACGAAGCCGTTGATGGCACGCAGGAGGGTCGACTTGCCTGCCCCGGACAGCCCGACGATGACAACCAGCTCGCCGGTTCCGATCGTCAGCGTCACGTTCTTCAGTGCCTTCAAACCTCCCGGGTAGGTGACGTCGACGTTTTCGAATTCGATCATTCAGAATCTCCCTGGCATCTCCCTAGGCGGAACAGAGGCCGCCGACTGTGAAGTCGACGGCCCCTGAACCTAGCTATCTGTCAGTTCGGCGTCAGCCCGAGAAGCCGAGTTCGGCGATTGCGTCCTCGATCGCCTGCAGCGACTGCGCAGTGACCTCGTCTGCCCGGATGAGGTCCGTCCACGAGTACAGCTGGTCCATCACTTCGGCGCCCTGCTCCGTGGCGATGAAGTCGGCCATCGCCTGGAAGAGAGCCTCCTTGAGGCTTTCCGGCAGGTCTGCGCGGACGGCGATCACGTCGTTGGCGATACGGGAGGTGATGTTGAACACGATCACCTTCTCACCCACGTCGGGAACCTCGCCGCGGATGGTGCGACGAGCGTCGTCGAAGGACACGCCGATGTCGGCGCTGCCGTCGTACACGGCCTGCACCGAGGCGTCGTGGCCGCCGGAGAAGATCGAGGTGTACTGGTCCTCGGTGATTCCCTTACGGATGAGCTCGAGGGTCGGGAAGATGAAGCCCGAGGTGGAGGTTTCCGTACCCCACGCAATCGTCTTGTCGATCACGACCTCGAGATCCACCGGCTCCGGGCAAGCGAGACCGGCGGAGGTTTCCGTGTCGCGTGTCCCGTCGGGGTTCCAGCCGACCTGCAGCGCAGGCGTCTCGGTTGACTCGAAGAACACCACTCTTCCTGCATCGTCGTAGTAGTACGCACCTTCGACCGGGTCGGCACCACAGATGCTCGGGTCGTTGGTGAACCATTGGCCGTGGTAGGTCGAGTCGCCGAAGCGGACTGACTGCGCCAGCAGCTCGAGGTTGTCGTATGTCTGGTTGGCGAGCACGTATCCGGCGGGACCGAAGGCCCCGAGATCTGCTTGGCCGGTGCCGAGAGCCACACCGAGTCCGGTGTAGTCCGTGGTCACAGTGCCTTCGACGTTGATTCCGAGTGCGTCGGACAGAACCTGGGCGAAGACGTCGACCTCGTCCTGGAGTTCCTCGACTTCCTGGCTCGGCACAAAGCCGAAAATGAGGGTGTCGGGCCAATCGGCTCTCGGATCTTCTTCCGGCGCCTCGGTCGTGGTGGTTTCTTCCGGTGCCGCTGTCGTCGTCGTTTCCGCAGCGGTCGTCGTGGTCTCTTCGGCGGCATCGCCACCGCAGGCCGCGACGACCATTGCGAGTACCGCAAGGAGCGCAAGCATTCGCTTGGTCATTGGTCTACTTCCTTCGTCTTGGGAGCGCGGACAAGCTGTCTCATGTTGAGGGTGCCCTTCCGCGTGTTTCCAGAGTACGAGGATTGGGTGTCTAGTCTCAAAACGAACTGTGAACGATTTTCGCGGTTCAGAGACTCGCGACGACATTCTGGAAGGCCGGCCAGTCCTCGACGTCTACCGCGCCCGCCACCGGATGGTTCCACGGGCGGACATAGCGGCACACAACTGAGTCGGGTCTGCCTGCCACCAGACCGGGGAGAATGTGCGGTCCGTCATCGAGGAAGACGTCGCAGTCGACCTCCCACTTGTCCTCGGTGATGTGGACTTCGGTGGTGGGGATCTGCTTCTCGGCGATCCAGGCATGCGTGTCGTTCACGGCGAATCCCGGCTTGGTCGTGACGATGACGATGTCGTGGTCGACCGCGAGTTCCCTCAGAGCCTCGACCGCGCCGGGAAAGGTGTCCAGATGGCGAAACAGGCTCACGCCGCCCAGGTCCGCCGCCCATCGCCAGAACTCCCCCATGTGACGGAAGTGGGTGAGGTCCGGTATGTGGTTCCAGCGCGTGACGGATCCGGCGGTGAGGTCCGTTCCGTACTGCTCGTTGTACAGGCGGGTCCATCCCCCGTTGAAGTCGGCGACGACGCCGTCCAGATCGATTCCGAGTCGCATCGGATCGAGGGTACGAGTCAGACGGTCTGAACCCAACTGACGACCTCGGGCGTCCTCCGCCGCAGGATCGAAGCCGATACCCGAAGCGAGACGGTGTAGAAGATCGCCCCCCACAGGATCGCAAACAGGTTGGCGAACCATGAAGGGATGGGGGCGTTGAACCCGACGGTGAGCACCGACACGGATGAGGGGATGACAAGCAGCAGACCGATCACGAAGAACGACACGGCCTGGGCCCCGATGGCGAGACACCCCTGTTCTGACGCCTGAGCGAACACGTCGGTGCCCTCACGGGGGAGTCGGAGCGGGGAGATCACGCTCACGATGTTGCCCACCGCCAGTTGACACCCGATGGCGGCGACCATGAGACCGGGGACGAACACCAGATTCGCCCACCCACCGCTGACCCATGCCAGCAGCAGCGCCAGTAGGACGGTCTCGACGGCGAGCGCAGCGGTGGCGGCGAGGTTCTTGCCCCACAGGAGCGTGCGGGGCTCGACCGGGAGCACGAACAGGAAGCTGGCGGCGTTGCGTTCCCAGCCGAAGACGTTCAGCGCGATAGGGAGTCCGACGAACAGCACGAGGGCTGGAGCCAGCAGCGGGAGCCACTCTCTCGACGTCAGCAGGCCGAACCCTCCCGTGCCCACCAGGACCGAGGTGGCGGCGAGACCGATGAAGATGACCGCTCCGGTCCACACCAGTCGCTGACGGGGATCGCGGACGTAGAAGCGGAGTTCTTTGCGGGCCAGCACTCGTCCCGCCGTCCAACGCCCGCGTCCTGCCAGGCCACGAGCCGAACGGCGTCGGCTGCGGATCGGATTGGAGTCGGGGGTTGTCATCATCCACGTCAGCAGACGCTGCCAGACCCATCCGAGGGCGGCGATCCATCCGCTGGCGACGAGCGTCCATCCGAGGACTGCCAGTCCATCTCCCACTTCCGCCGACGTCACCACCCTCTGGGCGGCCACCGGCGGGAGGAAGGCGGCGAGTCCGTCGAGACGGTTGGCGAGGATCGCCCCTTCCAGGCCGAGGCGGCTCACGGCGTCTCGGATCACCGACTGCCCGAAGAATCCCGAGAGCCCGATCCCCAGCACGATCAGGAGGGAGAGGTCCCGGCCGTGGCGGGTCTTGAAGATCGCCGAGATCACTGTCGTGAAGACCTGGCCCGAGAGGATCACGACTCCCAGCAGGAGCACCGCCGAGAGGATCGCCGCCGGAAGAACGTGGGAGAACTCGACGATTCCGGTGCCGAGGACGATGAGCGGGATGATCACGCTCGGGGCGATCAGGGCCGAGACGGCGAGCCCACCAACGAGCTGTCGAGCGTTGATCGGGGCGAAGGCGAATTGGGCCGGGTCCAGGTTCTCGTCGAGCGGGAAGATCACCACCGGCAGCGCGACCCACACCAGCCAGAACAACAGTGCCCCCCACAGCGTGAACTCAAGGCGCGCCATATCGCCCAGGCTCTGCATCGCCGACCGGAACTGGGAGACGAGGATCCACGACACGTATCCGAGCAGGACGAGCAACGAAGGAAATCCGATCCTGCGCTGCCAGTCCTTCCTGAGACCGTTCCAGAGGAGCCGGAGCTTCAGCCAGGCGAGTTGTGCAACCACGAGATTTCCCCCCGGTCGTCGTCACCGCCGACCGCCGCGATGAAGGCATCTTCGATCGAGTTGACACCGAAGGCGTCGCACAGTTCCGGCTGGGTTCCCTCGCGGGCGAGGCGACCTTCGATCATGATCCCGACGCGGGTGCAGAGGCGTTCCACCAGATGCATCTCGTGAGCCGAGAACACCACCGTGGCGCCGCCTTCGGTGTACCGGATGAGTAGCCGCTGAATGAGGCGTGCGCTGAGTGCGTCCACACCTTCGAACGGTTCATCGAGGAACAGCACGTCGGGTCGGTGGATGATGGCGGCGGCGAGCGCCACCTTCTTCCGCATGCCCCGCGAATAGTCCCCGACCAGTTTCCCTGCCTCGTACTGGAGGTCGAGAAGGGCCAGCAATTCGTTGCGTCTGCTCACCGCCTCGTCGCGGTCGAGGCCGTGCATGGCGGCCGCAAAGTCGAGCAGTTCTGCACCGGTCAGCCGCTCGTAGAGATTGAACTCCTCGGGCAATACGCCGATCCGTCGCTTGACCTCCACCGGCTGCTTCCAGGTGTCGAACTCGCCGATTCCCGCGCTGCCAGCGTTTGGTCGAAGAAGTCCGACGATCATCTTGATTGTGGTTGTCTTGCCGGCGCCGTTCTGTCCCAGGAGGCCGTAGAACTCGCCCGGTCGGATCGACAGGTCGAGACCGTCGACTGCCGTGGTCTTGCCGAACCGGCGGACCAGACCCTTCGCCCACACGGCGGGAGGATCGGCGGAACCACCGGTGGCGTCATGTTCGGTCGATGTCATCGTCACCTGCCATCCATCGGCACCGGTTGTACGGTGCTGAACCGCCAAGCTAGGCATCTTTCGTCCCAACGCTGCGCCGGGGGGACACTG
>JBBDQP010000060.1:0-2392 GCA_040905965.1 Acidimicrobiia bacterium
CCCAGGAACGTTCCGCCTGACCTTTCCGCCTGGGCCGACCGGCCCATTGCGGACCCGTCGGACCGCGGCGAAGTTCGAAGACGCGCCCACTTTGTTTGGGAACGCTCATTCGCGGGTACCCCACTACTGCGGCCGGATATTTCGGCCAAGGGGCATCGCAAGCCGGCCACTTTCAGTGGTCGAAAATGGGGCACAGGGGGCATCGACCCTCGATACACACACGGTCACCTATGTATCGAGGCGAGCCAGTGGTGAGACCGACCTCTCCCTCACAAAGCAGGCCAACAAGCCAGGGGGAACGAAATGACATCAATTGCACAGAAGCGGGTGGCAGGGGCCACCGCTCTCATGATCCTGCTCTATCTACTGCAGATCGCGCTCTTCGCGCCGGTCGCGGGCGCGCATACTGGAGAGACTCACGCGTGCGACACGAACTACACGGAATTCACTTTCGTCTTCGTCAACGGGCACGTCGTCGATGGCGACAACTGTCCCGAATCGGTTTACTCCGCTGGTAAGGATATTGAGGCCTTCTTCCCAGGCACAGGTGGTGCGGCCGATTACCCCAATGGTCCGGGTATGCAGGTCCATGTCTCCTGCTCTGACCAGTTCACGGATGGGTGGTCCAGTAAGGGTGGCCCGGATATCGATGACGATCCAAATTGGAAAATCGCTTCGTACACGATCCAGAAGCACCCAAGTGGGGAGAGCAGTCCGGATCCTTGCGGCCAGGTGTTCGTGACGACCACGACTGCGGAGACGACGACCACGACTGCGGATACGACGACGGCTGGGGATTCGGAGTCGGACGAGGATTCGGACTCGGATGAGGACGGAGTCGGGGTGTTGGGTACCACCATCACGACGACGGTGGCGGAAGTGTCAGCTGACACGCTGCCCTTCACCGGCTCGGAGTCGCGTGACATGGTCAGGCTCGCAATGCTCGCTCTGGGCGCTGGTGCGCTGATGCTGTCCGCGGTCCGTGGATCCAAGAAAGAAGAGGTGACTTCCACCGACATCGGTGGATGGTCCTCTCTGTGAGATCCCTCTGAGCGACTCGTTCGCTCTAGGGAACGGAAGGCCCCGGGTATTCTCCCGGGGCCTTCCGCTATTTCTGGGACACTCAGACCGATGAACCCGACATACGAACCCGCCGAGGTCGAAGCCGACTGGTACGAGAAGTGGGAGTCTGCCGGGATCTTTCGGCCCGAATACCGCCCGGACGGTGAACCGTTCGCCGTGGTCATCCCCCCGCCCAACGTCACAGGCGTGCTCCACATGGGCCACGGGCTCAACCACACCATCCACGACGTCGTCATCCGCCGCAAGCGCATGCAGGGATACGCCGCCCTGTGGATCCCAGGTACCGACCACGCTGGCATCGCCACCCAGAACGTCGTCGAACGTGAACTCGCCAACGAAGGACTCACCCGCCACGACCTCGGCCGGGAAGCCTTCATCGAACAGACCTGGGAGTGGAAACGGAAGTATGGGGAGCGCATCACCTCCCAGATCCGCCGCATGGGTTCGTCGTGCGACTGGACCCGGGAACGATTCACGATGGACGAAGGACTCTCCGACGCCGTCCGTGAAGTCTTCGTCACCCTCTACGAGCAAGGCCACATCTACCGGGGCAACCGGATCATCAACTGGTGCCCGCGTTGTGAGACGGCCCTCTCCGACATCGAAGTCGAACATGCCGACGAGGTGGGCAGGCTCACCCACATCCGCTATCCGCTCACCGACGGCACCGGCGAGATCGTGGTGGCAACCACCCGCCCCGAGACGATGCTCGGTGACACCGGCGTCGCCGTCCATCCCGAGGACGAGCGATACAAGGACATGATCGGCAAGACCGTCACCTTGCCTCTCGTCGGCCGGGAGATCCCGATCGTCGCCGACGAATGGGCCGATCCCGAATTCGGGTCAGGTGCGGTGAAGGTCACACCCGCCCACGACCCCAACGATTTCGAGGTCGGCCAGCGCCACGGCCTGGAACCGATCGTCATCCTCGACCTGCAGGCGGTGGTCAACGACAACGGCGGCCGGTTCGCAGGAATGGATCGCTTCGATGCCCGCGACGCAGTCGTTGCCGCGCTCGAAGACGAAGGCTTCCTGGTCGCCGTCGAAGAACATCGGCACTCGGTCGGGCACTGCTATCGCTGTGATTCGGTGGTCGAGCCGTATCTGTCGGACCAGTGGTTCGTCGCCGTCACCGAACTCGCCAAGCCGGCCATTGCCGCCGTCAAAGACGGCAGCAACGTCTTCATCCCGAAACGCTGGGAGAACACCTATTTCCACTGGATGGAAAACCTGCGGGATTGGACGATCAGCCGGCAGATCTGGTGGGGGCACCGCATCCCCGCCTGGTACTGCCCGGACGGCCACATCA